>CAYNGZ010000157.1:0-12795 GCA_964396695.1 uncultured Pseudomonas sp.
ACGGACGAAGGCCGCCGTGTCTATCTCGACCGAACGGCCTTCTGCCCCCCTTCCTCGAACCACTCAAACCAGTTTTGGATGGGCGTGATGGCGCGGTGTGGCCAGATCGCCCGGTAGAATGGGCTATGCGCTACCTTTTCGACTCTGCCGTTCGGTTTCGCTGGCTGATCGGTTGCCCAATGCGGTCGCCAACACCACCTGACCAGGTCAGCGTGCAGCGTGTCGCCCTCCTGGCGAAAGAGGGCGACCCTTGTTGTGGGGGCGACGTTGTACTGCTCGAGCGGCTGGTCGCCGACGGTGTTGACCAGAGCATTGGGCATGCTCAGCGCCGCCACGAAGTCGTGGATACCCCGGTACTGCGAAAGTCGTCCGCACATGGCTGAACCCTCAAGCTGAACCCTAAGTTTAGTTGCCCGGGAGGCGGGTATACGGTTCGATTCCTGTGAGCTCGACAATTTTGGCGTAGAGCTGGCTGATCTGCCGGTCCTTCGCGGCCAGCTGCCAATTGCTTTTTATTTCGATTGAGGTCTTGTCTCGCTCGGTATCTGATAGCTCGGCTTGTGTGCGGCTCAGCTCTGCCCTGAGGTGGTCACGCTCCTTGGACATATCCGCGTGCATCTGCACCAGGCCGAATATGTCCTCGCGGGCTTTACGCAGTTGCAGGGTCAGCTCCTGGACTTCATTTTCCAGCATGCGGTTGTAGTGGGAGACGGTTTCCAGTTCGGTCGGGCATCCAAGCCAGTCAGTGGTGTCTTCGATGTCGAGGGGATCCACGGTAAGCGCCTTCAGTTTGTGCTGTTTGGATATACAGTAATTGAGGCGCAATGGTCGGGCGAGGGTGGGGCGACGAGCTGTAGGAATTGGGGGGATGTACGGTTGGCAGGACGCCCCGGTCGCTACTTGAATTAAGCCAGCGGGCATAGGTCGAGAGCAGCATCTGGACGCTGTGTCCGAGCTGTTGGGCAATAAAGGCGGGATTCATGCCAGACATTATGCATATTGTCGCATAAGTATGACGGCAGTTGTATGGCGGCCGATAACGGACTGGTAGAGAACGCCCATTGCCGCTCGCCGCATGCCGGTCTCGACCGTAGGCGAGGGTAAAAATCCGCACTTCAGCCGTTCCTTTTAGTTGTGGTTCTGCGCGATAGTGGCGTTTTGTTGTCGTCTTCAGGAAAGCTACGTTCCTAGAAGCTCATCAACGGCTCAACACAGGAAAGCGCAGTGAAGAAAATTGTCACAATGGTTCTGTTTTTGGGGCTATACGGCTGCAGTTCCGACTCTCGCAGCTCTGCGCCGACACTCTGGACAGATGGCATCATGCTGGAGCAGAAGAAAGTCACCGTAGATGATCAACACGCCAAACTGATCATGCAAGCATCAGGCGATGCGCTCAACCCGGTGGACTTTTCAGTGATCCGAGGCAATGATCCGGATACACGTCCCGATCAACTGGGGACAGTACTCAAACCATTTCGCAGTAAAGTCGGCGGATGGTTCAGTCGTTTCGAAAGCGCAGTCTCCAAGCATTTTCCCCAGTTGGAAATGCAGGCCGATCCTGGCCAGACTTTGCAAGTTAGCGGGTCATCGACGGTCAGCCGTCAGCAGCCGGCACCGGGTTATCGGACGCTTTACAGCCATGACCAGGTATTCAACGCGTCGAAGAACAAGTGGGAGGAAAAGGTAACCACCAATCCAACCGTCCCGACTTATTACTCTTGTGGGCCGATCACCAGTACCTTTATACCCGAGAAGCAAAAAGTCTATCTGGCGGAGTTTGTCTTCGTCGATGACGGTGAGGGGTGTGAACTGCAGGTCTATGACATCACCCGGCCTGAGCTACGTGTTCCGGTCATTGCTATTGAGGGCGCGCGGCCCTCATCCGGCAGGGCGTACCGCTCCCCCAAGGCTCCGTGAGAAACCTGCTTGATCGCCGCCAGGCGAGTTTTCTCGCAGCCCCTAGGATCGCATACCCATCCAGATTACAGTTTCAGTCCACGCAGTGATCTTCGGTGTGAATGCTCTAAACCAAGGGTCATTAACATCTGCCCGCCGTAGATACAGACAGAATCGGCCGTTCTCTGCCGATCACGGTTACAAAGCGTACTGTTCAGATCCGATGCAGTCAGTGCTCAGGACGAATGCAAATGACTGATCAGGTCGTATGCAAACAGGCGGTCAAGTGGAGTGCAATTTCGCAAACTGCTCTTCAGTGATTTCGTCGTCGAATTCCGACAGGTAGCCAAGATGTGACCACCAACCGCACGCATCGCGATGGACCGGCAGCGAATCAATCAAAACTGTTTCTTCAGGCATGACTTCGTCCTTGCCGCCATGGCGTGGCTGTTAGTTTGAGGGTGTAATGGGCTTTTTGGTGATATATCGGTCGTTAACTGGCCGAAAATTCACCTCTGGTCGCAAATAGGAGAAACCGTTATCCCTTTCGCAAAATACCTGCGTTACTGGAGGAATACTCGGAGGTGAATATGCGCACTCGAGGTCAAAAATATTGGAACTGGGCTGACCCAGCTCTTAATACCCGGGCTCATGACGAGGTACTGGGCGATGGAACGACCATCGACGTTCAGGTCAGGCTCTCTCCTGCAGGTATGACCCAGATGTTTATCGGGGTATATGCCACTGCCGGCATGGCGCTCCACGAAGAAGCCATAGACTGTTGGCGCAATGAATCGATGACCCGCGCTCTTGCCTGGGGAGTGGGGAAGGCTCGATACATTGCAGACCAGGGCGCTGCAGCGGGTCGGCAAATGCCCAGGAGGGCGTGACGTCGTCCTTTTATAGCGGATGACTTTGAAGGGGGAGGACGTTACGGGGAGTTCGTGCTGATGCGCTTGGCGATGGTTTCAAGGCATTCAGCCATTCCATACATGGCGTTGTTGCCGCGGCGGGACACCACGGCGCAGCGGTGCACATTGCGGTCGCTCAGGATCTTCGCAGCTAGCAGGGTTAGCCAGGCTTCGAACTTGCGACGAATGAATCTACGCATCGATTTCACCTTCTGGAGGCAGTTTTGTGTCGTGAATGGCCTGACAGAGTTTCAGTGCTGCGTTCATGGTCGCCTCCAGAGCGGCGGGTGTTGATCCAACAAAACTCAGCTGCGACCTCACAGCACGGCCAGCAGCCGGAGGGCGCCGTGGGAAGTCGCATGCGAGTGGTGTCGGAGGGGAGGGAGGGCTGTATCGCTGCTATATTTCAGATTTCAGCGAGTTCTTCGGTGAAGTCGAGGTCAAAATGAGCTGGCATGAGCGCAGGTACAAAGCGACCTGCAGCGATTGTGGGCATGAAGGTGTACAGGTCTGGCGTTCAGATGAATGGGGCCGAACAGAGGAACGCTGGGAAGGCTTTAACACCATCCCTGCAAAGGACTACGAGTTTTATCGTAAACGCTCCGAAGCGATGATCCCCATGTGCAAATGTGGAAGCAGGAATGTGGTCACGGACAGAACTCCGTTATCTTGAAGCCAAAGCTTGCCGATACAGAGCTTTCGCCTGCGCAGTGTCCGAAGTGGCTCATTGCTACCGCTGTCGTCGGATATTTCGGCTTTCATCCCGGGAAGTACCACGCCAATAAAGGACTCGTTCAGCTCGGCTCGCACGATACGTGCCTGGTTCGGCAACAATATGAAGGCGGGTCCCGACTGGGGCGAGACGGCGGCGCCAGGTTGGATCAGGCGTCGGACCACTTCGGCGTCGATCGGTGTGCATAGAGGTTACGTTGCGCCAGTTCATGGCGCCCCGTGGTGAGCTTTCCTGTCGCTATCTCGGCGTCCCCACGGTTCTTTTCAATGGCGTCGCGCAGTTGTTCGGCGGCTTCACGAGCGTCATCGGCGCTCTGGCTATCGCCAGCACCCTCAAAAGACCGCGACACGTTTTCGCTAAACACGATTTTGTGTCGCGGAGCGTGCAAATACTTGGCTGCGCGAACTTCTATCGACCATCGCGACGATCGTTTCAAAGAGCTCGTCTTGCGCTTGCGCGGGCGTGATTTCTCCGGTCGCTGCGGCATGGGAAAGAGCCTCGGCGGCACCAAGCATTGCCCGAAGACCTGCAGGTGCAATATCTCCCGTCTTGGAAAAAGGGGCGAGGGCGATCCGGCACTTGTTCATGAAGATCACTTCGTACTCGCGCTTGATCTTTTCGAGCTCCGGCGAGCTGGCTAATGCCGCGATCACGCCGGGTATTTCATTGCCCTGGAGAAGCACGCAGTCGACGTAAGACGATGCGATGACAGCAGCCCTGCTCACTAGCGCAGGTTCACTTGCCTGGAGTGCGGAGTCCATCAGCGTTGTTTGGCGTGCATCGAACTCCTGATAGAGCGCAGCGAGCAGTCCGGGCCTTGTGCCGAAATGGTCGTAAACGACAGGCTTTGTAACGCCGGCCTGTTCGGAGAGTCGTCCAAGCGTCAATGCGTCCGTACCTTCCTCCCGAACCAATCGCCACGCGACATCCAGCAACTGGCGCTGTCGCTCCTCTCTAGACAGGCGACGACGTGGCTGTGTGCTGGAGGCCTGCTCTCTCTTTTCGGTGCTTGACATGTCTATATACCAAAAGTAACTTAAGGCCTGTAACTTACTAAAAGTATATAAGTTTCGCCTTTTGCCCTCAATCAGTAGCAGGAGTTTTTTGACATGCACGCGCTTATCGTTGTTGCTCATCATGATCCCAGGTCGCTCAGCCATAGCCTCGCTGCACATGTCGCTGAGGGCATATCCCTGGCTGATGCCGCTAACTCTTTCGAAATCGCGGACCTCTCTGCGGAAGGTTTTGATCCGAGGTTCTCTGCGGCCGACCTCGCAGTACATCACAGGGAGGGTCCACCGCCGGCTGATGTTGCTGCCGAGCAGGCGAGAATCGACCGCGCTGATGCCCTTGTGCTAGTGTATCCCGTTTACTGGTGGTCGATGCCGGCGCTTCTTAAGGGATGGATCGACCGTGTATTCGCCAATGGCTGGGCGTTCGATTTCAGTCCGGATGCCAAACTGGTGAAGAAGCTTCACCACCTGCGAGTTCATCTTGTCGGTGTTGGCGGCGCCGACGGGGGAACCTATGAGCGGCACGGCTATGCCGAGGCCATGAAGACGCAGATTGACCATGGGATCTTTGATTATTGCGGTGCATGCGTCGTGACCTCCGAGCTCCTGCTCGAATCGGAAACACAAGATCCGACTGCTCATTTGGACGTCACGCGCGCCCTCGGTCGCAATCTCTTCACCGCATCTCGGCAATGCAAGATGTCCGAGACGGTATGAGCATGCAGTGCTCTGGAGCTATCGCCATGATGGTCAGGGCAGCGGTTGGAGGCTGGTCTTGATGGTAGTGACCACACGATTACGTCCTTGGTGTTTAGCGTGATACAGGCGCTGATCGGCTACGTGCAGAATTGCCTCGATGGTGTCGCCGTCGCGGCCAGATTGCGATATGCCGATACTCACTGTGACCACGGATAACCGCTGGAAGCCGCTACTGAAAGAAGTATCTGCAACGCTGGTTCGCAGACGCTCGGCGATGACATGCGCGGCCTCTAGTGAGGTATGAGGTAGCAGTATCATGAATTCTTCCCCACCCACTCGGGCTACACCGTCATACGGTCGGATCGAATCGAGGCATTTCTGCACGAACTCTTTCAGGATGTCATCGCCAACCTGATGCCCGAAGCGATCATTGATGGACTTGAAATTGTCCAGATCAAGTGCCAACACGGAGAACGGCTCACCGCCGCGGTTGGTCCGGCCAATTTCGGCTTCGACCCGCTCTAAGAACCGACGCCGATTATCAGCGCCTGTCAGTGGATCGGTCGCCGCAAGGTGTCCGAGTTCCTGATTGGTGCGCTGGAGCTCCACCAGAGCGTTCTCGGTGTACTCCATAGCCTCGGCAAGACGCACCATCAGCTCCTCTTGGGTGTAAATAGTCGAGAAAGATCGCGTGGTGAGGAACGCTTGCACGACCCCATAGCTCAGCAGGAAGAACCCAGCAGCGAAGATTGCATGGGCGAGCCACCACATATGGTTCCAGGGACGTCCAAGGATGAATGCAAGAGATGACAACGCGAACGTCGTGACCGAGATGACGAAAATCACCATCAGTTGCGAACGGATACGGCGCAGCAGGAGCATTGCCACGTTCAATGTGGACAAAACCAGGGCGCCACCTTCCAGCGAAAGGCGCACCGCAGGTTCGCTGGCGATTGAGGAGTTCGCGACATACGCCACTACCAGGTCAATCAGCAGGAACAGTCCTATCCAGGTCAGCCACCGGCGGGGCTGCATTCGTTGGTCCGCAGCATCGGGTGGGCAGTGGTACGAGAGCATTCCGACCAGCAGCAGTATTGACATGACCAGTCGAGAGGCCGGTCCATAAAGCAGGAATAGCCAGATATTGTGGTGTGCGAGCCCGGTGAACGCACCATGAAATGCATAGATCAGTACAAAACCCAGAAAACCAAGCGTCATCCACCGCAGCAGCGGCTCCCCCGATGACTGGTAGCAGCGCCACGTTACGTAAGTGACAAACAAGCCTTCCAGAGTGGCTGCCGTGATCGCAATGATATGGAACGCGTGGTTCTCGAATAGAAGGGTGGGGTCCTGAAAGAAGTACAAGTAGCTGATCAGGTAGGCTGGAATAAACGCAAACCCTGCGAGCAGCAGGCAGGCATAAACCTTGATGATGAGACGGATGGCTTCAGGTGGCTCGCCGGTGGCGACGCTATTGCTCATGGCTCCCTCCAATATTCAATATGTTTTGCCAGCACCGGACCGGTAGTAGCTCCGTAGCCGCATACACGCTGCGTTAGATTTTGATTATAGAGCGCAAAATCAACCGAACCCTGATCTTCCATGGCTTTAGCGCCTGTGGAGATTTATAGCCTAGTCGAGCAATGGCTGAGCTGCCGGGCATCGTCACTTCTCAGTGGAGGCATTTAGTGCGGGATGGATCATGATGTTCGAGCAAGCCCGCACTGCCGAAGCAGCGCGCGCACATGGGAAAGCGTGTTCCCTACAGGCTTTTCTTGTCTCGTGCTAGCGGAATCGACATCTGGTGTCGGAAAAGGTTTTGAGGATCTACCTGGTTTTTCAGTAGGATCAATTCCTCTACCAATCCCGTGTTTCCATAATAAAGCTCAAGACAACTGTCATCAGGTATGCCGTTTACCAATAACATGTCTACGTCTGGATAGTTGATGTAGCAACCCTTATATCGATCCAATGTTGTTGCTGTCGCCTTCATGAAAGGCCAGGGTATTCCTACCTTCAAACCCTATAACCTCTCTGACGATGAGTTCCGCCGTCAGGTGGGTGTACTTAACAGCCAGGGAAGGGCTGTGTTGATCTCGTTGGGCGGTGCCGACGCTCATATCGAGTTGCACAAAGGGGATGAACAGCCACTGGCGAATGAAATCATCCGCCTGGTTGAAGTCTACGGTTTTGATGGACTGGATATCGACCTCGAGCAAAGCGCCATTGATTTTGCTGACAACAAGACGGTGCTGCCTGCGGCCTTGAAACTGGTGAAGGATCACTACCTGACCGAAAGCCTGGTAACTGGTACTCGGGATTACATCGCCATTCCTGCGGATAAAGTCGTCATTGGCTTACCGGCCAATGTTGACGCTGCGGCCACTGGCTATGTGATTGATCCTGCTGCGGTGGTCAACGCATTCAAGCGCCTCGATGCTGCCGGCCATTCCATCAAAGGGCTGATGACCTGGTCGATCAACTGGGACGATGGCATCAGCAGGGACAATGTTCCCTACAACTGGGAGTTCTACAATCGCTATGCCCCGTTGATTCACGGTGAGCCCGGTATTGGTGAGCGGCCAACGGCTCCGGCGAATCTGTCCTCCAGGGACGTGACCGAAACCAGCGTGACTTTGAGTTGGGGGGCTTCAGCTGGTCCTCGTCCGATCGAGACATATACGTTGTACCGAAATGGGACTCCAATCGGCCATACGGCGGCTTTAACGCTGAAAGACTCAGGTCTGACGCCGAACACTCAGTACAGTTACTTTGTCACGGCGACAGACTCTTCGGGAAAAGAGTCGCTTCCGAGCAAGAGTCTGAGTGTTAGAACCGCTGGAGACGTCACCGACCCAGAGTTCCCCGAGTGGCAGCTGAACCACCGGTACCGCAAGGAAGATGGCGTGACTTACGAAGGCAATAAGTACGTGTGCCTGCAAGAGCACACATCTAACTCAGGCTGGACACCGCCAGTCGCCTTTACCCTTTGGTCGAAGGTCGCAATCCAGCGGCGTGCGTAGAGCCCGATGAAAAGCCCGGCAGAAATGCCGGGCTTTTCATTGCTTGAATTCAGCCAGTACGAATCAAGTAGAGAGCAGCATTTTGGCGCAGTGTTACTTGGGGGGAGAGGCAGAGATCTTTGAGTAAGTGTTGATATCAGTCGTGGCGAGAAGGCAGCGTCCATCTTTGAACTTTGCGTAGAAGGTTATTTCCTTTTTTTTATCGCACAGCATCCAGCCCGCAACCAGTCCAATCGGCCCCAAAAGCAGTGCTCCAGCCAGACTCCATCGAATAACGCTTCCTTTCTTGCTGACGACTTCTTCGGTTGCTGTTTCCAGGGTTTCCAGTTTTGAAAGGGGTATCTTTAATTCGAGAGAAGGTTTTAATACTGGCTTTAGAGTGAACAGTCCAGATTGAAAATCGGCATCACCTGCCAGAAAGTCACCGGAAATCACCGTTATTTTTGACATGGTTTTTCTTCTTTCGATCGGGTCTGGTCTGCTGAGTACTGGGCTCCAAAGGCCTCCCCCCAGTCAATCGACTTGCGACAAAAGGTGAGGCCGGCGGTCACTCCATCGATACCAGGTTCAGGGCCATTCACAGCCGTCTGTCCGAGACCGGAATTGGCGGGTTTTCTGTGGGTTTCAGGAATCCCTTGTCGAGGTAGCGTGACGCTTGTAAATGGTCTATTAATTGACAACTTGCACCACGCCGGAAGCCGGCATGGACTCGGCAGCCGAAAGGCCATTGGAAGACGTTCGGCGATGCTCCGCGGTGCGTTATCGAGTTGGCCGTTAGATTGCCTTGCCATGGAAAATGACAGGTGCCTGGGAGTGACTCATGTGGTTTTTGAACTGCTCGGAAGAGGCGCGATGTATTGATTCCGGAACGGATGGTGTTGAACTGATTTGTCCTGAGTGCGGGCATTTCGGCGTATCCGGCATCATAATGAGGGAGAGGAGCGAGCGAAAATTCGATGTTGAGCAAACCAGGCTCTGGCTGCATCGCGAGCGCGAGATCAACCCTGATCGGTGTCCCGTTATCAATAGCTCGAACGTTATCTGGGCGTTAGAGCCCTAGGGGGCGCTCCTGCTTACTGAGGTGCTTCAAGGGTTCTGGAGTGTGTGTTGGAACATGGAGAGGTCATTGGCGGGGGATCGGCTACAGTTGGGAGGTCATTGATACGGAGATCGGATATGAAATGTTTAATCTGTCAGGTTGCCGCCAGGGCTGTTCACACGCCAGGGGACTGGTCAGAGGTTAAATGCCCGGCCGGTTGTGGGCACTTCAGGGTCTCTGCGAACCTTGTTGCGAGAATGACGTCAAGGAACGAATTCTTTGACGTTGAACGCACAAGGCGATGGCTTGATATGGCGCGCAATGATGAGCCGGTGCCGTTGATATCGACCTACGATTACAAGGTTTCCTTGTTGCACCGCGACGACGGAGAGAGATCTGTCAGCCTGCTGCGGAGCCGTCCCGGGCGGTTGGCAACTTCGGACTCGCTGGAAATGCCAAGTGACTGAAATCAAACGGAAGCATTGCTGTTGTAGGGTGCAGGTCTGATTCATGAGGACTACTGAAGTGAACCGATCAGCACGAAATCTGCGTAAAACACTGGACGCTGCAGCAGCCAATAACGAGGCTGCTGCAGTTGATGTCATGCGGGCTATTGATCAACTGGGTGACGAGCTGCTGCGCCAGCGGCTGCTGGGCGTCGTTCATCGCCTGAATCAGGACGCGAGTGAGTTGCGGCAAGCCAGAGACGGTGTCTCTGGAGCATCGATTAAACTGGCCTGACGGCCACAGACGTGTTGCAGCCCTCCCGGTCACATGCTGCGTAGCGCGGTTCAGGTCAGGCGCAAGATTGCCTGATACCGTCCTTTTCCCACTCGCGGGTTTGCAGCTTGCCCTCGATATAGACCTGGCAACCTTCGCCCAGGTGCTCGTCGGCGATTTCTGTGACCTCAAATCTTCTTGTTAGAATCAGCTAAAAGGTTATTGATTTTGACCCAAGGGCGTCCCCCGGTTGGCTGAGGTTGATGCCATCCGGTGGAGCCAGGTGATCGGGTGTTACTACGTTAATCCTGGTGATGTCGTCAGTTCCAGGGGCCGCAGCATGACCCAGGTTCAGCGTTTCACAATCAACACCGTCGGCCGCGACTTTGCCGTGGGTGATATTCACGGCCATTTCACCAGGCTTCAGGCTGCGCTTGATGCTCTCGGCTTCGACCCCGCAACCGACCGCCTCTTCAGTGTTGGCGATATGGTTGACCGCGGCCCCGAATCTACTGACGTTGACGTGTGGCTGGCCAAGCCATGGTTCTTTGCCGTGCAGGGCAATCATGAGCAAATGGCGGTCGATGCCCATCGGCTCGACCATAAGGGGCAGGCCAGTTACGTGCACATGATCAACGGTGGCGCCTGGCTGTACAGTCAGTCCATCGCTGAGCAGGCCTTCTATGTCGATCTGTTCGCCAGGTTGCCTATCGCTATTGAGGTCATGACACCGACGGGGCTGGTGGGGATCGTGCATGCCGATTGCCCGTTCGTTGATTGGGCGCAAATGCTTGGCGCCCTTGAGCTGGAGCAAGGTGCGATGCAGCGCAGTGTCCAGACAATCTGCCAGTGGTCGCGCACTCGCATTACCAGCGAAAACGACACTCGCGTCAGTGGCATCAGGGCGGTGATCGTTGGTCACACGGTGGTCTGTCAGCCGACGGTACTGGGCAATGTCTACCACATCGACACTGGCGGCTGGATGGGCGGTCACTTCACGTTGATTGATCTGGCCACACTCGAGTGCTTCCCACAGTTTTTCACAAATGTAAGTTAACCTTTGGTTACAAACTGTGGCTAGAATACGGACCAGTGGCCAAGAGCTAGCTTTTTGCTCAAACTCCCATGCATTGCCGATTCATTCGATAGACACATTCTGGACGCTGCGTTCATATCAGCCTTGTGGCGCGCAGCATTTATTCTTCTGACCTGTGACGATCTCCTGTGAAGCTCATCATTGCCTCCCTCTACGTTTTATCCATTGCATATGTGCACCTGCGTGGCCGTATTCGACACAAACTGAGTCGCCAGTTGACTGATCACTCGAGCTTTCTGGCGCCGATCAACTGCTTCCTTTACCTGTTTTCGAAAATGCCCAACAAGCCTTACCTCGATCCTGCTGACTTTCCGGATCTGAGCCCGTTGCAGGCCAATTGGCAGGAGATCCGCGCTGAGGGCCAGAACCTGCTGAGGGCAGGGGAGATCAAGCGTTCGGACCAATACGATGACGTCGGCTTCAACTCGTTCTTCAAAACCGGCTGGAAGCGCTTTTATCTGAAGTGGTACGGCGATAGCCACCCGTCGGCCACCAAGCTCTGCCCACGTACCACCGAGCTGGTTCAAAGCATCGGCTCGATCAAGGCGGCGATGTTCGCCGAATTGCCACCGGGCTCGAAGCTGGTCCGTCACCGCGACCCGTATGCCGGTTCATATCGTTATCACCTGGGCCTGGAAACGCCTAACGATGAGGGTTGCTACATCGAGGTCGACGGCGAGCGTTACCACTGGCGTGACGGCGAGGCGGTGATGTTCGACGAGACTTACATTCACTACGCCGAGAACACTACCCAGCAGAACCGCATCATCCTGTTCTGCGACATCGAGCGTCCGCTGAAATACCGCTGGGCCACAGCGTTCAATCGCTGGTTCAGCCGCAACGTGATGTCCGCTGCTGGCGCGCCAAACGATGCAGGCGATAAAACCGGTGGCATAAACCGGTTTTTCGGCAAGATCTACAAAATTCGTTTGCGCGGTAAAGAACTGAAAAAGCGCAACCGGACGCGTTACTACCTGGAAAAGTGGGCGATTTTCGGCGGTTTGCTGGCCATTATTGTATTGATCTGAGCACGACCCGCGCGCCAGCAGCCTTGCTGGCGCGTCGGTGATATTTCCGACCGGTCTGCGGTGGGTTCAATCGGTGTTGCATCTGCGCTGGAGTATGTCTTCACAGGGGCGAATCCAGCGCGTAGCGTGTTATCGAAGACCCTATCTGCATGTACTGGAGGAACTCCACCATGAACAGGTTTGTGCTCGGTACCAGTGCGCTGGCGTTGAGTGGCTTGCTTGGCACTCTGACCCAGGCCGGCGCAGACATTGGCATGCTGGCGGCGACGGTGGAGCATCCGGTGCTTCTTGCCCAGAATCTCCCTGACAACCCCGATAACCCCTACAACAACCCTGTTCGCCGGGCCAACCCCAACAGCATGCAGGGCACCCAACCCAGCGTGCCGGTCATTCGCGGGCCGAACACCGTGCCGGTTCCCCGCCCACCGACCCTCGAAAACGGCGGGATCGGCAATGGCTACCCACGCAGCGGCACTGCGCCGGGTGCGGTCAAACCGTATGTCCCGCCCAGGCCTGCTCCCCGAGATCCTGACACCAGCAGTTATTGAGCGGTATTGAGCGTATTACCTGCGCTGGCTGAGCGGATAGTGCGCCAGTTAAAGCTGGCGGAGGATAGTCGATGAAAGTTCGATACTGG
>CAYNGZ010000158.1:0-12772 GCA_964396695.1 uncultured Pseudomonas sp.
GCCTGGCGTAAATCAAGGGAAACGAGGGGGCCAAAGGCCTTGAAGGCCTGCAGTCGCCAATCGTGAAGAACATCCCTGAAGCCAATCTCAATGTGATCCTCGATCGCGTTGGCGCGGTCGATGGCGATATCGTGTTCTTCGGCGCCGACAAGGCCAAGATCGTCTGCGAAGCGCTGGGCGCACTGCGGATCAAGGTCGGTCACGACCTGAACCTGCTGACCTGCGAGTGGGCACCGATGTGGGTCGTCGACTTCCCGATGTTCGAAGAGAACGACGACGGCAGCTTCACCGCCTTGCACCACCCGTTCACCGCGCCGAAGTGCACGCCGCAAGAGCTCGAAGCCAACCCGGCGGCCGCTCTGTCCCGCGCCTACGACATGGTACTGAACGGCACCGAGCTGGGTGGCGGTTCGATCCGTATCCACCGCAAGGAAATGCAGCAATCGGTCTTCCGTCTGCTGGGTATCAACGAAGCGGAACAGGAAGAGAAATTCGGCTTCCTGCTCGACGCCCTGAAATACGGCGCGCCGCCGCACGGTGGCCTGGCCTTCGGTCTGGACCGTCTGGTGATGCTGATGACCGGCGCCCAGTCGATCCGTGAAGTGATCGCCTTCCCGAAAACCCAGAGTGCTGCCTGCGTCATGACCCAGGCGCCAGGCCTGGTCGATGCGAAGGCGCTGCGCGAGCTGCACATTCGTCTGCGCGAACAGCCCAAGGCTGAGTAAGACCGGGCACAAAGGCGCATTGATCGATGCGCCTTTGTGTCAGATCCTGTTTGTGTTGCCCGCTCGCCTTCATGGGTGTGCGGGCATTGTTTTATAGAGAATTGTTTTAAAGAGAATTCGGAGCGAGTTATGGCAGGTCATTCCAAGTGGGCGAACATCAAGCACCGCAAAGAACGTCAGGATGCCAAGAAGGGCAAGATTTTCACCAAGTGGATTCGTGAACTGACTGTCGCGGCCCGTCAGGGTGGCGGTGATCCGGGCTCCAACCCGCGTTTGCGTCTGGCGCTGGACAAAGCCCTTGGCGCGAACATGAGCCGTGACATCATCGATCGCGCTATTGCTCGTGGTGCCGGTGCTGCCGACACCGACGACATGGTCGAGCTGAGCTACGAAGGTTATGGCCCAGGCGGTGTGGCAGTGATGGTCGAGTGCATGACCGACAACCGCAACCGTACCGCAGCGGCTGTGCGTCACGCGTTCAGCAAGTGTGGTGGCAACCTGGGGACCGACGGTTCGGTGGCCTACCTGTTCGAGCGCAAGGGGCAGATTTCCTTCGCGCCGGGCGTTGACGAAGATGCGCTCATGGAAGCGGCCATGGAAGCCGACGCCGATGACGTGGTCACCCAGGAAGATGGGTCGATTGACGTGTTCACCTCGTTCGCCGGTTTCTATTCGGTACGCAACGCCCTGGAAGCGGCCGGTTTCAAAGGTCATGACGCGGAAATCGTCATGTTGCCGACCACCAGCGCCGAGCTGGACCTGGAAGGCGCCGAGAAGGTGCTCAAGCTGATCGACATGCTCGAAGACCTGGATGACGTGCAGAACGTCTATTCCAACGCGGACATCCCGGAATCGGTAGCCCAACAGCTCGGTTGATCTGTCTGGATATATCGCGGCCATGCTGTGAGTGGCTCTTGTAGGAGCTGCCGCAGGCTGCGATCTTTTTCGTTTTTTTGAGTCAAAAGATCGCAGCCTGCGGCAGCTCCTACGGTTTACGTCAGGCGCAGGCCTCACTCTCTAAACCCGCAGGCGTTATGACTTTAATTCTTGGTATCGACCCCGGTTCACGCATTACCGGTTATGGCGTGGTGCGCGATACCGGACGTGGCTGCGTGTACGTGGCCTCGGGCTGCATTCGTACCGGTAGCGGCGAGTTGCATGAGCGGCTGCAAATCGTTTATCGCGGTGTGCGCGAAGTTATCCAGACCTACGGTCCGGTCACCATGGGGATCGAAAAGGTCTTTATGGCCCGCAACGCCGACTCGGCCCTGAAGCTGGGCCAGGCGCGTGGCGCCGCCATCGTTGCCGGCGCCGAAGAAAGCCTGGAAATTGCCGAGTACACCGCAACCCAGGTCAAGCAGGCGGTGACCGGGACCGGTTCGGCGAATAAAGAGCAGGTGCAGATGATGGTCATGCACATGCTGAAACTGACCAGCAAACCGCAGGTCGATGCCTCTGACGCCCTGGCAATCGCCATTTGCCATGCCCACACCCGTTCCAGTCTGTTGCCTCATGGCCTGGGGACAGCACGCAGTCGTGGCGGTCGCCTTCGCCTCTGATCTGGTAGCATCAGCCCACTCTTTTTATCCGTTGAGCGTTTTGCGCCTGTTTTGTCGGTGATCACGCTCACTTTGGTACTCGTCAGCCAGATCTGGCCAACGCTTAAGGATTTGAAACGTGATTGGACGTTTGCGCGGCACCTTGGCTGAGAAACAGCCGCCGCATCTGATTCTGGATGTAAACGGTCTGGGCTATGAGCTGGAAGTGCCGATGACCACGCTCTATCGACTGCCGTCGGTCGGAGAACCGATCGCCTTGCACACTCATTTGGTCGTGCGCGAAGACGCCCAGTTGCTCTACGGATTCATTGGCAAGCGCGATCGCGATTTTTTCCGTGAGCTGATCCGCCTCAATGGCGTGGGGCCCAAGCTGGCGCTGGCCCTGATGTCGAGCCTTGAAGTCGATGAGCTGGAGCGTTGCGTGCAGGCGCAGGACACGTCGGCGCTGACCAAGGTGCCGGGCGTGGGCAAGAAGACGGCCGAGCGTTTGCTGGTGGAGCTCAAGGATCGCTTCAAGGCCTGGGAAACCGTGCCGAGCATGTTTGCATTGGTGCCGAACCAGCCAGATGCCCCGGCGCAACCGGTGGTTTCGGCCGAGAGCGATGCGGTCAGCGCACTGATCTCCCTGGGGTATAAACCGCAAGAGGCCAGCAAGGCGATTTCCGCCATCAAGGAGAAAGGGTTGAGCAGTGAAGACCTGATTCGTCGTGCCCTGAAGGGAATGATTTAAGTGATTGAGGCTGATCGTCTGATCGCCGCCACGGGTGGCCCCCGTGATCGCGAAGAAGTCCAGGACCGCGCGATTCGTCCCGTCAGCCTGGCCGAATACATCGGCCAGCCGACCGTTCGCGAGCAGATGGAGTTGTTCATCCAGGCGGCCCGTGGGCGCAACGAGTCCCTCGACCACACGCTGATCTTCGGACCACCGGGGCTGGGTAAAACCACCTTGGCCAACATCATTGCCCAGGAAATGGGCGTGTCGATCAAAAGCACCTCGGGGCCGGTCCTTGAGCGTCCGGGTGATCTGGCGGCGCTGCTGACCAACCTTGAGCCTCATGATGTGTTGTTCATCGATGAAATCCATCGGCTGTCACCGATTGTCGAAGAAGTGCTGTACCCGGCCATGGAAGACTTCCAGCTCGACATCATGATCGGTGAAGGGCCGGCGGCGCGCTCGATCAAGCTCGACCTGCCACCCTTCACCCTGGTCGGTGCTACCACCCGGGCCGGGATGCTGACCAATCCGTTGCGTGACCGTTTCGGTATCGTTCAGCGTCTGGAGTTCTATAGCACGGCGGATCTGGCGACCATCGTCAGTCGTTCAGCGAACATCCTCGGCTTGCCGATGGATCCGGAGGGCGCCTTTGAAATCGCTCGTCGGGCCCGTGGTACACCGCGTCTTGCCAACCGCTTGTTGCGTCGGGTACGCGATTTTGCCGAAGTCCGGGCCAAGGGACATATCACCAAGCCGATTGCCGATCTGGCGCTGAACCTGCTGGATGTCGATGAGCGCGGTTTCGATCACCAGGACCGGCGTCTGCTGCTGACCATGATCGAGAAGTTCGATGGCGGTCCCGTCGGGGTGGACAGCCTCGCGGCGGCGATCAGCGAAGAGCGGCACACCATTGAAGACGTGCTGGAGCCCTATCTGATTCAGCAGGGCTATATCATGCGTACCCCGGGTGGGCGGGTAGTGACCCGGCATGCGTACCTGCATTTCGGTTTGAATATTCCGTCACGATTGGGTGAGATGCCCGTCGCAGACGAGTTTCTTGATGCAGTAGACGAATGACGACCTCTGCGTACCGATTTATTTCGGCTTTGTGCGGTCCTACGGGACTGCGATTGCCGATCTTTCGCACGAAAGTCGTTCAAGAATGAAAAACAGTTGCCTGGCCGGATTGGCAACCCGAGGAGTAAGCACTAGAGTATGCGCGCGCAAAACGGGCTAGAGCCGTTCGCACATCGTTGTCGCGTTTATTACGAGGACACCGATGCCGGCGGCATCGTGTATTACGTTAATTACCTTAAGTTCATGGAGCGGGCTCGAACCGAGCGGCTACGCGAGCTGGGCTTTGCCCAATCGCAGCTGGCAGGGGAGGACATGTTGTTCGTCGTGCATTCCAGCGAACGGTGCTATCACGCGCCGGCGCGACTGGACGACGAGCTTCTGGTAAGTGCAGACGTCATCGAATTGAACCGTGTCAGCCTGCGCTTCAAACAGCAGGTCAGGCGAGCCACGGATAATGCACTGCTCTGCGAAGGGCAGTTTTTGGTGGCCTGTGTGCGCACCCATAGTTTGAAACCCCGGGCCATTCCCGAAGCTCTACGTGCGGCCTTTGCCGACGTGAGCGGCGCGGGTACACACTCAGAGCAGGAGATAAAGCGTGGAAGCTAACGTCGTCGACCATACCTCCATGTGGAGCCTGGTCAGCAATGCCAGCGTTGTAGTGCAGTTGGTAATGCTGATCCTGGTGGCCGCATCGGTGACCTCGTGGATCATGATTTTTCAGCGCAGCAACCTGCTGCGCGCCGGTCGACGTGCCCTGGAGAGCTTTGAAGAGCGCTTCTGGTCGGGTATCGACTTGTCCAAACTCTACCGTCAGGCCGGCAGCAACCCTGATCCGGATTCCGGCGTAGAGCAGATCTTCCGCGCCGGTTTCAAGGAGTTCTCCCGTCTGCGTCAGCAGTCAGGCGTTGATCCGGAAGCCGTCATGGAAGGTGTCGCACGTGCCATGCGCGTGGCCATTTCCCGCGAAGAAGAAAAGCTTGAGCAGAGCCTGCCGTTCCTTGCCACCGTGGGTTCCGTCAGCCCGTACATCGGTCTGTTCGGTACGGTCTGGGGCATCATGAACTCCTTCCGTGGTCTGGCGTCAGCCCAGCAGGCGACCCTGGCCACCGTGGCACCAGGTATCGCCGAAGCACTGGTCGCGACCGCTATCGGTCTGTTCGCAGCCATTCCGGCCGTTATTGCGTACAACCGTTTCTCTGCTCGCAGCGAAACCTTGCTCGGCCGTTACTACACCTTCGCCGATGAATTCCAGGCGATCCTGCACCGTAAAGTGCACACCAGCGAAGAATAAGCAGGTAATTTCCAATGGCTTTAATCGCTCGAGCTCGACACAAGCGCAAGCCGGTTGCCGAGATGAACGTGGTGCCTTACATCGACGTGATGCTGGTACTGCTGGTCATCTTCATGGTGACCGCGCCGATGCTCAATCAGGGCGTGAAGGTTGATTTGCCCAAGGTTTCCAGCGAAGCCCTGCCGCAGGACAACAACACTCAGGTCCTGACCATTTCGATCAAGTCTGACAAGACCTACTACTGGAACCTTGGCAGCGAAGTCGACACCGAGAAGCAGCAGGACAGGGCCATGACCCTGCCGCAGATGACTGACGCGGTGACCAAGATCATTCGTGCCGGCAACGATAACGGCAAGCGCACCCAGGTCTTCATTCGTGGCGACAAGTCCGTCGATTACGGCTCCGTCATGGGCGCCATGGGCGGGTTGCAGAAAGCCGGCGTCGGTAATGTTGGCTTGATTACCGAGGCGCCCTGATGCAGCAACAGCGAGAGCCGACAGCCTCGGAAAGCTACTTCTGGCCTAGTGTCTGGGCGATTGGCCTGCACGTGCTGGTGTTTGGCATGCTGTTCGTCAGTTTTGCCATGACCCCTGAGTTGCCGCCGGCCAAGCCGATCGTCCAGGCGACCCTGTACCAACTGAAATCGAAAAGTCGGGCGACCACCCAGACCAATCAGAAGATTGCGGGTGAAGCGCAGAAGTCCGCTGCGCGTCAGACCGAAGTCGAACAGATGGAGCAGAAAAAGGTCGAGCAGGAAGCGGTGAAGGCTGCGGAACAAAAGAAAGAAGAGGCGGCTCAAAAAGCCGAGGAAGCCAAGAAGGCCGACGAGTCGAAGAAAGCGCAAGAGGCGAAAAAGGCTGATGAAGCCAGGAAAGCCGACGAAGCGAAGAAGGCTGCCGAAGCCAAAAAGGCCGAACAGAAACAATTGGCTGATATAGCCAAGAAGAAAGCCGAAGAAGAAGCCAAGAAAGCTGCTGAAGAAGAGGCCAAGAAAGAGGCCGCTGAAGAGGCGAAGAAAAAGATAGTCGAAGAGGCGAAGAAGAAAGCCGCGGAAGACGCCAAGAAGAAGGCTGAAGCGGACGAGGCGAAGAAGAAAGTCGCCGAGGAAGCGAAGAAGAAAGCGGCTGCTGATGCGGCGAAGAAAAAGGCGCAGGAAGCTGCGCGTAAATCTGTCGAAGAGAAGAAGGCTCAGGCCTTGGCTGACCTGCTTTCCGACAAGCCGCAGCGTCAACAGGCCCTGGCGGATGAGCAAGGTGATGAAACCGCAGGCAATTTCGATGATCTGATTCGGTCGCGAGCTTCTGAAGGTTGGGCGCAGCCACCGTCGGCCCGTAAGGGCATGAAGGTGATCTTGCAAATCAACATGCTGCCTGACGGAACGATCTCCGGTGTTTCGGTCGCTCGTTCCAGCGGTGACGCGCCGTTCGACAGTTCTGCGGTAGCGGCAGTAAAAAATATTGGTCGTTTGACCGAAATGCAGGGTCTGAAACCAAGTGATTTCGCTCCCTATCGTTCATTCAAGATGACATTCACACCTGAGGATCTAGCCTTGTGAGAAACCTTCTTCGAGGACTGCTTGTAGTCATGTTCTGCTTTGCAGGATTGGCTACAGCGGATGAAAAAAATATCCTGGTCAGCAGTGGTAGCTCCCAGGCAACGCCGATTGCCGTCGTACCGTTCGGCTGGCAGGGCGGTAGCGTCCTGCCGGACGACATGGCGGAAATCATTGGTAATGACCTGCGCAACTCGGGTTACTACGCGCCAATTCCGAAGCAGAACATGATCAGCCAGCCGACACAGGCCAGCGAAGTCATCTACCGCGACTGGAAGGCCTTGGGCGCCCAGTACATCATGGTCGGCAGCATTGTTCCGGCCGGTGGTCGTCTGCAGGTGCAATACGCTCTGTTCAACGTTGCCACCGAGCAGCAAGTGCTGACCGGTAGCGTGTCGGGTGGTGTCGATCAACTGCGCGACATGGCGCACTACATCTCCGACCAGTCGTTCGAAAAACTCACCGGCATCAAAGGGGCGTTCTCCACGCGCCTGCTGTATGTGACGGCTGAGCGTTTCTCCGAGAAGAACACCCGTTACACATTGCAGCGTTCCGACTATGACGGCGCCCGCGCAGTGACCCTGCTGCAGTCGCGCGAGCCGATCCTGTCGCCGCGTTTCGCACCTGATGGCAAGCGCATCGCCTATGTGTCGTTCGAGCAGAGACGTCCGCGCATTTTCATGCAGAACATCGACACCGGTCGCCGTGAGCAGATCACCAACTTCGAAGGTCTCAACGGTGCGCCAGCCTGGTCGCCGGATGGTTCGCGCCTGGCATTCGTGCTGTCCAAGGACGGTAACCCGGATATCTACGTGATGAACCTGGGTTCGCGTCAGATCACTCGCGTGACTGCAGGTCCTGGCATCAACACCGAACCGTTCTGGGGTAAAGATGGTTCGACCATCTACTTCACCTCCGACCGCGGCGGCAAGCCGCAGATCTACAAGACCAACATCAATGGTGGTGGTGCGGAGCGTGTGACCTTCATCGGTAACTACAACGCCAACCCGAAACTGTCGGCGGACGAGAAAACGCTTGTCATGATTCACCGTCAGGATGGCTTCACCAATTTCCGGGTGGCGGCTCAGGATCTGCAGCGCGGTAGTGTAAAGATCCTGACAGACACCAACCTTGATGAGTCAGCCACTGTCGCGCCCAACGGCACCATGGTAATCTACGCCACCGCCCAGCAGGGCCGGGGAGTCTTGATGCTCGTGTCCATCAATGGACGCGTAAGGCTCCCGCTTCCTACCGCTCAAGGCGAAGTCAGAGAACCTTCCTGGTCCCCTTACCTGAACTGACGCGGCGCTTTAAAGATTTTGCTTAACACACTGGGGTTCATTAGGAGTTTTACGATGGAAATGCTGAAGTTTGGTAAATTTGCTGCGCTGGCTCTGGCCATGGCTGTAGCTGTAGGTTGCTCGTCCAAAGGCGGCGACAACGCCGGTCAAGGCGCTGTAGATCCAAACGCTGGTTACGGCGCTAACACTGGTGCTGTTGACGGTTCCCTGAGCGAAGAAGCAGCTCTGCGCGCAATCACCACCTTCTACTTCGAATACGACAGCTCGGACCTGAAGCCAGAAGCCATGCGTGCTCTGGACGTTCACGCCAAAGACCTGAAAGCAAACGGCGCTCGCGTTGTTCTGGAAGGCAACACCGACGAACGTGGTACTCGTGAGTACAACATGGCACTGGGCGAGCGTCGTGCGAAAGCCGTTCAGCGCTACCTGGTACTGCAAGGTGTTTCCCCAGCTCAGCTGGAACTGGTTTCCTACGGTAAAGAGCGTCCAGTTGCTACTGGCCACGACGAGCAGTCCTGGGCTCAAAACCGTCGCGTCGAACTGCGTAAGTAATTCGTCATGCGAACGTGCCGTCGTGCTGTAACTGTTTTGGCTCTCAGCCTCGCACCGCTTGCGGTGTGGGCTGCGGTTCCTGTGGTCGATGACAACTCCGGTTATAACAATAGCGGGAGCAGTTATCCGCCTGCGGGTTACGGTACGAACGGCGCCTATGCCGGGGGAGGGGTTTCGGCCCCTGCCTCGCCACAGGGCGAGCTGTTCAACCAACTGCAACAAATGCAGGAACAAATCGCACGCCAACAGGGTGTGATCGAGGTTCTGCAAAATGATGTAGCGCGCATGAAGCAGGAAAGCCTGGAGCGATACCAGGATCTTGATCGGCGTATTGGAACCGGCGGTGCACCCGCTGCGGCTCCTCAAAATTCTCCAGCCGGTGGCGATATGAATGCCGCCGGTGCAGCTGCAGGTGCGAGTGCTGCCACTCAAGCGCCCGCGGCCAGCAGCGAACCGGGTGATCCGGCGAAGGAAAAGCTCTACTACGACGCGGCCTTCGACCTGATCAAAGCCAAGGATTTCGACAAGGCCAGTCAGGCCTTTGCGGCATTCCTGCGCAAGTACCCGAACAGCCAGTACGCGGGCAATGCCCAGTACTGGCTGGGTGAAGTGAACCTGGCCAAAGGCGATCTGCAAGGTGCGGGTCAGGCTTTTGCCAAGGTTTCGCAGCTGTACCCCAAGCACGCCAAAGTGCCTGATTCGCTGTACAAGCTCGCTGACGTAGAGCGCCGCCTGGGTCATACCGACAAGGTCAAAGGCATTCTGCAGCAGGTGGTTTCCCAGTATCCGGGGACTTCCGCCGCTCAGCTGGCCCAACGCGATCTGCAGCGCATGTAAGGCTGTTTGACCCGTTTACAAGAAACCCGCGCTTGCCGCGGGTTTTTTCGTTAGAATTCACGCCCTTTTTATGAAACACGCTTTTTGGGATCTACGCGTTGGCGGGGTTCCTTGAAGTGCCTGACGGAGGCGGACAGCCTGTTTAGCTGTTACGCCCGTGGCGACTATGCAAGACACATTGAGAATTACCGAAGTTTTTTACTCGTTGCAGGGTGAAACGCGAACTGCCGGGCTGCCCACTGTATTTGTGCGTCTGACCGGTTGCCCATTGCGTTGCCAATACTGCGACAGTGCCTACGCGTTCAGCGGCGGTACGATCAGAACCCTCGACGATATCCTCGAGCAGGTTGCAGGCTTCAGGCCTCGTTACGTCTGTGTCACCGGTGGTGAGCCGCTGGCGCAACCTAACGCCATCCCTTTGCTCAAGCAGCTGTGTGACGCCGGTTACGAGGTGTCGCTGGAAACCAGCGGCGCCCTGGACATTTCGGCGGTCGACCCGCGGGTCAGTCGAGTGCTCGACCTGAAAACACCGGGGTCGAAAGAAGCTCACCGCAACCTCTACGAGAACATCGAGCTGCTGACGGCTGACGATCAGGTCAAGTTCGTGATCTGCTCTCGCGAAGACTACGACTGGGCGGTGTCCAAGCTGATTCAGTACGGTCTTGACCAGCGTGCCGGCGAAGTCCTGTTTTCGCCGAGTCACCATGACTTGAATGCACGTGATCTGGCTGACTGGATTGTCGCGGACAACCTGCCGGTGCGCCTGCAATTGCAGCTGCATAAATATCTTTGGAATGACGAGCCGGGGCGCTGAAATGAGTGAGCAACTGAAAAAAGAAGAAAAACGCGCAGTAATCCTGCTGTCCGGTGGTCTGGACTCGGCAACGGTCGTGGCGATGGCCCGTGCTGACGGCTACAGCTGCTACACCATGAGTTTCGACTACGGCCAGCGTCACCGCGCCGAGTTGCAGGCTGCCGAGCGTGTCGCGCGTGATCTGGGCGTGATCGAACATAAAGTGATTGGCCTGAACCTGAACGGCATTGGCGGCTCGGCACTGACCGACAGTTCCATCGATGTGCCTGAAGCGCCGAGTGAAGGAATCCCTATCACTTACGTACCGGCGCGTAATACCGTGTTTCTGTCTCTGGCATTGGGCTGGGCTGAAGTGCTCGGCGCGCGCGATATTTTCATCGGCGTGAATGCGGTGGACTATTCCGGTTACCCGGATTGCCGTCCCGAGTTCATCGAAGCCTTCGAGCGCATGGCCAATCTGGCGACCAAGGCCGGGGTTGAGGGGGACGGATTCCGTATCCTGGCACCCCTGCAAAACCTCAGCAAAGCGCAAATCGTCCAGGTGGGCGTGAAGCTTGGCGTTGACTACGGGCTGACCGTGTCTTGCTATCAGGCGGACGATAATGGCCGTGCATGCGGTAAGTGCGATAGCTGCCGTCTGCGTGCAGAAGGCTTCCTGGCGGCCGGAATCAGCGACCCAACAGCTTATTTTTGATTTATTTCAAATTAGGTGTTGAATAGTCCTTAAAAATCAGTATTATACGCGCCACCACACAGCGGGTCGTTAGCTCAGTTGGTAGAGCAGTTGGCTTTTAACCAATTGGTCGTAGGTTCGAATCCCACACGACCCACCATTTTATAGCAGTATTCAAAACCCGGAAGGCCCACGAAAGTGAGGATTTTCGGGTTTTTTTTTGCCTGCAATACAGTGGGCGCGCGGGTCTGGAGGGTGGGTAGAGCTATCACCAACGTACAGACATGCAGCCGTCTGGATCGAACATTAGTTTCGAGTCGTCGTGATGTCAATATGGAATCGGGCGAAGGCCAGAGCGAGCCTGCTCCGTTTTGTCAACGAAAGTAACTCAGCTAACGCTGGAATTCATTTCTGAAAGGTCGATTTGAGGGCGAAACTTATCCTCTAGATCAGGCATGCTTCATCCCAATCCAGACAGTAACGAGGGCTGCTTACGCCAGTCCTGTCTCAGCGGTCGAACATCAGGGGCTGCTTCAGCTCCAGCTATAAGACTTGATGCCAACCCTGTTGATCATCAACGTCAACAGTAGCGAGCTTTCGGACACCTCATCTCCTGAGGAGGCGGGGGGTATGCCGAGTTCTTCCCACCACGTTCCTGGTCCATCCCAAGTCAGCTCGTGACTCAATCCAGTTCCGACCGGGAGAATGGCCTGCTCCAGAGTGAAACGTTCCGAGGTTATGCTGGCGACGTGTGTTAGCAGCTTTGACTCCGAGGGAGTAGGAATGTGTGAGGAGCACTCTTTGCCCCTAACTTCGTCTGCCTCGAACACCATCGGCTCCATGCATACATCTGACTGAGGCAAAGCAATTGGTTCGGGCAGGATGGGAAGCGGTTGAGCCACCGGCACAGGCATATGCTCATCGACCCGTCTCTCAAATGCTATCGCACCCTGTGAAAGGCTTCGTTCATGCAGCACTGCTCGCATGTGATCGTAATCCACCTCGATATAGCTGAGCGTGGTGGCGATATTTGAATGGTTCAGCAGGCTCTTGGTTAGGTGGATATTTCGCTCTGGCTGTCTCATTAGATCCGTTGCGAGGGTATGTCTGAACCTATGCGGGGTCATGCGAATTCCGACTTCCCGAGTCAGCTTGCGATACATGCCCTCGATCTGGTCGATGTTCATAACCGTTGAGCGATAATGTCTGGAAAAGCGATTCACGTTAAAAAGCTGGTCGTCCGGTGCAAATCCAATTTCCTTTGCTGCCTCGAGCAGTTTCAAAATATGAGGTTCCAGGCCTGGCATGATGGGTATTGAGAACTCGCGGTGAGTTTTCTCTGTGTCAGCCTGGACTTTGATAATTCTGTTATCCCAGTCCACATCTTCGTATCGAAGCGTCAGTAGGGTGAATCGCCCCGGGTTTCGTAGACACCTCTTTGCCTTAAACTGAGGCCAATTAGGAGGTGCTATGAGCAACCCGCGTTACCCCGAAGAATTCAAAATCCAAGCGGTCAATCAAGTGATCGAAAAGAAGCTGCCTGTCGCTGATGTCGCGGCCCGTCTTGGCGTGTCCACGCATAGCCTCTATGCCTGGATCAAGCGCTACAGCAAGCCTCAAGAATGGGGATTCCATGCGCACTTGGACACCCATTCCACGAACACTTGGACAGCGAT
>CAYNGZ010000159.1:0-10870 GCA_964396695.1 uncultured Pseudomonas sp.
TCGATTGCCACTACTGCTGGTCGTACGACAATCGCGTAAAAGGAATGACCGAAGAGACGGCGAAACAGGCGATTGATTGGCTCGAGGGCACCCCTTGCCGAGTGCTGGCGCCGACCGGTGGTGAACCCTTGCTGCGGCCGATGACCACACCTGAAGCGCTGTATTGCCAGTTGCCACAACACTTTCCGGTGATCCTGCTGCTGATGTTCATGGTGGCAGGCATTTACTTCATGAAAGACCTGCTGCTGTTCCTGTTTTCCCGACTGTTGCTTGGGGTTCGCTCCAAGGCATTGTTGGGGCTGATGTTCTGTTTTCTGTCAGCGTTTCTGTCGGCATTTCTCGATGCGTTGACGGTGACCGCCGTGATCATCAGTGCGGCCGTAGGGTTTTACTCGGTTTATCACCGCGTGGCTTCAGGGAACGACCCTCGACAGGACAGCGAACTCAGTGACGACCACAACCTGCCGGTCCTGCATCACGAAGACCTCGAGCAGTTCCGCTCATTCCTGCGTAGCCTGTTGATGCACGGCGCAGTGGGCACGGCGCTCGGCGGTGTCTGCACGCTGGTGGGCGAGCCGCAAAACCTGCTGATCGGCCATGAGATGGGCTGGCACTTCGCAGAGTTCTTCCTCAACGTCGCCCCGGTCTCGCTGCCGGTGCTGGCGGCGGGCCTGGTGACCTGTGTGTTGCTGGAGAAATGGCGCTGGTTCGGTTATGGCACCTTGCTGCCGGACAACGTTCGCACGGTGCTGGCCAACCATGCGGCGCAAGACAACGCCGAACGCACAGCCCGCCAACGCGCAGCACTGTGGGTACAAGGCGTGGCTGCACTGATTCTGATTGCCGGGTTGGCGCTTCACATAGCCGAGGTCGGGCTGATTGGCTTGATGGTGATCGTCTTGATCACGGCGTTCACCGGCATTACCGAAGAGCACCGGATCGGCAACGCCTTCAAGGATGCGATGCCGTTTACGGCCTTGCTGGTGGTGTTCTTCGCCGTGGTGGCGGTGATCCACGACCAGCAACTGTTCACCCCCTTGATCCAGTGGGTGCTGGCTCTGCCGGCAGACCAGCAACCGGGCATGCTGTTTATTGCTAACGGCTTGTTGTCGGCGATCAGCGATAACGTGTTCGTGGCGACAATCTACATCACCGAGGTCAAGCAGGCATTCATCTGCGGCCATATGAGCCGCGAGCATTTCGAAACCCTGGCGATTGCCATCAACACCGGCACCAACCTGCCCAGCGTGGCCACACCGAATGGTCAGGCGGCGTTTCTGTTTTTGCTGACTTCAGCAATTGCCCCGCTGATTCGCCTGTCTTACGGGCGCATGGTCTGGATGGCGTTGCCGTACACCGTGGTGATGGGCGTGCTGGGCTGGTATGCGGTGAGCTACTGGTTGTAACGCTGGTCAATGTGGGATTGTGTGAATTAATGCCTGGCTTATCCGAGGCTGTGCCAGACGCGACCGTCACGGGTCAGTAACTCATCGGCAGCCGTTGGGCCATTTTCACCCGCAACGTAGGGCTGCACGCTGGCGTCCTCTTTCCAGGCATCGAGGAACGGCTGAACCGCACGCCAGCCGTTTTCAATATTGTCAGCGCGCTGAAACAGCGTTTGATCACCGGTCAGGCAATCGTAGATCAAGGTCTCATAACCGGTGGAAGGCTGCATTTCGAAGAAGTCCTTGTAGGCAAAACCCAGCTCGATATTAGCCATGTTCAACGCAGGCCCGGGGCGCTTGGCCAGCAGGTCGAACCACATGCCTTCATTGGGCTGAATCTGGATCCTCAGATAAGTCGGTTGCAGCTCGTCGACTTCGGTATCGCGAAACTGTGCGTAGGGCGCAGGTTTGAAGCAGATGACGATTTCGGTGTCGCGTACGCTCATTCGCTTGCCGGTGCGCAAGTAGAACGGCACGCCGACCCAACGCCAGTTGTCGATCATCACCTTGAGCGCGACGAAGGTTTCCGTCGTGCTGTCTGGCGCGACATTAGGTTCTTCGCGGTAACCGACCAACGGTTTACCCGCAATCTCACCCGCAACGTACTGACCGCGTACCGAGTTGGCGCGCGCCTCTTCGGTGGACCAGGGACGAATCGCCCCCACCACCTTGGCTTTTTCACCTCGGACCGCATCGGCACCGAAAGCCGCCGGCGGCTCCATCGCGACCATCGCCAGCAACTGGAACAGGTGATTGGGCACCATGTCGCGCAGCGCACCCGTGTGTTCATAGAAACTGCCACGGGTTTCTACGCCAACGGTTTCTGCGGCGGTGATTTGTACGTGATCGATGTAATGGTTGTTCCAGAACGCTTCGAACAGGCTATTGGAGAACCGGCTGACCAGAATATTCTGCACGGTCTCCTTGCCCAGGTAATGGTCGATCCGATAGATCTGTTTTTCCGACATGACCTTGAGCAAGCACGCGTTCAAAGCCTCGGCGGTATGCAGGTCGGAACCAAAAGGCTTTTCGATCACGACCCGGCGGAAGGCGTCGTCGCCCTCCTCCAGCAGCCCGGACGAGCCCAGTCGGCGGACCACTTCACTGAAGAAGCGTGGCGCGGTTGCCAGATAGAAAACCGCGTTACCGGTACCACTCTCGGCGATTTTTGCGGCCAGCGCCTGATAGGTGCTGTCATCGAGAAAGTCACCCTGAACGTAGCTGATGCCCTTGGCCAGTTTGGCCCAGAGCACCGGGTCCAGGGTGTCATGGCCGTTGCCGACCTTGTTCGCCGCCTCGGTGCGAATGAAGTCTTCGAGCTTTTTGGCGAAGCCTGCGTCGCTGATCGCGTTGTGGTCGACGCCGATGATCCGCAGTCCATCGCCAAGCAGACCGTCGCGACTGAGGTTGTACAGCGCCGGCATCAGCAAACGCTTGACCAGATCGCCGTGAGCACCGAACAGGAACAGCGTGGTCGGTGGCGCGGGGTGTGCCTTGGATTTCTTGCGGATCGAGGTCATTTTTTCGGCGTCTCGACATGCCCGCCAAAGCCGAAGCGCATGGCCGACAGGATCTTGTCGCCATAGGCGCCTTGCTGGCGCGAGCGGTAACGGGAAAACAGTGAGCTGGACAGCACCGGTACCGGCACCGCTTGCTCCATGGCCGCTTCGATGGTCCAGCGACCTTCGCCGCTGTCGGCGACGGAACCGGAATAGCCCTCGAGCTTCGGATCGCTGGCCAGGGCATCGGCCGTCAGGTCCAGCAGCCAGGACGAGACGACGCTGCCACGACGCCAGACTTCGGCAATGTCGGCCACGTTCAGATCAAAACGCTGATCTTCCGGCAGGTTCTCCGAGGCCTTGGTCTTGAGGATGTCGAAGCCTTCGGCAAACGCCTGCATCATCCCGTATTCGATGCCGTTGTGAATCATCTTCACGAAGTGCCCGGAACCCGCAGGGCCGGCGTGAATGTAGCCACGTTCGGCGCGATCATCCTCGGCCACACGGTCCTTGGTCCGCGGAATATTACCCAGGCCTGGCGCCAGTGCGTCGAACAGTGGATCGAGGCGATCAACCACATCAGCGTCACCGCCAATCATCATGCAATAGCCGCGCTCCAGCCCCCAGACACCGCCGGAAGTGCCAACGTCGATGTACTTCAGGCCTTTTTCCGACAAGGTTTTCGCACGGCGGATATCGTCCTTATAGAAGGTGTTGCCGCCATCGATGATCACATCACCGGCGTCCAGCAACTGGCTCAAGGTGTCGATGGTTTCTTCGGTCGGTGCGCCTGCGGGCAGCATGACCCAGACCGCTCGGGGTTTATCCAGTGCCGCGACCATCGCCGGCAAGTCCGCAACGCCAGTGGCGCCCTCTTGACTCAGGGTGTCAACGAACGCTGTGTTGCGGTCATGGACCACCGTGGTGTGCCCTTTGAGCATCAGGCGCCGCGCAATGTTGCCGCCCATGCGGCCCAGTCCGATAATCCCCAGTTGCATGTGCTGATGCTCCTTACTACAAATAAAGGTGTGCCAAAGGTTATAGCGCAATGAGCCTAGTTAAGGTTAGTCCAGAGCGCTGTAACATGGTTTTCGGACGATTTGCCCGAGCTATAGGGATAACGTCCAAAATGTTGGCGAAGACACAGGGACAACGAAAAATAAAAAAGTTCCCTTGGGAGCAGATAAAAAACCAAAAGGGCATCCCCAAGGGTGCCCTTCTTGTTTAAAGCGCCTTGATCCAGAACAGCATGCGGCCATGAGCGGGATCGAACATCCCCGCTGAAAACCCGAACTTGCTGTAGGCCCCCTGCGCGACCGCGTTGCCTTCCAGCACTTCCAGCACTTCCAGCGTGATTTTGCAGCAGCCGCGCTGACGGGCAATCACTCGACCTATTTCAGCATTTTCTGACTCAGGCACAGCCCGCGAAATTTTCCGACCACCATTACGTCGTGGATATTGACCAGTGGACGGCAAGCAAAGGTCGAAAAACCTTCGAAGCAATTCACCAGCCCGGCAGGCTCCCCATGAACGAACGCCAGGACACTGAACGCATGGGGTCGCTTGGCCAATTCGCCAGGCAATTGCTGCAAGACATCCGCCGATAACGGCGTGCCACCGCCCATCGAGTCTTCGGCGTAGTGATTCAGAACCAGACTGATCGCTTCGGCGTGTATCGGGTTGGTGTAGCTGGCCTGGAGTACCAGGATTTCTGCGGATTCCATTTCCATCCTCGCTCGAACAGTGAGTGTGCATCCCTGCGCGCATCGCCTGTCAGCGCCTGGGTCTGTCGACCTTAGCGTGCCTGGAACACTGCGGACAACTGCCAAATCACCACCCGTGTTTGTTATCGCAATGCTCTACGGAGCAACGCCCTTCATCATTTTCTGACACAAAAAGCAGGAGCTTTCCGATTTTTACGAAAGCTAAATACACAGGACATAAACAACACACCAGACGACACAGCCTAAACATCACTACAGCCACCATAAACCGAGCCTTTGCGAGCATAGCTAGATGAATGGCCCGCTGTAGGACTCCTACAGCACGGTTTTATCAGTCAACCAAAATCATTGACAGGGCGTTTATATCCGGCAACTCTTGTACCCAACACAAACAAAAAACATGAGATTGCCCATCTATGAACCACTCCCCTTTCCCTCTCGTCGAGATCAGCGGCAGCCCCTTCGAGCGCGGCGTTCAATATGGCCAGGCCGTCAGCCAGCGCATTCACAAAAGCATCGAGATCTACTCTGTCCAACTGCTGAAGATGGGGTATACCTGGGCCGACATTCGTGGCTTTGCCAATGAGTTCGTGCCCGGCATCGAAGCCTTCGAATCGGAATACGCTCAGGAAATGCGCGGTATCGCCGAGGGTGCGGGTTGCGATTTCGAAGCCATCGTGCTGATCAACGCCCGCACCGAAATCATTCAACTGGGTCGACGCAAGGCCCGTCTGCCCGATCCGGATGGCTGCACCGGGGCGGTGATTCTGCCGACAGCTTCGGCGGCAAACGAAGTGATTCACGGACAAAACTGGGACTGGCGCGCGGAATGTGCCGAGAGCGCCATTGTGCTGAAGGTCCTGCGCGAAGACGGCCCGGACGTACTGACGTTCACCGAGGCCGGAGGCCTGGCCCGCAACGGTTTGAACTCGATCGGCACCGCGATCACCGCCAACTACCTGGAATCCGAACGCGACTACACCCAGGTCGGCGTCCCCCTGCCATTCATTCGTCGCAAGGCGCTGGAAGCCGCGCACTTCGCGCTGTCGATCAAGGTGGTCGCCACCACGCCAAAATCCACCTCCAACAATATGATGCTCAGCCACGCCGGCGGGTACGCGATCAACTTCGAATGCGCCCCGGACGAAGTCTTCCCGATACAGGCCGAACAGGGCTTGCTGGTACACGCCAACCATTGGCAGAGCCCGGTAGCACTGGGCAAGCTGCGTGAAGCCGGATTGAACAGCGTGCCGGAAAGCCTCTACCGCGATGTGCGTGTGCGGCAGATCCTCAGCGAAACACCTGGACAATTGACCGCCGAGCACCTGAAAAAAGCCTTCTTCGATGACTTCGGCACGCCCTGGGCCGTGTGTCGCCCGCCGCTGTCCAACATGGCCGGCAACCTGTCGGCCACGGTCGCCATGGTGGTGATGCGTCCGGCCCAGGGGTTGATGGAAGTCGCACCGCTGCCCGCCGTTAACCGCGCCTTCACGGCCTACTCGCTGGCCATGGAGGGCGACATCAACCGCTACCTCAAGTAACTCACGCGACACCCACGCCCTCCGGGCGGCACGACCAGAACAATGACAATAAACAACTAACGGTTTGCGACGCCTGCCGGTTCCAACCGTCGCAAACCGCCAATGGAGCATCACTCCCGTGCATACCTTCACTCGTATCGCCCTGACGCTAGGGTTCACCAGCCTCACCCTCGGCAGCATCAGCGCCGAAGCCGCCAGCACGCTGCGGGTTGCGCTCAACGCGGACATCCGCAGCACCGAACCCGGGGTCAATCGTGACGAAAACACCGACGCCGTGGTGCTGCACATCGTCGAAGGCCTGGTGGCCTACCGCGAAGACGCCTCGGTCGGGCCGCTGCTGGCCAGCAAGGTCGAAGTCTCGGCCGATGGCCTGGAATACCGCTTCACCCTGCGTGACGGGGTGAAGTTTCATAACGGCGCGGCCCTCACGTCCGCCGACGTGCTGTGGACCTGGAAACGTTATCTAGACCCGACGACCCAGTGGCGCTGTCTCGCAGACTTCGATGGCCGGGGCGTGGCAAAAATCGTCGACATCAGCGCACCCGACCCATTGACCGTGGTCTTCACCCTGGACAAACCCAATGGCTTGTTCCTCGCGCAAATGGCCCGTTCCGATTGCGGTGGCACCGGCATCGTGCACCCGTCTTCTGTCGATGCGACTGGCAAGTGGCAAGCGCCGATCGGTACCGGGCCGTTCAAGTTCACCGAATGGAAACCGGGGCAATACGTCGACCTGCAACGCTTTACCGACTACAGCGCCCGTCCGGAGACGGCCACCGACGGCTACACCGGCAACAAACAGGCATTCATCGACGACCTGCGTTTCATGGTCATCCCTGATGCCGCTGCCGCCAAAGCCGCGCTGCAGTCCAAAGGTGTCGACGTGCTGCCCGATGTCACGGTGATGGACGCCCGCGAACTCGGCGCCCTGCCGGGCATCAAGACCTCCGGCAGTGCCAACATGTCGCTCAACGCCCTGCTCTTCCAGACCCGCGATCCACTGCTCAAGGACGTGCGCATTCGGCGTGCCATCGCGCTGTCGCTGGACAGCGAGCAAATGGTCCAGGCATTGACCGAAGGCACCTCCCACGCCAACAACTCGGTGGTGCCAGACACCAGCCCCTACCACAAAACCGTTCAGAAACAGGGCTACAAAGCCAACATCGAAGAAGCCAAGCGCCTGCTCAAGGAAGCCGGTTACAACGGTCAACCGCTGAAAATCATCACCAATAAACGCTACCAGAGCGTGTTCGACATGGCCGTACTGAGCCAGGCCATGGCCCAGGCGGCCGGGTTGAACATCGATATCGAAACCCTCGAGTGGGGCACGCAACTGGAGCGCTACCAGAGCGGTGCATACCAGATCATGGCGTTCTCCTATTCGGCGCGCTTCGACGCGGCACTGAACTTCGAGTCGGTGATGGGTGACAAGAATCAGCAACCGCGCAAGGTCTGGGACAACCCAGAGGCGCAAGGCTGGATGCTTGAGTCCATGCGCGAAATAGCGCCGGTCAAACGTCAGGCGCTGTTCGATCAATTGCACCAACAGATGCTCGCCGATGTGCCCATGGTGGTGATGTACAACGGCAGCACCGTCGGCGCCTTTCAGGATCGGGTCGAAGGTTACCGCTCCTGGCCCATTGCCAAACCGCGCCTGTGGGGCGTGAAACTGGCTGAGTAGGAGATCGATCATGGTGCGATTTATCGCTCAACGCCTGGCACTGTCCGTGCCGACCCTGGTGCTGATCTCCGTGGTGGTGTTCGCGCTGATCCGCTTCATCCCCGGCGACCCGGCGCTGTTGATGCTCGGCGATATGGCCGACCCGCGAAGCCTGGCCAGCACCCGCGCGGCACTGGGGCTGGATCACTCGATCGGCGTGCAGTTCGTCTATTGGTTGCAGTCGGTGTTCAGTGGCGACCTCGGCGTGTCGATCACCAGCAAACAACCGGTGCTCGAACTGATCCTTGACCGTTTCTCGGTCAGCGCCAACATCGTGCTGGTGGCGGTTCTGCTGGCGGCGTTGATTGCCGTTCCAGCAGGCCTGTTCGCGGCCTGGAAACAGGACAGTGCGCTGGACCTGGGGCTGGTCACCGGCGCAACCCTGCTGCTGTCAATTCCCAGCTTCTGGCTCGGTCTGCTGTTGCTCTACGCGTTCGGGATCAAGCTCAACTGGCTACCCATCGTGGGCTATGTGCCGTTTGCGCAGAATCCCGCTGAAGCCGTGACTTATCTGGTGCTGCCCATTGCCACCCTGACGCTGGTCGAGTTGGGGGCCATTACCCGGATGGCCCGGGCCAGCACCATCGAAGTGCTGCGGCTGGAATACATCGCCCACGCCAGAGCCAAGGGTTTGTCGGAACGCACGGTGCTGTGGCGCCACGCGCTGCCCAATGCCTTCGCGCCGACCTGGACGTTGATCGGCTTGATCCTTGGCAATTTGCTGGGTGGCATCGCCGTGCTCGAAACGGTGTTCACCCTGCCCGGCATCGGCCGTTTGATGGTCGACGCCATCTACGCTCGCGACTACCCCGTGCTGCAAGGCTGCCTGTTGTTGATCACCTTCATCTACGTGGTGGTCAACCTGTTGGTGGACCTGCTCTATCCATTCTTCGACCCAAGGGTGAAGCTATGACCATCTCCCTGCCTTCCGTGAGCCCTGCACCTGCGCGTCGTCCGCTGCGCTGGCCACCGGCGAACGCCTTGATCGGCGGCACGCTGCTGGTGCTGCTGATCAGCATGGCGTTGCTTGGTGTGTTCTGGACACCTTACGACCCGTTGAAAATCGATCTGCTGTCTCGCCTCAAGGCCCCCTCGGCGCTGCATTGGCTGGGCACCGACGAGTTTGGCCGTGACGTGCTCAGCCGCTTGATCATCGGCGCGCGCACCAGTTTGTGGATCAGCCTGCTGACCGTGTGCCTGGCGCTGTTTTTCGGCAGTGTGATCGGCATGCTCGCCGGCTACCTGCGGGGCTGGACCGATCGCGTCCTGATGATGATCAACGACGCTCTGCTGGCGTTCCCCGGCATTCTGATGGCGCTGGGGTTGATGGCGATCATCGGTGCCAGCCAGTACGGCATCGTCCTGGCCTTGAGCATCGCCTACACGCCTTCGGTGGTTCGGGTGGTGCGTGGCAGTGTGCTGTCGCTGCGTGAACGCGAGTTCATCGAAGCCTCACGGGTCATCGGGAACTCGGAGTTCTACACGCTGTACCGACATGTCGCCCCCAACTGTGTCGCGCCACTGTGCGTGCTCGCCACGAGCATGTTCGGCTGGACGCTGCTGTCGGAAAGCGCCTTGAGCTTCCTCGGCCTGGGTGTTCCGCCACCTGCGGCGACCTGGGGCAACATGCTTGCTGCCAGCCGCCCGTACATTGCCAACGCCACCTGGCTCGGCCTGTTTCCGGGGTTGTTCATCGCCCTGGCGCTGGTCGCCATCAACCTGTTCGGCGACGCCTTGCGCGACCGCCTCGACCCGCGAATGAGCCGTTGATCATGCCCAGTCAAAAACCGTTGCTTGAAGTCGACCACCTGCTGATCCGTGCTGGCGCCGAAGGCCCGCTGGCGGTCAACGATCTGAGTTTCACCGTCGCACCCGGCGAGATTGTCGCGCTAGTGGGTGAATCCGGGAGCGGCAAGACCATGGCCGCTCGCGCAGCGATTGGCCTGCTGCCCCTGCCGATGGAAGTCTGTGGCGGCGCGATCCGCTTCGAAGGCCAGGACCTCAATCAACTGAGTTGCGCGCAATTGCGTGACATCCGCGGTGCGCGAATCGGCATGGTGTTCCAGGAGCCGATGGTCTCGCTCAACCCGGCCATCCGCGTCGGCGAGCAAATGGCCGAAGGCTTGCGCCTGCACACCGACCTGAACACGGCACAGATTCGCGAACGCTGCGTGGATATGCTCACACGCATCGGCATCGCCGACCCCGAGCGCTGCCTGAGCGCCTATCCCCATGAGTTTTCCGGCGGCATGCGCCAGCGGATCATGCTCGCCTCGGTGATGCTGCTGCGCCCGGCGCTGCTGATTGCCGACGAACCCACCACCGCCCTCGACTGCCTGGCGCAGCTGGACGTGATTGAACTGATGCTGGAACTGACCCGCGAGCAAGGCACGGCGATCCTGTTCATCAGCCACGACCTGTCGCTGGTGGCGCGTTATGCCCACAAGGTGGTGGTCATGCGCCACGGCCAGGCGGTGGAGCAAGGCTCGATCAATCACATTCTGTTGGCCCCGCAACACGCCTACACTCGCCAATTGCTCGAAGCGCTGCCCAAGCGCGGTGAACTGGCCACATTGCCTGCGGCCGACAAACCCTTGGTGGAAATAACTGGCGTCAGCATCGAGCATCCGGGGCATGCTCGGTTCTGGGGTAAAGCGCAGCCCAAGCGCGCCGTGAACAGCGCCAACCTTTTCACCGCCCCCGGTGAAACCCTTGGCCTGGGCCGCGGCAGCTTCTACGGCCAGGCGATTGCTGCCGACGATCAGGTTTTGGACGCGGGCGAACGCCGGGTCGCCGCGTTTGGGCGTTTCGCGAATGGCGCCGTGCGCACCGCTCTCGATCCGTTCCCCGATGCTGGCCGGCGTGCGGTCCTGAATTCCATATTTCTCGAGCACCGCCTTGGCGGATGAGAAGGTGGAAACGTCAGGCGCGGTGATACCTG
>CAYNGZ010000159.1:10880-12598 GCA_964396695.1 uncultured Pseudomonas sp.
CGGGCAACGGACCAACCTGGGAATCGCCCCGGGTGAAACCCTGGCGCTGGTCGGGGGCAGCGGCTCGGGCAAAACCACGTTGGGCCGAGCCTGGGTGGGGCTGGTCAAGCCCTGTGCCGGCGAGATTCGCTTCAAGGGGATCGATATCCTCAGGGCCGGTCAGCGTGATCATCGGTTGCAATGCCAGATGATCTTTCAAGACCCCTACTCGTCCCTCGATCCACGGATGCGCATTGGCGAAACCCTCGCCGAACCGTTGAGTCATTTACCGGAATTGAGCGCAGCGCAAAAACGTCAACGCGTCGCCACCACGCTGGTGGATATAGGTTTGTCGCAAGACTTCATGGAGCGATTTCCCCATCAATTGTCGGGCGGACAACGCCAGCGGGTGGCCATCGGTCGAGCGCTGGTGCGGCACCCGCAGCTGGTGATCGCCGACGAACCGATTTCGGCGCTGGACATGACCATCCAGAAACAGATCCTCGAACTGTTCGAGCGCTTGCAGGCACAGTACGGCTTTGCCTGCCTGTTCATTTCCCATGATCTGGCGGCCGTCGAACGCATCGCCCATCGAGTGGCGGTCATGCACCAGGGGCATATCGTGGAAATCGGCAGCCGAGAGGCGATCTTCGATAAACCCCTGCATCCCTACACCCGCCAATTGCTGGCGGCCGCGAGCCCACTGGAACAACTGGCAGGCGGCGGTTACCGGCTACGACCCAAACCGGAAAACCTGCTGCCCACGCCTTAGTCATCACTGACTTCACCTCAGGCACTTCAGACACCTCTGAAGGTGCCCATGGCGAAGCCATGCCCGAAAAAACAACAAAGAGCCCTCACAGGAGCCAACACCATGAACGCACGACTCATGCAGCACTTGACCTTGATCGGCGGCACCAGCCTGCTACCGATGGCCGCAGAAGCGGAATTCCTCAAGGACAGCAAGGCCACGCTCGACCTGAAAAACTACTACTTCAACCGTGATTACCGCGAAGGCGATGGCCAGTCCAGGCGCGATGAATGGGCCCAGGGCTTTGTGCTGAACCTGCAATCGGGTTACACCGAAGGCACGGTCGGCTTTGGCCTGGATGCGCTCGGCATGCTTGGGCTCAAGCTCGACTCCAGCCCGGATCGCTCCGGCAGCGGTTTGTTGTCCCGGGAAAGCCAGGCCGAACCGGGCAAGCCGAGCTACGCCAGGCGTGCCCACGACAGCTATTCCAAGCTTGGCCTGACCGCCAAGGCCCGCGTTGCCAAGAGCGAGCTGCGCCTCGGCCATTTGCTGCCCGACCTGCCGCTGCTGCAACCCAACACCAGCCGCGTACTGCCGCAGACCTTCGAAGGCGCCCTGCTCAGTTCCAGAGACATCAAGGGCCTGACCTTGCGCGGCGGGCAGATCGATCAAGTCAAACAGCGGGATTCGACCAATTACGAAAAGATGGGGCTGACCAGCCAGAACGGCGCTTACAAGAGCTCGGCAAAAAGCGATGAATTCCGTTTCGGCGGCGCCGATTACCAGTTCAACCCGACGCTGACGGGCAGTTATTACTACGCGCAGCTTGAGGACATTTATCAGCAGCACTACCTCGGCCTCAAGCACAGCCTGGCGTTGGGCGGCGGCACCCTGAAAAGCGATATCCGCTACTTCAGCGCCGACGCTGCCGGTGCAGGCCTGGCCGGCTCCGTTGACAACCGCGCCTTGAGCACCCGTTTCATGTATG
>CAYNGZ010000160.1:0-3159 GCA_964396695.1 uncultured Pseudomonas sp.
CTGGCCAATCGGATTGAACGGATCGCTCTGGCCGCGGAAGGCGCCGTACCAGCAGGCCAGTCCGTAAAACACCAGGAACATTCCGAGCAGTTGGCCCAGGCGTTTTCGCGGCGGTTTGTAGACAAACTCCAGCGCGCCGAGGAACAAACCGACCCCGGCCGCCAGCAAGCCGATCAGCAGCAGGGTGATTTGTCCCGGCAATACCCGGCTTAGCAAGCCGACCGCCAGCCCTAGCAGCAACACGCCAATCGCGTTTTTTACGTAGATCAACCACGGACCGCTTTTCGGCAGCCAGGCCGCACCGCCGGTGGCGACCAGCAATAACGGCGCGCCCATGCCCAAGCCCAGAGCGAACAATTTCAGCGCGCCGCCCAGCGCATCGCCACTGGCGCTTATATACAGCAGCGCACCGGCCAGTGGCGCGGACACGCATGGCGAGACCAGCAGGCTCGACACCACTCCCAGTACCGCCGCGCCCCACAGAGAACCGCCTTCGGTGCGGCCAGCAATGCGGTGCAGGCGGCTGTTGATGGCGTGAGGCAATTTCAGTTCGAACACCCCGAACATCGCCAAGGCAAACACCGCGAAGAACAAGGCAAACGGCACCAGTACCCACGCCGATTGCAGGCGTGCCTGAAGGTTGAGCTGAGCGCCGAACATCCCCATCAGCGCGCCGAGCACGGCGAAACAGGCAGCCATTGGCAAGACGTAGGCCAGCGACAGATTGAAGCCGCGCAGCCCGCCCACCTGACCGCGCAGCACCACGCCGGAGAGGATCGGCAGCATCGGTAGCACGCACGGGGTAAAGGTCAGGCCAAGGCCTGCGAGGAAGAACAGCGCCAGTTCGCGCCAGCTCCAGCCCCCGACACGGGGCGCGGAGGTTGTGGCTGCCCCGTCGATCTTCAGGCGTTCGGTTTCCGGTGGATAACACAGGCCTTTATCGGCGCACCCCTGGTAGGTGACGGCCAGCGTGAACGCCCGTTGATCGGCACTGTTGCGCGGCAGGTCTACGTCGAGAATGCCGTGGTAAACCTCGACATCGCCGAAGTACTCGTCATGCTTTTTTTCGCCCGAAGGCAGTTGCGCGGCGCCCAGGCCGATGTCGGCGGGCTCGCTGCGAAACTGGAAGCGATGCCGGTAAAGGTAGTAACCCTCGGTGGCGACGAAACGCAGCTTGATCGATTGCGGCGTGCTCTGCACCAGACTCAGCTGGAAAGCCTCGCGCACGGGCAGGAAGTCGGCGCTGTTGTTGATCGAGCCCAGGGTTGAGCTGGGGCGACTGTCCAAAAGACCAGCGGCATTCACCGGCAGGACCAGCACTAACAGCATCAGGCAGAGCAGACGGCGCATGACAATCTCGCGTATCGAAAGTGGGAGCATGATAACTGAGTGCACGATGCATGCGCCTACGCCGAATCTTCGACAGCTCCCAGGGGGACGCGTTTACTTTGTTGATTGATCGCTGGAGTGGTTGCACAAGTTGATGGTTACGGGGCTGTAGTCGGCGCTGTTGGTAGGTCGGAACAGCGTGCCGCTGTGATACTCATAGACTTCCTGATGGGTCGATACATTGATGACCGAGCCTTGGACATTGATCTTTATGGCTGGATCTCGGGTGACTAAAAACGGACCGGCAGTCTTGAGTTCAGACGCTATTTGTTCGTCGGATGCCAGTTCGCGATAGACATAGTATCGATAGCTGAACGGCACTGTTGCTCCGCCTCGATCATCCTTGACGCCGTAGACGAAGCCATTTTCACCAACGGGTAGTTTGAGTACTACATCGGTCAGCACCGGGGCGCTGGGAGACATGAGCCAGGTCCAGCCGATGTAGCCCAGGCATACCGCCAGCAGACAGGAGGTGACGATGGTATATACAGTTTTTTTAGTAGTTCCTGAAGCAGGCATACCTGACTCCTTTTTTGATCCATTCCTGATCTGCGGGATCATCACCAAAAGGAGCCTCGCTCCACCAGCTTCCAAATTCTACCTTTGTCGTTTTTGCCTGCGTCTGGGCAAAACCGGCGGCACGTAACAGGACATTTTCGGAAAAGCCCGCAGCAATCCCGGCCGCGCCGTAATTGAAATTACCGAAGGCTTCATAGTCAGGAGACAGTTTTTTGTAATCCCAAGGGCCGCGATTCCTGACCTGGGTATAGAACCAGGAGTAAATGAACGCGGATCCCTCTTTCAAAACTTTTTTCTTATGGAAGGCAACAGCCATGTTTTCCTCCACAGAAACACTAGGGGGCGAAGTTGGAACTATCACAGGGCACTCCTTTGCGCGCTCGATTAATTGAAGCGCTAAACCTTAGCATCAAAGCGAAGACTAAATACTGTCATATGGACAAATAGGTGTGTCTATACAAGAGCTTAGGTGGCGATAGTCCTGCTGGTCAGTTGTGTTCGGGTCCGCAGACTTAAACCCGGAAGGCCTGAACGGCGGTATGCAGTTGCCCGCCCAACACCAGCAGGTTCTCACCCTGACTGCGGCCTTCGCCAATACGCATCAGGTTATCCCCACCCAACTGATGAATCCGCTCGCTGTGATCGCGGATTTCACTGACGGCGCCACTTTGCTGCGCCGTTACATCGGCGATGCGCACAGCGGTGTCGGCAATGGTCTGGATCGCCCCGACGATTTTATCCAGCGCCCCGTCAGCCGCTTGTGCCTGGTTGGCGGTGGCTTCGGCGTGTTCGACCTGGGCGCGCATGCCTTCCACCGATTGCCGCGCCGCCAGTTGCAGGCCGGCAATCAAGGTCTGGATTTCGGCGGTAGCACCGGCCGTACGTTGCGCCAGTGAGCGAACTTCCTCGGCGACCACCGCGAAACCGCGGCCCATTTCTCCGGCGCGAGCCGCTTCGATCGCCGCGTTCAGGGCGAGGAGGTTGGTCTGATCGGCAATCGAGCGGATCACCGTCAGCACGCCGCCGATGGTCGCCGACTCTTCGGCCAGATGTTCGATCATTTGTGCATTGCCCTGGACTTCGCCGACCAGTGCGTGCAGTCCGGTCAGACTCAAGCCAATGACTTTCTGTCCGTCCTCGACGGCAAGGCCGGCGTGACGGCTGGCATGCGCGGCCGGACTGGCCACGCCCGCCCCTTGCTGGACTGTGGGTTCTCGCTCGCAAAGGGAACGCCGCATCAGTGCAGGTTCC
>CAYNGZ010000160.1:3169-12322 GCA_964396695.1 uncultured Pseudomonas sp.
CTGCGGGACGGGCTGGGATCGTGGGGTGGACGGTGATCGCAGGCCACTTTCTGGTGAGGGGCTTCCAGGTCGCCAAGGGAATCGCGGATCAGTGCAGTGCCGCCGGCCTGAGGTTCGGCGCCGCTGTGCAGGTCACTGCTCAACTCGGCCAGCACACGACTGCTGCCGGCGACCTGCTCGGCGTTCTGGCGGATGGTCCCGACCAGATCCACCAGATAGGCGCGCAAGCGATTCAACGATGCCTGAATATCGTGCAACTCACGGTTGGTCGCGCCGAGCTGGATGTCCCGACTGAAGTCGCCTTCGGCCCAGGTCGACAGCGCTGGCGCGAGGTTGGTCAGTACACGGGCGAGGCGTCGTTGCAAAGTGTCGATCAGCAGCGCGATCAGCAGAATCAGGCCGATCATCACGCCCTGCATGAGCCGCACCTCACCCTGGATTTGCCCATGTTGAGCGCGAACGGCTGGTTCCAGCCCGGCGATGGCTTGTTGCACAGCAGCAATTTTCAGGTGGGTGGCGGCGCTGAGGTCGGCGCGTTTCTGGATTTGGTCGCGGGTGCGGCCGAGCTCGGCGGGATAGCGGGCCAGCAGGCTGGCAAGTTCACGTTTGAAGCCGATGCCGGCATCTTCGGCGACCGCTTTTTCGGTGTTCTCCAGGCCCATCATCGCCGAGAAATCGTCGGTGTTCGATTCTTTGCTGGCGGTCACGCCAAGCAGCGGCAGGGCTTCGATCAGCTCGGCCTGGGTGCGGATGCTGCTGACTTCACGCTCGACATCGGCGGCCAGTTCACTGCGGCCACTGCTGACCAGCTTGTCCCGGGCCAGCGAGAGTTTACCCACGTGCTGCGAGGCTGCCAGCAGGGGTGGGAAATAGGCAGCAGCCGCCGGCGTACTGGCGCCGGTGGCGTATTGGCTGAGCTGCTCCAGGCTGGCGCCCAGTTCGCGCTCGGCCTGGAGCAGCAAGGCTTGCGGATCCCCCGCCAGTTTGCCGGCAGCCAGCAAATCGGTCTTGCTGAACTCATCGAGGTTGGCAAGGCTTGGGCGCACGCTTTCAGCCAGATCGGCCGGCAGCTCGGTGAGCTCTTTTTGCAACGTCTCGATGGCCTGGCTGGCACTGCTCAAGCGTAAGGCATCGCCACTGGCCAGGTAATCTTCGACGTTACGCGCCACTTGATTTTGAAATTGCTGCGACAGGTCCAGGTAACGCTCCATTAACAGATAAGGGCGCTCCAGGGCATTTTGCGACCACCAGAGGGTGGCGCCGAGAGCGAGGCACACCGCGACTAAAAGCAGGGTATTGAGATTGGTCAGCAACTTCAGGCGCATCGTGGCTCTACCAACGACAGAATGGTAAGTGCCTGAAGTTATTGCGTTTGTATTACAGGGTTATGACCGAATCAGTGGGTTCAGGTGAAAAAGTGGCACTTTGACTCGATCGCCTTGCCGCTTGAACGCGATTACGTCCTGCACCCTTGGCACGATACAGTGCCTCGTCCGCCTGACTGGCCATTATCAGGCTGTCGGAGCCTTCCTGCAGATCCACGACGCCGGCGCTGAAGGTGCACCAGAGGTCTTGTGGCTGGGCCGGGTAGTGAATCTCGGCAAAGCGCTGGCGGATTTCATCGAGCACGTTGCAGGCCGATTCGATATCGGTGTCCGGCATCACGATGGCGAACTCTTCACCGCCATAACGGCCAATGAAGTCGGTCTTGCGCAAGCGTTGCTTGAGAAACAGCGCCAGGCTTTTGATCACCCGGTCGCCCATCGGGTGGCCGTGGCTGTCGTTGACCCGTTTGAAGTGGTCGATGTCGAGCATCGCGAAGCTCAGCGGCTTGTTTTCGCGGCGGGCGCGGAAGCTGCAGTCTTCGAGCAGTTGCAGGATGTGGGTGTGGTTATAGAGGCCGGTCAGGCTGTCGCGGACCATCCGCGCCTTGAGGTTGCGCGCCCGGGCTGCGCGGTTGCGCACGGTGGTGATCAGGTGTCGCGGCTTGATTGGCTTGGTCAGGAAGTCGTCGCCGCCCTCGCTCATGGCGTCGAGTTGCTTGTCCAGGTCGTCTTCGGCCGATAGGTAGATGATCGGCACGCTGACGTAGCGGTCGTTGTGGCGGATCACCTTGGCCAGCTCGGTGCCGGTGCAGGCCGGCATGTACATGTCGAGGATGATCAGGTCCGGCTGGAAGTCCGCCAGTTCGGCCATCGCCTGGATCGGTTCGATCAAGGTGCGGGTGACGATCCCGGCGCTATTGAGCAGGCGCTCGGTGTGCAGGGCCTGGGCGCGTGAGTCGTCGATGATCAGCACTTTATACGGTTCGTACTGCGCGACGCAGGTCAGCACTTCGATCTTTTCCAGCAGGCTCGACGCTTCGAGGGTGCCGGTCAGAAACTCCTGACCACCGGCGCGGACGGCCGCGAGGCGGGTCGGGGTGTCGGTTTCCAGCAGGCTGAAAAACAGTAACGGCAGTTTCTGCTCCAGACCTTCTTGAGCTTCGGCTGCCAGTTGCAGGCCCATGCCCGGGCCGCTGAAGTCAACGTCCATGACAATCGCCGCCGGCAGTCGCTCGACCATCGAGGAGCGGAACGCCGCCACGCTGTCCAGCGATTGCGCGCTGAGACCGAAAAATTCGAGTTGTTTGGCCAGCCGCTCGGCGCGGTCGTGATCTTGCAGCATCACGTAGATCGGCTTGCGCAGCGGCGGCAGAAAGGTTTGTTCGAGCTGGTCGCCATGCCGCAAACCGGTGCGCGACAGGCGCTGCATCAGGCGATTGAGGTCGGTGATCAACCCGCTGCTCAGGCGTCCGCGATTGGCGTCGACGGCTGCCAGCGACTGGCTGATGCTGTGCGCCAGGTGGGTGTGTTCGGGTTGTTCGAAACGTTCGGCGAAGCGCAGCAGGCGCAGGTTCGCTTCACTCAGCTCCGCCAGGTCGATACCAGACCATTCGCTGCGTTGAAGGCGCTGCCATATCTCAAGAATCTGACGTGCTTGATGAATTACCCGCTGGGCAAAGTGGTGCTTGAGGCGCTCACGGCTGGGGTCTTCTGGCTCGGTCATATCCTGACTACTAGTTAGGGTGCATGCTGAGATCGACTGGTGGCTCTATGCTAGCACCTCTTTTCAATCGCATGAGTGTCGTACATCAATAAACTGTAAAGCGACGTCATTCAGTTCCTGACCGACGGGTCGCATAGGATCGGCGCTGTGCTTCATTTATAGTGGCTGCTCGACTCGCGCCGATGTGCGATCCACTGTCTGCCGGGTGATTTAATCCGCTCGCAGCGAGGCACGATGGAGTAGGGTGTGGTCGAACCGACGAACTCAAGTGATTGAAAGGATATCGCCATGCTGGACTGGAAGAACCGCACAGGCAGTGCGCCTGAACGTGCCGCCGAACCCAAGTCGGCAACCCGCAGCTACTTCGGTGGTTTGTTCAGCCGAGCGTTGGGCACCCTGATCGCGCTGTACTTGCTGGTGGCTATGGTCCTGGGTATCTACTGGAGCCATGAGCCGGCGCTGTTCCCGGTTCAGCAGAACGCGCAACTGGCCGCCGAGAAGGAAGGCAAGCAGATGGTCAGCGGGTACACCACGGTGGAAACCCTCAAGACTGTCGCCGGTACTTTGCTGAACAAACCGGGTGGCTACATTTCCAACGACCGTTTTCCACCGGGCCTGTGGCTGGATGACATGCCGAGCTGGGAATATGGCGTCCTGGTGCAAGTGCGCGATCTGACTCGCGCCTTGCGTAAAGACTTCACCCGCTCGCAATCGCAATCGGCTGAAGACGCCGATCTGGCCAAGGCCGAGCCGCGCTTCAATTTCGACAACAAGAGCTGGATGCTGCCGTCCAGTGAGTCGGAGTATCAGGAAGGCATCAATTCCCTGAGCCGCTATCAGGCCCGCCTCTCGGATCCGTCGCAAAAGAACGCGCTGTTCTATACGCGTGCCGACAACCTGAACAACTGGCTGGGCGATGTCGCAACCCGTCTGGGTTCGCTGTCGCAGCGTCTGTCGGCCAGCGTTGGCCGGGTCAAGCTCAACACCGCGCTGAAAACCGAAGCCCTCGCGCCGGGTCAGGTGGCGACGGTGGACGAAGAAATAGTCGAGACGCCCTGGCTGCAGATCGACGACGTGTTCTACGAAGCGCGGGGTCAGGCTTGGGCGCTGTCGCACTTGCTGCGGGCCATCGAAGTCGATTTCGCCGACGTGCTGGCGAAGAAAAATGCCACGGTGAGCGTGCGTCAGATCATTCGTGAGCTGGAAGCGTCTCAGGCAACCGTGTGGAGCCCGATGATTCTCAACGGCAGCGGTTTCGGGGTCCTGGCCAACCACTCGCTGGTCATGGCCAACTACATTTCGCGGGCCAACGCAGCGGTCATCGACTTGCGTCAACTGCTGAACCAGGGCTGAGTCATGGTCGCCAACACCAACGAGGCTGCGCACCGCGCGGCCTCCGATGCCGAACACATCGCCTGGGTCGACGAGCAGGACAACCTGCTCGGCTCTCTGGTGCGTTCGGATTTGCGGGAGCGCGGGCTGATCGGGCGTGGCACGTACATCATGCTGTTCAACTCTGCCGGTGAACTGTGCGTGCATCAGCGCACGTTCAGCAAAGCCATTTATCCGGGATTCTGGGATGTGGCGGCCGGCGGCATGGTCTTGGCGAGCGAAACCTACGCCGAGTCGGCGGCCCGTGAACTGGAAGAAGAACTCGGTGTAAGCGGCGTGGAACTGACGGCCCATGATCATTTTTTTTTCGAAGACACCGGCAATCGCCTGTGGTGTTCGGCGTTTTCAGCGGTGTGGGACGGCCCCTTGATCCTGCAACCGGAAGAAGTGCTCCAGGCACGCTTTATTCCAATCGAACAGGTGATGCAGGAAATACAGCAAAAGCCTTACTGCCCGGACTCTCTGGCGGCGTTGAGGCGCTATCTGCGCGCGCGCGGGGGCGATGCTGTAAAGGGTGTCGCAAAAGATCTATAAATTGGCGCCGATTGGCTCTTAGCAAGTGCGCTTTTTGCCGTTACACTGCGCGACCTTTTCAAGCTGAACCGGCTTTGCTTGTTGTAGGAGCTGCCGCAGGCTGCGATCTTTTGACTTTGCTTTTGAGTCAACATCAAAAGATCGCAGCCTCGTTGCACTCGTCAGCTCCTACACAGAGCTTTTCGGTTCAGTAGCGCTGCCCCTGCCTGAGTGGGGCTTCGCGGTCGATAGCACGTGCCAACGTTGCTGCGACCAGTCTTTGTCCTCCCAAGAGGATTGCCGGTGGCCAAAAAAGCCGCATCCTTCGCCGCCCTTGGTGGCCTGGTATTCTCCACCGACGCAGGTCGACATTGCCCGGACTGTAGCCAGCCGGTGGCAGCCTGCATCTGCAAACAAACCGTTATCCCGGCAGGCGACGGCATCGCGCGCGTGCGCCGCGAAAGCAAGGGTCGTGGCGGCAAGACGGTGACCACCATCAGCGGTGTGCCGCTGGCCGAGGACGAGCTCAAGGAGCTTGCCACGACGTTGAAGAAACGTTGCGGTACCGGTGGCGCGTTGAAGGACGGGATCATCGAAATCCAGGGCGATCATGTCGAGCTACTCTTGGCAGAGCTGATCAAACACGGTTTCAAAGCGAAGAAATCCGGCGGCTAGCAGCCTCTGTGAAAACCACCCCGACTTGATGCAGCCCTGATCCGATTCAGGTTTAACGTCGTCTCCATGGTTTTCACAGAGCCTGTTCTGACCGGTTTCTAAACTCAGCGCTGTCTGCGAGGTCTATGGACCCTGCATGCAGGCTAACCGTCATTTTTTCACTATAGACTGCGCCAGCCCTCAACCCGGGTGGCGCTCTTTGACTTCTTTATAGGGGACTTCGATGTCCGTACGACGCACACGCAAAGACGATGGCAGCCAATGGACAGTTGCGGACAGCCGCAGTGTTTACGGGATTCGCCATTGGGGGGCCGGGTATTTCGCGATCAGTGACACCGGTCGCGTAGAAGTTCGTCCGAACGGTCCGAGCAGCCCGCCTATCGATCTGTTCGAGCAAGTGGCACAGCTGCGCAAAAGTGGCCTGTCCTTGCCGCTGCTGGTGCGCTTCCCGGACATCCTGCAAGACCGCGTCCGCCAGCTGACGGGTGCCTTCGACGCGAACATCGAGCGTCTGGAATACCAGAGCAAGTACACCGCGCTGTACCCGATCAAGGTGAACCAGCAAGAAGCGGTGATCGAGAACATCATCGCCACCCAGAACGTTTCCATCGGTCTGGAAGCCGGCTCCAAGCCTGAACTGCTGGCCGTGCTGGCCCTGGCGCCAAAGGGCGGCACCATTGTCTGCAACGGTTACAAGGACCGTGAGTTCATCCGTCTGGCACTGATGGGCCAGAAGCTGGGCCACAACGTGTTCATCGTGATCGAGAAAGAATCCGAAGTTGGCCTGGTGATCGAAGAAGCGGCCTCGCTCAAGGTCAAGCCTCAAGTCGGTCTGCGGGTTCGCCTGTCGTCCCTGGCCTCGAGCAAGTGGGCGGACACGGGCGGCGAAAAATCCAAGTTCGGTCTGTCTGCCGCTCAGTTGCTGTCGGTGGTCGAGCGCTTCCGTGCGGCGGGTCTGGATCAAGGCATTCGCCTGCTGCACTTCCACATGGGCTCGCAGATCGCCAACCTGGCGGACTACCAGCACGGCTTTAAGGAAGCGATCCGTTACTACGGCGAACTGCGTAACCTGGGTCTGCCGGTCGATCACATCGACGTGGGTGGTGGCCTGGGCGTCGACTACGACGGTACCCACTCGCGTAACGCCAGCTCGATCAACTACGACATGGACGATTACGCCGGTGTCGTGGTCGGCATGCTCAAGGAGTTCTGCGACGCGCAGAGCCTGCCGCATCCGAACATCTTCTCCGAAAGTGGTCGTTCGCTGACCGCTCACCACGCCATGCTGGTGGTGCAGGTCACCGACGTCGAGAAACACAACGACGACGTACCGATGATCGAGAACAAGGAAGCGTTGCCGGAAACCGTGCAATGGCTGGTAGACCTGCTCGGCCCGACCGATATCGAGATGGTCACCGAAACCTACTGGCGCGCGACGCACTACATGAGCGACGTGGCCAGCCAGTACGCCGATGGCAAGCTGACCCTGGCCGAGAAGGCCCTGGCCGAGCAATGCTATTTCGCCGTGTGCCGTCGCCTGCACAACTCGTTGAAAGCCCGTCAGCGCTCGCACCGTCAGGTGCTCGACGAACTCAACGACAAGCTGGCCGACAAGTACATCTGTAACTTCTCGGTATTCCAGAGCCTGCCGGACACCTGGGCCATCGGCCAGGTCCTGCCGATTCTGCCGCTGCACCGTCTTGATGAAGAGCCGATGCGCCGTGCCGTGCTGCAAGACCTGACCTGCGACTCCGACGGCAAGATCAAGCAGTACGTCGATGAGCAAAGCATCGAGACCAGCCTGCCGGTGCACGGGCTGAACGAAGGCGAAGACTACCTGTTGGGGATCTTCCTGGTGGGGGCTTACCAGGAAATTCTTGGCGACATGCACAACCTGTTCGGTGACACCGACTCGGTGAACATCTACCAGAATGCCGATGGCAGTGTTTATCACGCCGGTATCGAAACCCACGACACCATCGAAGACATGCTGCGTTACGTGCACTTGTCGCCGGAAGAACTGATGACGCATTACCGCGACAAGGTGGCCAGCGCCCGTATCAGTGCCAACGAGCGTACCCAGTACCTCGATGCCTTGCGCCTGGGGCTGACTCGCTCGTCTTACCTGTCTTCTTGAGGTAACGAGCCGCTGTGACCAGGTTGTCCGAAAATACTCTGCGTAATGCAGGCTTTTCGGAGGACCTGGTACGGCATTTCTTTATTTTTGCAGCGATTTGCCGTGCTCCCGCACTATCAACGATGTGCGGTCTCTATTTCGCGTAGGTCATTTCCTAAGTTGTATTTCGGCACTCTACTCGGCCATGTCTCTCAGCGAGAATCCCCGGCCGCCCCTCCTGTAGAGAAACGCCGATGTTCGATTCCGTCAACGAGCCGTCATTTCGTCTGGAGATAGCGGGTCAGCCCCAACCCTTTGCCGTTGTCGCCTTTACCGGTAGCGAGTCCATCAGCCAGCCCTTTGCTTTCCAGCTGGATCTGCAGCTCGATGAGCGTCGGCTGGACATCGCCAGCCTGATGTTTCGTTCGGCCTATCTGCGGTTCGGGAGCGCGGGCGCCGGTATCCATGGACAGATTCATGACTTCACTCAGCTTCATCACGACGCGCTGCCGGGACTCTGGCGGCTGTCTCTTGGGCCGAGGCTGGCCTGCCTGGCGCAACGTTTCAACCAGCGGATGTTTACCGGCCTTTCAGTCCCGCAGATTCTGGTTCAGGTCCTGAAGGAACACGGCATAAACGAAAAAAACTGTCGATTCGAACTCAAGAGCGATTACCCCGTGCGGGAGTTCTGTACTCAGTACCGCGAGTCGGATCTGGCGTTTGTGCAGCGCCTGTGCGCACAAGCGCGGATTCACTACTATTTTCAGCACCGCAAGGGTGGTCACTGTCTGATCTTTGCCGACTCTCAACGAAGCTTGAGCCCAGGCGACCGTGCAACCTTTGATACTCAGGGTGCTGCGCCCGCTGTCAGGCGTTTCAAGGTTCATGCTCGCGCCGATGCAGTCGGTCAGGGCGGGGCGTTGAAATCCTTGGCAGAAGGCGAAACGGACCTGCCGAACGTGCGCAGCGGCGTGCTGATGCCGTTGTCGGGGCATCCCTGTGCTGACTGGAACCATTTATGGTTGCTGACCCGGGTCGAGCATTCGGGCAACCCGGCGCAGGTGCCGTACTACCACAACCGTATTTGTGCGGTTCCCTGGGAGACGCCGCTCGCAGCGTTTTTGCCAGGCGCCAAGCCCCGGATGAGTAGCGTGCAACGTGGCTGGGTGGTCGAGGTCGACGAGGTGCACGGCCACTCTGCGCAACGGATTGCCGTGCAGTTCGATTGGCTGTATCCGGGCGAGGGCGCACGCCCCAGCCACTGCTGGTTGCCGGTCTCGCCGCAACTGTCTTGTGAAACGGTTGCTACTTTGACGGTGGGGGTGGAGTTGGGGTGTCTGCTCTCTGTCGTGTCCTTCATGAAGCGCATGACGGACGTGACCAGTGTTCGCGAGATCACGGCGGAGATG
>CAYNGZ010000161.1:0-12190 GCA_964396695.1 uncultured Pseudomonas sp.
CGACCCCGGCTGTGGGGGCCGGGGCGCGCAGGGGGCGGCCGAACACGGCGCGGGTCAGTTGGGCGCTGCCGTCGATAACCAGCACATCGCCGGGGCGGGCCATCTGCATGGCTTTGAGGATCATCAGGTTGTCGCCGGGGCGTACGCGAACCGTCAGGGCACTGCCGAGCATCGGGGCACTGCCGTGGAAAGGTTTGAGCCCCAGACCGCCGACGTTACGACCCAGGCAATCGCTGACAGCGGCGGCGGGGATCTTGCTGAACGCCTGAAGCCACTTCGGATCGAGGGGTTCAACATTCGGGTTGATCAGGTAGCCGGTGGGCCATTTGCTCGAAGACACGACATCAAACATGAGTAAGCCTCGTGGCCAGCCAGGTGGCGGCTTGTCGATGGGGGCGGGGGGTGAAACGTTTGCGCGCTGACTAGAGTAGGCCTGCGCGGGGGGTGGGATCAAGGGTGAAGCGGTGTGCAGCAGGAAGTGATGTGGCGGATCGTTCCCACGCGGGAACGATCACGGACAACGGTGTAACGGTTATTGCGCGGCAGGGCTCACTTCACGCAACGGCTTGCCACGTACCGGAGCGTCGCCCGCTACGTAGTACTTGGCCTTGCTGCGTGGCAGTGGCTGACGACCGCGGATCTTGTCGGCGATTTTCTCGGCCATCATGATCGTAGGTGCGTTCAGGTTACCGGTGGTGATCAACGGCATGATCGAAGCATCGACCACGCGCAGGCCCTGCATCCCGTGGACGCGACCCTGGCCATCGACCACGGCCATTTCGTCGGTGCCCATTTTGCAGGAGCAGGACGGGTGGAACGCGGTTTCGGCGTGCTCACGGATGAACTTGTCGAGTTGCTCGTCGGTTTGCACCTCGATGCCTGGGCTCAGCTCGCGACCACGGAACGCGTCGAGTGCCGGCTGCTGCATGATTTCACGGGTCAGGCGGATGCCGTCACGGAATTCCTGCCAGTCTTGTTCGGTGGCCATGTAGTTGAACAGGATGCTCGGGTGCTGGCGCGGATCCTTGGATTTGACCTGGATGCGGCCGCGGCTTGGCGAACGCATGGAGCCCATGTGTGCCTGGAAGCCGTGCTCTTTCACACCGTTGCTGCCGTTGTAGTTAATCGCCACTGGCAGGAAGTGGTACTGAATGTTCGGCCATTCGAACTCCGGACGCGTGCGGATAAAACCGCCGGCTTCGAACTGGTTGCTGGCGCCGATACCGGTGCCGTTGAACATCCACTCGGCGCCAATGGTCGGCTGGTTGTACCAGAGCAGCGACGGGTACAGCGAAACCGGCTGGGTGCACGCGTATTGCAGGTACAGCTCCAGGTGGTCTTGCAGGTTCTCGCCGACGCCTGGCAGGTCGTGAACCACGGGGATGTCCAGGCTCTCGAGCAGCTTGGCCGGGCCGACGCCGGAGCGTTGCAGGATTTGCGGCGAAGCAATCGCGCCGCTGCACAGCAACACCTCTTTGCGGGCACGGGCTTCAACACGCTCTTCAGTGCTGCCCACCAGGTAACGCACGCCGACCGCACGCTTGCCTTCGAACAGAATCTTGTCGGTCAGGGCATGGGTGACGATGTTCAGGGTCGAACGCTTTTTGGCGGTGTCCAGGTAGCCGCGAGCAGTGCTGGAACGACGGCCTTTCGGCGTCACGGTACGGTCCATCGGGCCGAAACCTTCCTGCTGGTAGCCGTTCAGGTCTTCAGTGCGCGGGTAACCGGCTTGTACGCCTGCCTCAACCATCGCATGGAACAGCGGGTTGTTGCCGGCTTTAGGCGTGGTCACGCTGACCGGGCCTTCGCCACCGTGGTAGTCGTTCGGGCCGATGTCGCGGGTTTCCGCTTTGCGGAAGTACGGCAGGCAGTCCAGGTAGGTCCAGTCTTCCAGGCCAGGGTTTTTCGCCCAGCCGTCGTAATCCATGGCGTTACCGCGGATGTAGCACATGCCGTTGATCAGCGAAGAACCGCCCAGGCCCTTGCCGCGACCGCATTCCATCCGGCGGCCGTCCATGTGCGGCTCCGGATCGGTCTCGTAGGCCCAGTTGTAGCGACGGCCTTGCAGCGGGAACGCCAGTGCCGCAGGCATTTGCGTGCGGAAGTCGAAACGGTAGTCCGGGCCGCCGGCTTCGAGCAGCAGGACGGTGACGCCTTCGTCTTCAGTCAGACGGGTCGCCAGGGTGTTACCGGCAGAGCCGGCCCCGATGATGATGTAGTCGTATTCCTGGGACATTGAATGCACCCTCTTTGAAGTTGGTCAGGTCGTTGACTTGAGACGCGCCGGCCAATCCATGGATTGGCCGGGCATAGGGCTCGGAAGTCTTAGAACACCGAGGCGTAATCGCCCAGTTCGACCTGTACCGATTTGATGCGGGTGAAGTTGTTCAGCGAGCTGATGCCGTTCTCACGACCGACACCCGACTGCTTGTAGCCGCCGACCGGCATCTTGGCGTCGGACTCGCCCCAGGCGTTGATCCAGCAGATACCGGCTTCCAGCTGATGAATCACGCGGTGAGCGCGGTTCAGGTCGCGGGTCACGACGCCAGCGGCCAGGCCGAACTCGGTGTCGTTGGCGCGGCGGATCACTTCTTCTTCGGTTTCGTAGGTGAGGATGCTCATCACCGGGCCAAAGATTTCTTCACGAACGATGGTCATCTCGTCGGTGCAGTCGGTGAACACGGTCGGTGCCACGAATGCGCCTTTGGCGAATTCGCCGTCGGTCAGACGATCGCCGCCGCACAGCAGGCGAGCGCCTTCTTCCTTACCCTTGGCGATGTAGCCCAGCACGCTTTCCATGTGGGCGAAGCTGACCAGCGGGCCGAAGTTAGTGTTTTCGTCTTCCGGGTTGCCGACGCGAATGCGCGCAACGCGCTCGACGATCTTGGCTTCGAAAGCGGCTTTCAGGTGGCTCGGTACGAATACGCGCGTGCCGTTGGTGCAGACCTGACCGGAGCTGTAGAAGTTGGCCATCATCGCGGTGTCGGCGGCGCGGTCGAGGTCGGCGTCGTCGCAGATGATCAGCGGGGACTTGCCGCCCAGTTCCATGGTCACGTCTTTCAAGGACGAGCCAGAAGCGCTGGCCATGACCTTCTTGCCGGTGTCGGTGCCGCCGGTGAAGGAGATTTTTTCGATGCGTGGGTGCTCGGTCAGCCAGGTGCCGACTTCACGGCCACTGCCGGTCAGAACGTTGAACACGCCCGCTGGCAGGCCCGCTTCGGTGTAGATCTCGGCCAGTTTCAGGGTGGTCAGGGAAGTGACTTCGCTTGGCTTGAAGATCATCGCGTTACCGGCCGCCAGGGCCGGTGCGGATTTCCACAGCGCGATCTGGATCGGGTAGTTCCACGCGCCGATACCGGCCACGACGCCCAGTGGCTCGCGACGGGTGTAAACGAACGACGTGGTGCGCAGCGGGATTTGCTCGCCTTCGATGGCGGGAACCAGGCCAGCGTAGTATTCCAGCACGTCAGCGCCGGTGACGATATCGACGTAGCGGGTTTCGGAGTACGCCTTGCCGGTGTCCAGGGTTTCCAGGGCGGCCAGTTCATCGTTGCGCTCGCGCAGGATTTCAACGGCACGGCGCAGGATGCGCGAACGCTCCATGGCCGTCATTGCAGCCCAGACTTTCTGGCCCTTTTCAGCGCTGACAACAGCGCGTTCAACGTCGGCGAAGGTTGCGCGTTGCACGTTGGCGAGAACTTCACCGTTAGCCGGGTTGATGGCTTCGAAGGTGGCGTCGCCGCCGGCAGAGGAGTAACCGCCGTCGATGTAAAGTTTTTGCAGTTCGAAACGGGCCATACAGTCCTCGCAAGTGCATAAAAGTTGTTGGCGTTAACCACTGGGCGTGCCGTAAAGCCTGGGCACGCTGATCAGTAGCCGTTCAGGGGCCGAGCGGTTCTGTGTGCTCTAGCGCTCCTGCTTAGCCAGTTGGATGTCCATATATTCGTAAGCGATTCGTTGCGCCTGCTCGGTGTCGAAAGCGTCTCCCGACAGCGCGCCGCGCAACCACAAACCATCAATCAGGGCCGCCAGCCCGCGTGCTGCGCTGCGTGCCTGATCAAGCGGCAGCACTCGGCGGAACTCGCAGCACAGGTTGGAATACAGACGGTGATCGTTGATCCGCTGCAACCTGTGTAAAGACGGTTGGTGCATGCTGGTGGCCCAGAAGGCCAACCAGGTTTTCATTGCCGGGCCATTGACCTGGCTGGCGTCGAAGTTGCCTTCGATAATCACCTGAAGATGAGCCCGCGGGCTGTTATCTCCCAGCGCCAGGCGGCGCGCGGTGACGTTCTCGCTGAGGACGCTCATCAGATACCGCATCGTGGCGGCGATCAGGCCATTCTTGTCCTGAAAATAGTGACTGATGATGCCATTCGAGACACCGGCCAAACGGGCGATCAGCGCAATGCTGGCGTCCCCCATTCCGACCTGATCGACCGCCTGCAAGGTGGCTTCGATCAATTGCTGACGGCGGATGGGTTGCATACCGACCTTGGGCATCTTGCACATCTCCTTAGGCCTTCCGGTGGACGAAAAACGGCTACCGGATTGAGGGCCAGTCTATTTTGTTTTGATTGAACGTTCAATCAACAAAGAATAAGATCTGCGACAAATCGTCGCTGCCTACAGGTTTTTCCTACATGTAGTTGGCGGAAAAACGACATCCGAAAATGCTCGAAACCCACGCGGGGCATGCTGCGAACCGATTTCAATGGACGTGTTGAATGGGCAAGACGCTCAGGGTCATGCGCTGCGCTATGTACGCGCGCGCGATCGTCGAGGTCGGTTTTCAACGCTGCTGCCGCGGTTTCGGGCTTTTTTCGGGGTGTCTTTATATCACCCGCCGGTCGGCTGCCAACTAACCGATTGGTCGGGTACTGCTTTGCCTTGTGTCCTTCTCTCGCACTGCCTGGAGCATCTGTGCAATGAGTTCTGCCTCTCTTATAAAGACCCCACCACGGACGGTGACGGTCAACGGTTGGGTGTTCTACACCTCGACCGCATTGATCCTGCTGCTGACCGCCATCCTTATCGCCGCGCCGCAAGAAGCCGGGAGAATGCTGGGGATCGCTCAGGCCTGGTTGTCGCGCAGCTTCGGCTGGTACTACATGGTGGTGATCGCCGCCTACCTGGTCTTCGTCGTCGGCCTGGTGTTTTCGTCCTACGGCAAGCTCAAATTGGGTGGCAAGGACGACACCCCGGACTTCAGCTATGGCGCCTGGGCCGGGATGCTGTTCTCGTCCGGTATCGGTATTTCGCTGCTGTATTTCGGCGCTTCCGAACCTCTGGATCACTACTTCAATCCACCGGAAGGCGTGGCCGGCAGCCACCTGGCGGCACGTCAGGCGGTGCAGCTGACGTTCTTGCATTGGGGCCTGCATGGCTGGGCGATCTACGCTTTGGTCGGCCTGGCCGTGGCGTACTTTGCCTACCGTCATAATCAGCCGCTGGCATTGCGTTCGGCGCTGTATCCGCTGGTGGGCGAGCGCTGGGTCAAAGGCGCGGCCGGTCATGCGGTAGACGGCTTTGGCATGTTTGTAACGCTGCTGGGTCTGGTGACCAACCTGGGGATTGGTTCGCTGCAAGTGTCGTCGGGACTTGAGAACCTGTTCGGCATGGAGCACAGCAACACCAACCTGTTGATCGTGATCATCGTGATGAGCACCGTGGCGACCATCGCTGCCGTGTCGGGTGTGGAAAACGGCATCCGCCGTCTGTCCAACCTGAACATCATGCTGTTCAGCGGTCTGTTGATTTTCGTGCTGTTGTTCGGCCCGACCCTGCACCTGCTCAACGGTTTCGTGCAGAACATCGGCGATTACCTGAACGGTGTGGTACTGAAAACCTTCGACCTGTATGTGTACGAAGCCGACAACGCCAGGTCCGAGCGCTGGTTGGGCCTGTGGACCCTGTTCTACTGGGCCTGGTGGATTTCCTGGGCTCCATTCGTGGGCATGTTCATCGCGCGTATTTCCCGCGGTCGTACCGTGCGTGAGCTGGTGGCCGGCGTGCTGCTGATTCCGCTGGGTTTCACGCTGGCCTGGTTGTCGATTTTCGGTAACTCGGCGTTGGATCTGGTGATGAACCAGGGCGCAGTGGAGCTTGGGAAGACTGCGCTCGAGCAGCCGTCCATGGCGATCTACCAGTTGCTTGAGCACTACCCGGCGTCGAAAGTCGTGATCGGCGTGTCGATCTTTGTCGGCTTCGTGTTGTTCCTGACCCCGGCCGACTCGGGCGCGGTGATGATGGCGAACCTGTCCTGCAAGGGCGGCAACGTCGACGAAGACGCCCCGCATTGGCTGCGGATCTTCTGGTCGGTGGTGATCACGCTGGTGACCATTGGCCTGTTGTTCGCCGGTAACTTCGAAGCCATGCAAACCATGGTGGTGCTGGCCGGTCTGCCGTTCTCGGTGGTGCTGGTGTGCTTCATGTTCGGCTTGCACAAGGCCATGCGCCAGGACGTGCAAATCGAGCAGGAACAAGCCGAACTGGCGGCGCGTGGTCGTCGTGGTTTCAGCGAACGTTTGACTCAGCTGGATCTGCAACCGAGCCAGTCGATCGTTCAGCGTTTCATGGACAAGCACGTCAGTCCGGCGCTGGAAGATGCGGCGGCGCAATTGCGTGCTCAGGGTCTGGATGTTCAAACGCTGCTGGGTAAAGCCAAGCGTTGCATGGGTGTGCGGATCGAGATGGAAGAGGGCAACCCTTTTGTCTACGAAGTGAGCCTGGACGGCTATCTGGCGGCGCCGAGCGAGTCGCCGAACCCGGATGAAACGCGCACGCGTTACTACCGCGCCGAGGTGTACCTGCACAATGGCAGCCAGGAGTACGACTTGATGGGCTTCACTCAGGATCAGATCACCCGTGATGTGCTCGATCAGTTTGAAAGCCATCGGCAGCTCCTGGGCCGTGTCTATAGCTGAGGCTTGAGGTGATGCGGTTCTGGATCAGGGCCGAGTTGTTCGGGTGGTTTTTGGTCTGATCTGAAAGCCACCCCTCACCCCAGCCCTCTCCCCACAGGGGAGAGGGGGAAAGGGAGCAGATTGGGGGCTTTTCAAAACCTGAGTTCGACTCAGAGCCTCAGGTCGAAACAGTTCGAAAATCACCTCGGTCAGTCCCCTCTACCCTCTGGGGAGAGGGTTAGGGTGAGGGGGCGATCTAGCTGACCCAATAAAAAAGGGATCGCTCACCGCGATCCCTTTTTTCATCCCGCCTTACCCCAGGTTCTTGCCGAGCAGCGCGTGGTACAGCTCGCTGTCGCCGAGAATCCCCACCACATGATTGTTGTCGTGCAGCACCAGCTTGTTGCCGGTCTGATAACGAATCTGCAACGCGTCGCGCATGCCGATGTTCGAGTCCACCAGCGTTGGTCGACGGCCCAGGCCTTCAACTGCTTGTCCCGGTACCCAGTTCTGCAGGTCCAGGCTCGCGCCGTTTTTGCGTGCGCCCTTGATGGTGTTGCCTTCGGCCAGGTCCAGCCAGGAGTCGCCACCCGGATCCAGGCACACAGAGCCGTTGATGCGCTTGCAGTTGTCCAGTGTGCGCATCAGGCTGCGACCGCACAGTACGTTCAGCGGGTTGGTGTGCGCCACGAAGGTCCGCACGTAGTCATCGGCCGGGTTGAGGACGATCTCTTCCGGCTTGCTGTACTGGATGATCCGCCCGTCTTTCATGATGGCGATGCGGCTGCCGAGTTTCAGTGCTTCGTCGAGGTCGTGGCTCACGAACACGATGGTCTTGTGCAGCTTGCGTTGCAGTTCCAGCAGTTCGTCTTGCAGGCCTTGGCGAATCAGCGGGTCAAGGGCCGAGAAGGGTTCGTCCATCAGCAGGATGTCGGCGTCCATCGCCAGAGCACGGGCCAGACCCACACGTTGCTGCATGCCGCCGGAGAGTTCGTCGGGCTTCTTGTTACGCCATTGGCTCAGGCCAACCAGCTCGAGCTTGTCCTCGACCAGCTGGCGACGTTCCTTCTCGGGACGGCCCTGCATTTCGAGGCCGAAGCTGATGTTCTCGCGCACCGTCAGCCAAGGCATCAGGGCGAACTTCTGGAACACCATGGCGATGCGCTTGGTGCGCATCATTTTCAGTTCGGCCGGGGTGCAGGAAGCAATGTCGATCTGCCGACCGTCGTGCTCGACGAACAACTTGCCACGGCTGACCGTATTCAAGCCGTTGATGCAGCGCAGCAGGCTGGATTTGCCGGAGCCGGAGAGGCCCATCAGTACGCAGATTTCGCCTTTCTCGATGTCCAGGCTGGCTTTTTCAACGCCAACGATCTGCCCGGTTTTCTTCAGGATCTGGTCGCGGGTCATGCCCTGATCCAGCAGCTTCAGGGCCTCGCGTGGGTCCTTGGAGAAGATAACGTCTACGTTATCGAAGCGGATTATGCTCATGCGTCACCCCCTACTTTAGCGTCGGGTTGTTTGCAGATACGGTCGAGCATGATCGCCAGCAGTACGATCGCAAGGCCAGCTTCGAAGCCCAGGGCGATATCGGCAGTGTTCAGTGCGTTGACCACGGGTTTGCCCAGGCCATCGGCGCCCACCAGTGCCGCGATCACCACCATCGACAACGACAGCATGATGCACTGGGTGATACCGGCTGCGATGCTTGGCATGGCGTGGGGCAGTTCGATACGGGAGAGCAGTTGACGGCGCGAGCAGCCAAAGGCCTTGCCGGCGTCCATCAGTTCTTGCGGCACATCGCGGATGCCCAGGTAGGTCAGGCGGATAGGCGCGGCAATCGCGAACACGACCGTTGAAATCAGACCCGGGACGACACCCAGACCGAACAGGGTCAGGGTAGGAATGAGGTACACGAACGTCGGTACGGTCTGCATCAGATCGAGCACCGGACGCATCAGCGTGTAGAACATCGGTTTGTGCGCGGCGACGATGCCCAGCGGCACGCCTATGACCACGCAGACGAAGGTGGCGAACAACACCTGGGCGAGGGTTTCCATGGTTTCCTGCCAGTAACCCAGGTTGAGGATCAGCAGGAAGGAGGCGACGACGAACGCGGTCAGGCCCCATTTGCGTTGGATAAAGTGAGCCAGCAGTGCGATCAATCCGATCAGTGCCAGCGGGTTGAACCAGGTCAGCGCAAACGTCACGCCGTGGATCATCGTTTCCAGTGTCGTGGCGATCGCATCGAATGTGCTGGCGCCGTGTTTCGTCAGCCATTCTACGAAGGCAGCGATGTACTGGCCTAAAGGGATTTTCTGATCAATCAGCATGGTAGTGAACGTCCGCATGCAAGGAAAAAAACAGCCAGGCGGGCGAACCCGCCCAGCATCAGCAATCTTACTGTTTCAAGGGCTCGGCAAGCTTGGCTTTCACGGCTTCCAGGCCTGGTTTACCGTCAATGGTGGTCACGCCAGCGAGCCAGGTATCGAGTACCTGTGGGTTCTTTTTCAGCCAGGCCTTGGCGGCCGCTTCAGGCTTCATCTTGTCGTCCAGGATGTTGCCCATCAGCGAGCTTTCCATGTCGACGGTGAACTCCAGGTTTTTCAGCAACTGGCCGACGTTGCTGCATTCCTGGCTGTAGCCCTTGCGGGTGTTGGTCAGGACGGTCGCCGCACCGAAATCCGGGCCGAAATAATCGTCACCACCGGTGAGGTACTGGATCTTGAAGCGCTTGTTCATCGGGTGCGGTGCCCAACCCAGGAACACCACCGCGGTATCGCGCTTCTGAGCGCGGTCGACTTGCGAGAGCATGCCGGCTTCGCTGGACTCGACCACTTTGAAACCGGCGTCTTTAAGGCCGAAGGCGTTCTTGTCGATCATACTCTGGATCAGACGGTTGCCATCGTTACCTGGCTCGATGCCATAGATCTTGCCGTCCAGTTCTTTCTTGAACTTGGTTATATCGGCGAAGTCATGCAGCCCTTTGTCGTAAAGCGCTTGCGGCACCGCCAGGGTGTACTTGGCGCCTTTGAGGTTGGTGCGCACGGTTTCCACGGTGCCGGCATCGCGGTAGGCCTTGATGTCGTTTTCCATGGTCGGCATCCAGTTGCCGAGGAACACGTCCATGTTCTTGCCGTCGGCCAGCGACTTGTAGGTCACCGGTACGGAAATCATGGTGGTCTTGGTCTTGTAGCCCAGCGCGTCGAGCACGACGCTGGTGGTCGCGGTCGTGGCGGTGATGTCGGTCCAGCCGACATCGGAGAAGTTGACGGTACTGCACTGGGCCGGTTCTGTGGCGTGAGCCAGAAGCGGCAGACTCAGCATGGCGGCCAACAACAACGACGGGGAACCTATTTTCATGGGTGGACTCCTGAGTGTTTTTTTTGGCGGTGTTCTGACCGCACTTATGAGTGTTGCGGTTGGTTGGCGTGTGGAGACTGCTCTGCCACGGCGCCGTGCAATCGAGTCGAGACTGATCATGGACCAGTGAATTTCTGACGCCTACAGGGTGCGTCGTATCCAGTACAGGGATGGTCGCATCCAGTGTCAGTGAGGTCGTTTACAGCTTTATTCAGCCCTTTTTAGTCCTCTGCACCGTAAAAAAACGGCCAAAACGTGACGTCTGCGGCCGGCGGCGTTGGTGGGCATGGGTACGTCGGTGTGAGACGTCGAACGACATCACAAAAGCCTGATGATGCGGTTATCCCGGCGGATTGCAGCTTGAGCGTAGCAGCTCCGCCACCGGGTGTTCCGGCGCCTGGAATATGCTCACCGAGGAGTCTCGCACGTCATGGCTATCAGTGTTTTCGACCTGTTCAAAATCGGTATCGGCCCCTCCAGCTCGCACACTGTCGGCCCCATGCGGGCTGCGGCATTGTTCGTCGAGTCGTTGCGTGAAAAGGCCCTGCTGGAACAGGTACACCGAATCGAAGTCCAGCTGTTTGGCTCGTTGTCGGCCACCGGTATCGGTCACGGCAGCGACAATGCGGTGATCATGGGCCTGATGGGCGAATGGCCGGACGCGATCGATCCGTCGCAAATCGGCCCGCGCATCGATACCTTGCGTGAAACCCACACCCTGTTGCTCGACGGTCGTTTGCCGGTGCCCTTCATCTGGGCGCGAGACATGCGCCTGATCGATGAGAACCTGCCGTTCCACCCCAATGCGATGACCCTGGTGGTTGAAGGTGAGCACGGCGAATTGCATCGCGACACCTACTATTCAGTCGGCGGCGGTTTTGTCGTCGATCAGAAGCAGGCTTCAAGCGGTGTGGTCGATCTGGATCGCACCGTGTTGCCTTACGATTTTTCCAGCGCGGTGGAGCTGCTTGCCCTGTGCCGGAAACACAACCTGCGCGTTGCCGAGCTGATGATGGCGAACGAGAAGGTCTGGCGCTCGGAAGAGGAAATCCGCAGCGGCCTGATGAAACTCTGGCGCGCCATGCAGGATTGCGTCGAGCACGGCCTCAAGCACGAAGGCGTCCTGCCTGGCGGTCTGAATGTGCGCCGCCGCGCCGCGAAGTTGCATCGCAGCCTGCAAGAGCTGAACAAGCCCAACGTGATTGGTTCGACGTTGAGCGCGATGGAATGGGTCAACCTGTTCGCCCTCGCGGTCAACGAAGAAAATGCGGCCGGCGGGCGGATGGTCACGGCGCCCACCAACGGCGCGGCGGGGATCATTCCGGCGGTGTTGCATTACTTCATGAAGTTCAGCGAGGTGGTGACGGACGCCAATGTCGTCGACTATTTCCTTGGCGCGGCGGCTGTCGGGATCCTGTGTAAAAAGAACGCCTCGATTTCCGGTGCCGAAGTCGGCTGCCAGGGCGAAGTCGGTTCGGCCTGTGCAATGGCGGCGGCCGGATTGGCGGAGATTCTGGGTGCCACGCCCGAGCAACTGTGCAACGCGGCGGAGATCGGCCTGGAGCACAACCTCGGCCTGACGTGCGACCCGGTCGGCGGGCTGGTGCAGGTGCCGTGTATCGAGCGCAACGCCATTGCCGCGGTGAAGGCTATCAACGCGGCGCAAATGGCCTTGCGCGGTGACGGTCAGCACTTTATCTCGCTGGACCGGGTGATCCGCACCATGCGCGATACCGGCGCCGACATGCACGACAAATATAAAGAGACCTCGCGCGGTGGGTTGGCGGTCAGCGCAGTGGAGTGTTGAGACCGCGTCAGCTTCTTCGCGAGCAAGCCCACTCCCACATTTGATCTTCAGTGTGTTCACGATCCTGTGGGAGATTCTATGGTTGAGGGGAAGCCCTCAACCTGCTTTCGGCTGGTAT
>CAYNGZ010000162.1:0-5279 GCA_964396695.1 uncultured Pseudomonas sp.
AAATGGCCTTGGCGGTACAAGCCTACAACCTGAAAAGGGCGATCAAGGTGCTGGGAGCACAAAAGCTGATGGCGTTGATGGGCTGAGAGGCCTTTTATTTTTTAGATTTCAGAAAAGCAAATGCCCCGACAAGGCGGGGCATTTGTTTGAAACCGCGGCAGACTGCGTTTTCACACAGTCTGTTCACAGGTCGCTTTTTTATTTTGTCGGTTTTTGAAATGCACCAGCGGGCTCGTCTACCGATCGCGCTTACCCGACATCGGCGTAACCACCTTCACCCCATCATCCACCCGAGTCTTGACGAAGTTGGCAGGGGCGTCGCTTACTGGCGCCCCACGAGCGAAACGTGAAGTCTGGCGCGTAGCTCATGCCTTGCCCCGTTACAGGAGTACGCGATGAGCTGGTCTGCCAAACAGTATGTGGCCTTCGAAGATGAGCGCACGCGCCCGGCGTGTGACTTGCTGGCTGCGATCCCCAACACCGACGCGCGTTCGGTGATCGACGTTGGTTGCGGTCCCGGCAACTCCACCGAATTGCTCGTGCAGCGTTTTGCCAACGCTACGGTGCGAGGGCTCGACAGCTCCGCCGACATGATCGACGCCGCTCGCCAGCGCTTGCCGGACGTACGTTTCGACACTGCCGACATCGCCACCTGGAACGATCCCGGCCCGTTTGATGTGATCTTCGCCAACGCGGTGTTCCAATGGTTGCCCGACCACGCCACGTTGTTGCCATCGCTGGTGGCCAGGCTCGCGCCCGGTGGCAGCCTGGCGATTCAAATGCCCGACAACCTCGATCAACCGTCGCACCGGATGATGCGTGAAGTCGCCGCCAATGGTCCTTGGGCCAGTAAGCTTGCGAACGTCGCCGGGCAACGGACGACCCTGGACGATGCCAATACTTACTACCAGATGCTGTGTTCGTGCGCTTCGCGGGTCGATGTGTGGCGCACCACCTACCATCATCCGCTGGCGGGTGGTCCTGCGGCCGTGGTCGAGTGGTTCAAGGGCAGTGGCTTGCGGCCGTTTCTTGAACCGCTCGACGAGGCGGAAAAGGCACAGTACCTCGCGCAATATCTGGAAGCGCTGGAGCCGTTCTTCCCGGTATTGGCCGATGGCTCGGTGTTGCTGCCGTTTCCGCGTTTATTCATCGTCGCGACTCGCTAAGGTTCGCTGTTGCATCAGGCCTGAACCTGTCGCTCTTAACCCTGCTGCAACACTTTCAATGCCGCCGAGGCCAGAAAGCCGGAGCGGCTTTTCTCTTCCGGGTGATGCAGCACGTATTCGTCGATCCGGGTCAGCAAATAGCCGGGCAGGGTGATGTTGAGTTTCTGCGCCTTGCCCAGGTACTTGGTGACGTCGATGTCCACCAGCGCCCAAGTGACGCCGGCGTACTGCGGATTGGCCGCATGCAGGGTGACTTTGTTGGCGGGTGGAATCGCCGAGCCGTCTTCGGCGAGTATCTCGAAGTGACCTTCAATGGCTTCGCGCGTCATGGCGATCGCATCGTCCAGGTCATCGCCGGCCGAGAAGCAGCCCGGAATATCCGGCACTTCCACGCCCCAGGCGTGTTCGTTATCGCCCATTGATATTGCAATTGGGTAAAGCATGTTCGTTGTCCTCTGGGTGCTGTGCGCCGATTCAATACAGCAGGGCCTGTTGCAAGATGCTGACGGCAGTCTTGGTCAGTAAATCCTTTTTTGGGTGTGGGACGGTGACCAGACCGGGCTTCGTTGGGTGCTTGAAGTGGTGGTGACTGCCCCTGACCCGTACCAGATACCAGCCGTCTGCGACGATTTGGGTTATCAAATATCGGCTATTCACATCACGTCCCTGTGCTGTGTAGGTGGTTACTATACCTACTGAAATTTAGTTATCAACACTATAACCACCAGTGGTGGTGACAGAATGGATAAGCGGTAGGCAATAGTGTAGAAACCACCGCAATACGCGGGGTTCGGGAGTCTCGCAGGAGTGTTTCTGATTCCTTCAATGCCTGCGCAACGGGTGTTATTGCTGAACGGCACGCATGAAAAAACCGGTCACTGAGAACCGGTTTTTCTTGTTTCTGCATCTCCCGTCAAGCCTTCGCGACGTTGGACTCTCCACGTAGCCTGGACCCCACAGAGAAAAACCGATGCCGAGAATCACATAGTCGTTACTCAAGCAACTGATCAATCAAAACCGCGTTGGTATAGATCAAGCTTCCATCGCTCGCTCGATGCCCGACCAGATGGAACTGACCGCGCTCGTCGTGCAAATAGACGCGCATTTGGCAGTCGGACAAGGGGCCGTATCCCTCTGGCATGATCAAATCCATTGAACTCATGTCGACATCGACCATGGCTTCACGCTCATGGGTCTGCTGCAGGCGTTCTTCCGCTTGCTCCAGACGCAGATGGAGGGGGCCGTCGACGTCAAAATGGATCTCTCCCACCGGGATGGACTTTTGGTTGCCGCTGATCTTGCACCAGCCTTCGATCGTCAAGGCACTCATGACGAAACCTCCGTAGTGGACTGCTGGACTCTGTAGCTCGGGCCGCTTCTGGCCGATCTCTGTCGTCCCTAATCAGAGATTAAGTATAGCTGGCACCGGCCCCAAGGCGTCCCTGATCATTTTGATCGACAGGAAACAAGTTGTTATACCAAGTTTAATGCCCAGAGACGTGATGCTGACTATCTACCGTTATTGGTGGAGAATGGACTTAAACAATTAACTTAATATTGGGGTTGGGGTTTTCGGGGGGGGGCAGTCTGTTCAGAAAAAGCGCTTGTTCAGTTCATGCACTATACTTCTTGCTGACTTTGTCGCCAAGATGGGTGGTGCTTGTCTATTTTGCTGGGCGCCAGATTAATATTGATTTGACGATGCTGTTGAGTGGCGATGCTTTTGCATAACCAACGAGTAACAGAAACAGGATGAAGAGAAAATGGCAATAGCAATTATCTTGATTCTAATCGTTGTTGCATCAGTGCTGTTCAATCTGCTAGCGCCTTGGCATGCGACACCGGCGGCTTCCAACTGGGGGGCAATAGACACCACCCAGTTCATCACCCTGATCATGAGTGGAATTTTTTTCATCGCCATCACGGTATTTATGGCGGTTGCCGTGATGCGTTACCGTCACAAAGAGGGTGCCAAGGCGGACTACCAGCCAGGAAACAAGAAACTGGAATTATGGTTAATTATTGTTACCTCGGTAGGTATTGCCGTGATGTTAGCGCCGGGGTTGGTCGTTTACAGTGATTTTGTCCGGGTACCGAAAAAAGCTTATGAACTTGAAGTGGTCGGTCAGCAGTGGCAGTGGGCCTTTCGTTTTCCCGGGCAAGACGGGAAACTGGGCAAGTCGGATATCAAGTTTGTTGATTCCATCAACCCCTTCGGTCTTGATCCCAAGGATCCTGCCGGGCAGGACGATGTCATTATAAGAGGCAGCGAAGTTCACCTTCCGCTCAATCAGCCGGTAAAAGTTTTACTGCGATCTAAAGATGTGTTGCACGATTTCGATGTGCCGCAAATGCGCAGCAAGATGGACATGGTGCCAGGGATGGTGTCGTACTTTTGGTTTACGCCGACTAAAACCGGTAAATATGAAATCCTTTGCGCTGAATATTGTGGCGTAGGGCATTACAACATGCGCGGCCATATGATTGTGGAAGAACAGGACGCCTTCGATCAGTGGCTGAGCAGACAACCGACTTTTGCGCAGACATTAACGGCTGCTGCCAAGCCCAGTCGGGACAGCGTGCTGGAAAAAGGCCGCCTGTTGGTCGAAAAGCTCGGCTGCAGTGCCTGCCATAGCCAGGACGGCAGTGCCAGTCTCGGCCCGGGATGGAAGGGGCTTTACGGCCGCACCGAACAGCTTGCCGATGGCTCCAGTGTGCTGGTCGATGAGGCCTACCTGAAAGCGTCGATTCTCGATCCGAAGGCCCGACGGGTACAGGGCTATCCGCCAGTCATGGTGGCCTATACTCTCAATGACGATGAACTGGGCGCTCTCGTCGCCCTGATCAAATCACTGGGTACTGCGCGCCAGGGCGATGAACTTTCTGCCAGCGAAGCATCGGGCCCAGGTGACGACCTGGCGGCGCAGGGACAGCGGCTGGCCGAGTCGTTCGGCTGTCTGGCCTGCCACAGTGTCGATGGCAGTAAGGGCGTCGGCCCCAGCTGGCAGGGCCTGTATGGCAAGACAGAAACCCTTGACGACGATACGAGGATAAAGGTCGATGAGGACTATATAAAAGAGTCGGTTCTCAAGCCTAACGCCAAAATCGTCAAAGGCTACGCACCCATCATGCCTACCTTTGCACCGAGTGATAAGGAGTTGAACGCACTGATCGCTTTTATCAAGTCCAAAGCGAATGCCGGCGCTGATGCGAGCAAGGCGGAGCCAGGAAAGTAGCCGTAAGCAGCCAGCAGTACACTGAAACTTCAGCAGGAGGATGACGTGATGGCCTATGCGGAGCAAGCCGAAACAGAAGCACTGCACGAACCCAAAAGTTTCCTGACCAAATATATCTGGAGTCAGGACCACAAGGTCATAGCCATTCAATATTCCTTGACGGCTCTGTTCGTGGGTCTTATTGCCGTGGTGCTGTCCGACTTGATGCGCCTGCAAATAGGTTTCCCCGGTAGTCTGGGGTTCATGGACGCCAGTACTTACTATCAGGCGATGACCATGCACGGCATGATCATGGTCATTTATTTGCTGACGGCCTTGTTTCTGGGGGGCTTCGGCAACTATCTGATCCCATTGATGGTGGGCGCCCGTGACATGGTCTTCCCCTATGTCAACATGCTGAGTTACTGGACCTACCTGCTGGCGGTACTGGTGTTGCTCGCCGCTTTCTTCGTGCCTGGCGGCCCCACGGGGGCGGGATGGACGCTTTATCCTCCGCAGTCTATTACCAAGGGGACACCGGGGACTGACTGGGGCATCGTACTGATGCTCGTCTCACTGGCGATTTTTATCGTCGCAACCACCATGGGCGGGTTGAACTACGTCACCACGGTGCTGCAGGCGCGCACGGAAGGCATGACATTGTTTCGCATGCCGCTCTCCGTATGGGGAATCTTCATGGCCTCGATTATGGCCTTGCTGGCGTTCCCCGCCCTGTTCGTCAGCGCAGTGATGATGCTGTTGGACAAACTGCTGGGTACGAGCTTCTTCATGCCTGCGGTTATCTCGTTGGGGCACCAGCTCGCACCTCAGGGTGGTAGCCCGGTCATGTTTCACGTACTTTTTTTGTTGTTTCGCCAGTCCGGAGGTACACATCCTC
>CAYNGZ010000162.1:5289-12052 GCA_964396695.1 uncultured Pseudomonas sp.
CTGATCGTCGATGATTTGGATGAAAATCGCGAGTTGCTCTCCCGGCGTTTGGCCTGGTCTCTGACTTGATCAGCACGCATGCGCGTAAAGGTATCTTCGGCTACCGAATGATGGTATGGGCCATTATTGCGATTGGCGTACTCAGTTTTGTGGTCTGGGCACACCATATGTATGTCAGCGGAATGAACCCGTACTTTGGCTTTTTCTTCGCCATCACCACCTTGATCATCGCGGTGCCGACTGCACTGAAAGTCTACAACTGGATTCTGACCCTGTGGCGGGGCGACATCCATCTGACCGTGCCGATGCTGTTTGCCCTGGCCTTTATCGTCACCTTCCTGGTCGGCGGTCTGACCGGGTTGTTTCTCGGCAATGTGATCGTGGATATTCCGCTCTCGGACACCTATTTCGTCGTAGCCCATTTTCATATGGTCATGGGTGTCGCGCCGGTACTGGTGGTGTTCGGCGGCATTTATCACTGGTTCCCGAAAGTCACCGGGCGCATGACGAACGACACCCTGGGCAAGCTGCATTTCTGGATTACCTTTCTGGGCACCTACGCGATCTTCTTTCCCATGCACTACCTGGGTTTTCAGGGCATGCCACGCCGCTACTACGCCTATGACAACTACGCGTTCATCCCGCAGTCGGCGCAAGACTTGAATTCTTTCATTACGGTGGTCGCATTGATCGTCGGCGTCTCCCAACTGCTATTCCTGTTCAACCTGGCCTGGAGCACTTTCAAAGGCAAGCCCGCAGGCAGTAACCCTTGGGGCGCGGCCAGTCTGGAATGGCAAACGCCGAACACCCCGCCAATACACGGTAACTGGGGAGCGAAGCTGCCGGTCGTGCATCGCTGGGCCTATGACTACAGTGTGCCGGGAATAGAGCAGGATTTCGTTCCGCAAACGGTCTCTGACGAGGAGCTGGAGCAGATGCGGCAACTCAGTGCCGGAACCAAAATAGCGGACGTTAAAACATGAACAGACCGCTATTGAGACACGCCGACGGCGCTGACCCCGGCGGCAGCTGGAGTCGCGATCTTGAGGGTGTTCAGGCCGATAGAATCCAAAACGCAAGAGTCGGCCTGCGCTTGTTTCTGGCCGTGGTGAGCTCGTTATTCTTTCTCTTCCTGGTCGCCTTTATCGAACGCTCGCAAATGGCCGACTGGCAACCCCTGACGGAGCCCTTGGCGCCGTTAGCCAATCTATGGCAGCTATGGCTGAATTCGGCTTTTCTGGTATTCAGCTGCATCGCACTGCAGTGGTCGCGTATGGCCGCTCGACAGGGGCGACTGGACGCAACGGTCATTGGTTTTGCAGTGGGGGGCGTATTTGCCGTTGCCTTTCTCACGGGACAACTCTGGGTCTGGCAGCAGTTTGTCGCTTGGGGTTACTTTGTCGCCAGTAATCCGGCCAACAGTTTCTTCTACCTGTTGACCGGCCTGCATGGGTTCCACCTGCTGGGCGGGTTGATAGCCTGGAGCAGAACCGTCGCCAAATTCCTGCGTCACGTGCCGTTGCCGCAACTCAGCGCCAGCGTAGAGCTCTGTGCCATCTATTGGCATTACTTACTGGGTCTTTGGTTTGTGCTATTCGCGCTGCTGACCAGTACGCCGGCAACCTATGAAGCCATTGCCAGATTTTGCGGCCTGAGGTGAAAAGCCATGGCATCGCACCCGCTAGCCCCAGTCGAGTCCACTTCATCCAATCCCCCCAGCTCGCCACCTGCAACGGGATGGCAGGGCATCGCCAACGACTGGGCCTCGGACAGAGAGGCCTTCAGGCAGGTGCCCTGGGGCAAGGCGATGATGTGGATATTCCTGCTCAGCGATACGTTTGTATTTAGCTGCTTTTTAACCGGCTACATGTCGGTACGCATGACGATCACCAGCGCTTGGCCGAACCCCAGTGAAGTGTTCGCATTGACGATTGGCGGTAGAGAAATCCCGCTGATTCTGATCGCTATCATGACCTTTGTGCTGATCAGTAGCAGCGGCACCATGGCCATGGCAGTCAATTACGCCTATCGCCGTGATCGCGCGAAAACCACTGCCCTGATGCTGGCGACCGCAGCCTTTGGTGTGACCTTCGTCGGCATGCAGGCATTTGAATGGAGCAAGCTCATTGCCGAAGGGGTGCGTCCCTGGGGGAACCCCATGGGGGCGGCGCAATTTGGTGCCAGCTTTTTCATGATTACCGGTTTCCACGGGCTGCATGTGTCAGTCGGCGTCATCTACCTCAGTATTGTGGCGCGGAAAGTATTGCGGGGAGATTATGAGCGCTCCGGAAACTATCAGATCGTCGAGATAGCCGGGCTTTACTGGCACTTCGTGGACCTGGTGTGGGTATTTATTTTTGCTTTCTTCTATTTATGGTAGGTCGTGAACAGGTTCTGAAGAGGAGCACGGATGATGGCGAATACCCAGGGTCAGCAACATCCAATCAGTTTGTACCTTAAAATCTGGGGGCTGTTATTCGTTCTCAGCACGCTGTCGTACCTTGTCGACTATTTTCACTTCCAGGGCTACCTCCGCTGGTCCCTGATTGTCACGCTCATGTTGTTGAAGGCAGGTCTGATTGTCTCGATCTTCATGCACATGGCATGGGAACGGTTGGCCATGGTCTACGCCATATTGGTGCCACCGTTGTGTTTACTGGTACTCGTCGGACTGATGGCCACCGAGGCAGACTATGTGTTCCTCAGTCGGGTCATTTTCTTCGGCCAATAAAGCAGCTTCCAGATGGTCTTGAGCCTCCAGGGGCTAACCCGAAATCACTCGCTTGAACTGATGCCATTTGTGCAGCCAGGCGACTGTCCAGTGGGGGGCTGCCGTTCCCGTGCCGGCGATCTTCAGCTTTGGATGATGTTCGATTACCCGGTCCAGTACCGATTCCTGATCCGGCTCAACATCCACGAAGAAGATATGTTTACCTTCTTCTACTACCTGTTTAAAACTGCGGAAGTGCGTGTTTGGCACCTGGATACCAAAAAAGCCGCCTTCCCAGATGCTGAAGCCCAATATAACAATGGCAAGGAAGATAAAAGGCATCCAGCCTGCGGCGGATTGGGTCCAGCCCAGCCAATAGGCGCCACCCAGGACCAGCGCCGCGAGTGGTATACCGACCACCGCACCAATCTCTCCAGAGTGAACGGTATCTTGTTTCATTAACGAGTTAACTTCGTGGAGGTGATGTTCTTCAACATCAGCCACTTCTTCACTGAGCACATGAATTTGTTCGGTATTGATGCCGCTGGCTTCCAGTTCAGTTTCAACGGTTTCAAGATCGTCGAGATTGTCACTGATGTAATAGTGTCGGTTCATACCACACCTCCCATCCAGTGTTTGCTGTAGACCTCCACTGTCCTGCAGCCGTTAACCGAGATTTACAGTCGGTTTCTGTACCCGTAGGGAACGTTGCAGACTTCATGCAATTTGTAAGAAGTATAGCATTTGCTAGCATGCATGATTTGCGGTGTCAAGATCTGGAGGGGCGCCGAAACAGCGCCCCCTTGTGACGTCAGGACGGTTCTGCATCCATACGTCGCGCAATCACATCCAGCACATCGCAACCGTCGCGCAAAGGTATGCAGCAGAGCAATGCGAAGTCGCTGAGAATGACCGAGTCAGTGGTGATGTCACCCCGCATCGCGAGGTTTTCAAGAATCTGCGTCACGGCTCGGATTCTGTAACTGGCCGTGCTGAGCAGTGAATGCAGCGGTTGAGTGGTGTTGACGAACAGGGAGGGTAGGTCGTCGGCGTTGCTGGTTAAAGCCATGTATTCATTCATGAGTAGAGCTCCATTGAGTTAAGAGGTCTACCACTCAATCGTCGCCAAACGAAAAGGGTGGCAGCTGTACGCAGGTTGGCGAACCGGACAATGGACAACCCGGCAGACCCGAAGATCTCCCGCGCACAGCTACCAAAAAGCAGGCAGCTAAGTGCTTTAAAGCGCTCCGAAAACTGATCGGAGGCTTTTGTACATTGGCATCGAGTCGCCAAACCCGAAGCGCCATTTTGGCGCCGGCTCGACTATAGGCCTCGTTGCAAATGCACAGCAATGCGCAAGTGTACGGACAATTCCCAGTGTCGTGTGGGACATTGCCTTTTCGGAAATTGGCTTCTTTGTGCCACCAGTAAATGGTGGGGGCGACACTGAATTTGGCTGGCGTTAATGCGCCACAGCGTAGAACGGCAATTCCCCGAACTCACCGACGGCTACCACTTGCCACGCTTTGCCCGCGTCATTGCCGTGGCTGACGCGCCTGCCGGTGCCGGGATCTGCGACGACTTCCGGCCGCGCTACGCGGTCGATATCGAGGTGCTGGGACCAAGTGGCGAGCCAGATCCCGCGTTGCCAGTGCTCTCCGGCGTACCGCTGCCTCTGCCCACCGGTGGAGAGGCAACGGGTATCTATGCCTTTCCGGAGGTCGGTACTCAGGTGGTGTGCTTCGCCGTATGCGATCCATAAACCCCACCTAGCGTACGTCTGCGGTATGAAGTCAGGTGCCCGAGTCGGATACATGCTCCACTTGAGTTCTTACCCCAAACAACCGGTCAGCTATCTGCCGACCTCGCTCCAGCCCTTCAGCCGTCAACCAAATTGATTTGTTCTTGTTCACAGGATTACTGATGAAGCCATGTTCATGTAATCGGCTCATGGTCTCGAAGTCGAACCCTTTCCAAGCATTGCCGTTATCAAAACTGAAGGTTGCCAACAAGGCCAGTACGGCTTCTTCAATCAGTTTATCGTCGTATTCCATGATCGCTGCTCCGCTTGTTTTCTTTAAGCCCACCGTAAACCCCAGCAGCCATCAAGATGGATAGCGCGTTTAACTACGCGATACCGGCGAGCAGTGCCAGGGCAGTAAAGCTTCGTAATCCTCAACCGAAGAATCACTCTTCACCGCCCCCCATCTCACGATCCTCAAACGCAGAACGCACGGCCTCCACAACGCGTTCTGCCATGCGCTCATCTTCAAGCTGCGGGTACCCTTTCTTTAGTTTGCCGGACACCACCCAACCGTTCTCCTTGATGGAGCGGATGATGCGGTTCGCATCCTGGTCTGGCATTTCCAGTACTTCTTTCAGCCGGTCCTGAGCTCGCTGAAAGATCACCAGTACTCTGGCTTCATCCGCCATTTCCTTTCGAATCGTGTGCTCGACGACACGTGCGGTGTACAGGACGTGTTCGGTCAGATCGGGATAGCGCCAGGCAAAGCACGCGTCCTCGTATTCATCGAAGATGAAGTTGCTGCGAGTGCCATCCTCATAGGTCACGAGTTCGCCGAACCGATAGGCCGCTGCGTAACGTCGCATGAACGGTCGCGAGAACACTTCGAGCGTACGGTCGTAGCCGGCCCTGAAGTTGATCGAACTCGTGATTGTGGCTGACACCGGCAGTATCACGCCGTCGGGCACTGCCTTATCCCGAATTAGGGTGTCGTTGATCAGGAAGCGATGAATCCGGCCATTGCCATCGCGCATGGGATGGATGTACACAAAGCCAAATGCCAACACAGCGGCACGCGCCACTGTTTCCGCACCTCGAGTTGCGACCTCAAACTCGTTGAGTCCTGCCAATAGCTGAGCGAGATCCGCGTAATGTGGGGCAATGTAATGCACGATGTCCTCGCGCATCGTGGCTTGTCCCACAAACACAGGAGAGTGTCGCAAGCCCAGTCCGATAGCATCCCGTCCCAGAATGCCAGCTTGCAGGGACTGCAGGCTGTCGTTGCTCAATGGGTCTTCGATATGACCGCAGTACTGACCAATGACATGGGCAAACCGCCGGATGCGATCGGCCTGGTCAGCTTCCTTTTCGATGAGAAAGCTCGCGCGTGATTCCTTGAACGTCAGCCAACTGGCCGTACGCATCAGGATGTCGGCACCAAAGGCCTGATCCAACTCATCCAACGCCTCGCGTAGATCGAATTGCAGAGCGTCCTGCACGGGTGTCGTACGACGAACCAAGGGGCAGAACTCCGCCGTCCCCGGCAGATTGTTATTGACTCGCCAGCGCCGTGTTCGCATTGCCTTGTGACGGGTCAGGTAATCTTGTGGCGAAAGTACATCAACATAACCGCCATTGGTCACGTCTGGCACATCCAGACGTTGCCCTGTCAGCCATTCGTAGAGGAATCCCGTGCGGCGGGCATACTGGCCGAATGGCTCCCGTCGACACCAGTCTTCGATAGGCTGCGGACCTATGACCGCAAACAGGCGGGCGAAGAACTCGAGATGGATCTCTTCGTACTTGAGGCCGAATTCGAAATGTCCTGCGAAATCGTCTGCGGGCCGATAGCTTGTCGGATACCGATTCTCCACATTTCCGTCACTTTCGCGACTGACACGTACTGTGCCGATCATCGAGTCGACTCGCAGGGGCTGTGCCAGTGCGATGTCGTAACGGTTTGCGAGGGTCTTGAAACCGACTTGCATTGACGAAATCCTTTACTGGGGCAATAAAAACGCTAACAGAACATCGATCATATGCGAAAACGCTAATTTCCGGAGACGTGAAAATGCTAACGCTTGATGAAATTTGATAATAAATCCGTGTTTTTAGAAAAAAACGCTAACGAACTTCAGGGTAGTCTCTAGCGCCCCGAGAGCACTTACTCATCGATCAGCGGACAACGGACGAAAATGGGGGGGATACCTCAGAGCCCGACTCAACCAAACCCCAGACACAAAAAACCGGCCATCAAGCAGGCTGTGTGAAAACGCAGTCTGCTGCGGTTTAAAGCAAATGCCCCGACT
>CAYNGZ010000163.1:0-11964 GCA_964396695.1 uncultured Pseudomonas sp.
AACTCGAAAGAACACCTCAGTCAGTCCCCTCGCCTTTTGGGGAAAGGGAGCCGATCTCCAAGCCTTTCAAACCTGAGTTCGACTCGGACTTTCAGGTCGATGTAACTCGAAAGAACACCTCAGTCAGTCCCCTCTCCCTCCGGGAGAGGGTTAGGGTGAGGGGTGGTTCTTGAGCCTGGCGAACAGCCCAAAGAACTCCTCGCAAAAGTAACGTTAACTGGCCGGCATTACGCCGGCGCCCTTCCTTTTGAGTGCGTGAGCCGGTTATTCGGCCGATTGCTTTTTCAGACGCTCCAGAATTGCGTTTGCGCTGCCCTGGTCCGGGGTGATGCCGGCTTCGCGCAGTTTGCGCTCCAGATCGTTACCGGTGGACGCGTCCGCCAGTTCGTCACTCGCTTCCAGCTCGGCAGCACGTTGTTCCTGTTTGGCTTGCAGGCGATTCAAGGTGCTGACTGCGGTTTCCAGTTTGCCGTTGGCGCCGCCGCTGGCGATGGACGCGTTGACCTGTGCTTTCTGTACGCTTTCACGGGCCTTGGCCATGTCCACTTGCTGGCGCAGGCTCTTGATGCGGGCTTCGGCCTTGGTGATGTCCTTGCGCATTTTGTCGGCGTAGGCGCCGAACTCGGTGGTTTGTTTCTGTTCGGCGTCGAGTTCGTTGGTCTGGGTCGAAATGGCTTCGGCCACTTCCAGTGCCAGGTCTTCACGGTTGGCCTGGATCGCGGCCAGGGCCTTGGATTCCAGATCCTTGATCTTGGCGTTGTATTGCGCCACGCGTTCGGCCGAGAGTTTGTGCTTGGCCATGATGGTGACCAGCTCGCGCTTGGCGGTTGCCAGGGCGTTGTCGGCGTCGCGGATTTCCTGGTCGAGGATGCGCAGGGCCTGTTGGTCGGCGATGGCTTCGCCGACTTCGCTGGCGCCGCCGCGCAGTGCGGTGAACAACTTGCTCCAGATCGATTGGTTTTGCATGGCTCGGTACTCCCGGAAATTAGTTGAAGAAGGCTTCGAAGGCTTCGCTGGCGCGCTGAACGTTGTCGACCAGGGTTTTGATTTCGGTCACGACGTTGGTCAGGCTGGACTCGGAGCTGAGTGCGCCGAACATGTTGTAGACGGTCTGCCCGTTGGGCATGGTTTCGATACCGATCGACGACAGGGGGAACATTTCCCGGCTGCGCAGCACCGCATCGTTGAAACGCTGCACGTCCTTGATGGATTCGAGATCGACCAGCACGGTGTCGACGATGATTTGCTCGCCGACGACGGCGATGTAAATCGGCAGCCCGCCAAACTCGTTCATTTCAAGCTTGATGCTCTGCTCGGAGCCTTGAATCAACGTCAGGGTGATTTCATTGGATACCACCTCATCAAGGGCCTGCAGGGCGCTGAAGAGGCGATCGATGTTCCAGTTGTTAGCTGCGCTCATGTAATCCTCCAACATGGATGAACCAGCCAGGATCGGCTGGCGTAGCTGTTTCTCCATTTGCTTGAGCAGGCTCCGGTTTTCGGGAAGCACCCAAGTTTCATGTTTCACATAGCCGGCGGCGCTAAGGCCTCCACGCATCTGCTTCATGTAGAAGCTCGATGGTTTTTTGGTGGATGGTTTCGAGCGCTCTCCCTGGCTGCTCGCGGGGGTGGCATCTGACGCTGATGGAGAGCGACGTTTCATAGCAGTGGCTCCGCTTTTTTGTAGCACGCGTGAGAACACTACAGCTAAATTCAAGCGCTCTCAACAACTCACGCGTGAGATTTTTATCGCACTGATTTTCATCACAAAAAAAAGGCCTGCAGCCTGTCAGTGCTGCGGGCCTTCGGGTACCGACCGAATACTATCAGCACCTGCGGGTTGGCAAGGCCCGGGAAATGCTCGAATTCACCAACGGCACCATCGACCATATCGCCTGGAACGTCGGTTACTCGGACCCGAGTGCGTTTCGCGCCACGTTCAAGAAAATCACCGGTCTTGCACCGAGTGATTACCGCGCGCGGTTCGGAGTGACGGCCCCCGCGCGGACTTTGTAGGAGCTGCCGGAGGCTGCGATCTTTTGATCTCTTGAACGACTCCCGCCGGCGTCCTGCATACCGTCAAGATCGCAGCCTGCGGCAGCTCCTACACGGGCGGAGGTGTGAGGCGGTATTGGGTGAGTTTCTTGTGCAGTTCGGCGCTGGCTTGTTGATCCAGTTCCAGCCAGTAATGCTGTGTGCCGGCGATTTCGGCGGCGGCCGGCAGGCCATCGCGGTACACCAGTCGGTTGCTGGCGAGGGCGGGGACCTTGTGGCCCGGCAGCAGGGTGCCGGCGAGGTTCAGCGGGTCGACGCCGCAGACGCCGACCAGGCTGCCGTCATGCGGGCGGCGGCGTGTTTCGCGTAGCAGCGGGATGGCCTCGGGCAGGGCAAATTGTTCGCCCGCCAGGCCACTGACAAAGCGTCCGCCGCGAATCTCCCCGCGTGCTTCCAGTTGATGAAAGGTACGCAGCAATTCGCGCCAGCTCGGCAACCAGTCGGCCTCGCGTTCCAGCAAGCGCCAGAACACCACGCCGTAACGCCGGAGCAGGGTCAGGGCGATGTGTTCGAGGGTTTCGCTCGGGGCGCCACGGTTATCCACAACCGCCGGCGTCGATGGGCGTCGCAACAAGGCCCAGCGCCCGGCATCGTCCATTCCACCGACAAACGCCCCGCGTCCACGTCGGCTGCTGCGCGCCTGGCGTTTGCTCGCGGGTGTTATCAGCACGCGCAGGCCGGCAAAGCTGTCGGCGTTCACCAGCCCGGCGCCGACCAGTTCCTGCAAGGCGATCTCCAGTTCACTGCGCAGCAGATGGGCTTCGTGCAGCAGCTCATCGAAAAACAAAGCGCCATGCTGGCTCAGCGCTTGATGGACCTTCCTGGCTTTGGGCGACAGTTCGCTGACCTCCGGCTGCTCGGCCAAGCTGCACCAGAGCGCCACCTGCGCCCGTGGCAGCAGCACGATCGGCGTACCGCGCAGCGCCACGCTACTGGCCTTGTTGCGGGCGGTCAGCCGGGTCCAGACCAGTTTGCCGCTGCGGCACAGCTCATCCAGCCATGTCGATGAATAGCCCTTGAGCCGCGCTGGCAGAATATCGCTGTCCCAGGCCGACGCGGCCGCCGGGTAGCCTTCGAACTGACTGACAATCGCCGGCAGCACCGCACTGCCCTGGCCTTGCGTTGCCGGGGACAGATGCTGCCAGTCAAACAGAAAACGCATGAAGTCCTGCAACGCCACGGGCTCGATTTCCCGCCGCAGGCGTTTGACCGTGTAGCGATGAATGCGCGCCAGCAAATGCCGCTCGCACCATTCTTCTTGCGTGGCCGCCGGGCTGAAACGCCCACGCAACACGTAACCTTCGCGCTCCAGTTGCGCCAGGGCTTGAGTGACGTGAGCCGTCGAAAGCCCAAGCGGTTCGGCAATCGCCTGAATCGGCAGCGGACCAAATGCGCTGAGACGCGCGCGGATCAGTTCGACCCGCGCTTCATCGACGCCCCAGGTTTCATCGAAGCCCGGCAAGGCCTGCAACGGTGGTTGCAACGCGGCCTGTGGATAGATCGCTTGCAGGCAGGTCAGCCGTTCCAGTGCCAGCCATAACGATTGCTCCGCATTGATCTGCAAACGACTGGCGCGTCCGCTATCAGCCAGGGTTTGCAGCCAGGGCGGCCACTGCGGATTGAGCTGCGCTTCGGCGTCGCTGATGGCGGCGAGGCTCATCAGTGCTTCATGCATTTCATCGGCGTTGGTCGGCAGCGGCCAGGCTTCCTCGCGCACCGATTGAATGGCCTCGGCATCCAGCGCGCCGAGGTCATCGGTCGATTGCGGGTCGCTCCAGCGCCGGTTGAGCACCGCTTGTGTGCGGCGTTCTTCCAGCGGCGCGTCGTCGAGAAAGGTGTAGGGCCGGGCACTGAGAATTTCCGCCGCCAACGGCGAGGGCGCAGGCAAGTCGCGGCTGATCAGCCGCACTTCACCACGCTCCATGCGCCGCAGCAGCGCCAGCCAGCCATCGCAGTCCATGGCTTCGTGCAGACAATCGTCGAGGGTTTGTTCGACCAGCGGGTGATCGGGAATTTCACGCTCGCCGGCGAGGTTTTCCAGGCAGGCGATCTGGTCGGGAAACACGCTGGCGATCAGGTCTTCGCTTTTCATTCGCTGGATCTGCGGCGGCACTTTGCGACCGCCGCTGTAGCGCGGCAACGCGAGGGCGACACCGGCGCTCCAGCGCCAGCGCACTCCGAACAGAGGGGCGTCGAGCACGGCCTGAATCAGGATCTGCTCGGCGCTGTTGCTGTGCAAATAACGCCAGACCTCGTCCAGCTCGAAACTGTGGCTGGTGGACAGCGACAGCACGATCGCGTCTTCGCTGGCGGCAGCCTGTAGTTCGAAGTTGAAGGTGCGGCAAAAACGCTTGCGCAGGGCCAGGCCCCAGGCGCGGTTGATGCGACTGCCGAAGGGCGTGTGAATGATTAACTGCGTGCCGCCGGATTCGTCGAAAAACCGCTCCATCAACAGCGTGTCCTGAGACGGCAGGGCCCCCAGCGTCAGCCGGGCGCGGGCGAGGTAGTCCACCAGTTGTTCGGCGCTGGCGAGGTTCAGGCCGAGGGGCCCGGTCAACCAGTCGAGGCACGGCTGCACGTTGCCGGGTGTGGCGCTCAGCAGCTCGTCGAGGTGTGCGTGCAGGCGCGCCACGGCGAACGATAACTCGGCGCTGCGCCCCGGTGCTTCGCCGAGCCAGAACGGAATGGTCGGCGGTTGGCCCTGAGCATCCTCGACCCGGATCTTGCCGGTTTCGACCCGCAGGATCCGGTACGAAGTGTTACCCAGTTGAAACACATCGCCGGCGATGCTTTCCACCGCGAAGTCTTCGTTGACGCTGCCGATGTTCAGTCCTTGTGGCTCCAGCAGCACGCTGTAATCGGCGTTGTCCGGGATTGTTCCGCCGCTGGTCACCGCCGTCAGTCTGGCGCCGCGCCGGCCGCGCAAGGTGCGAGTGACGGCGTCGCGGTGCAGATAGGCGCTGCGGACTCCCTGGCGGCCGTTGTAGCCTTCGGCGAGCATCTGCAGCAGCGCTTGATAGTGCGTGTCGTCGAGTCCGGCGTAAGGCGATGCGCGGCGCAGTGTGTCGAGCAACGCCTGTTCCGGCCATTCCTGGCAACTGACCTCGGCGATGATCTGCTGCGCCAGTACGTCCAGCGGTGCGACGGGAATCAGCAAGGTATCGAGTTCGCCCCGGCGCACGCAATCGAGCAGGGCGGCGCATTCGATCAGGTCGTCGCGGGTGGTGGCGAACAAGCGGCCCTTGGGTGTGCCGCCGACCTGGTGCCCGGAGCGTCCGACCCGTTGCAGAAACCCGGCTATCGAACGCGGCGAGGCGATCTGGCAGACCAGATCGACGTCGCCGATGTCGATGCCCAGTTCCAGCGACGCGGTGGCGATCAGTACTTGCAGATCACCGCGCTTGAGCCGCTGCTCGGCATCGAGGCGAAACTCCTTGGCCAGGCTGCCGTGGTGGGCGGCGACCGCGTCTTTGCCCAGACGCTCGCTGAGGTGACGGCTCAAGCGCTCGGCCAGACGCCGGGTGTTGACGAAAATCAGTGTGGTCCGGTGTTCGCGCGCCAGTGTGGCGATACGGTCGTAGACCAGTTCCCAGACATCGTTGGCCATGACCGCCGATAACGGCACCGGCGGCACTTCGATGCCCAGGTCCCGTCGGCGGGCGTGGCCGATATCGATGATCTCGCAGGGGCGGTCGGTGCCCACCAGAAAGCGTGAAACCGCTTCGATGGGTTTTTGCGTGGCAGACAGGCCGATGCGCATCAGCGGTTCCAGACACAAAGCCTGCAAGCGCTCCAGGCTCAGCGCCAGATGACTGCCGCGCTTGCTGCCGGCGATGGCGTGGATTTCATCGACGATCACCGTGCGGGTGCTGGCGAGCATGCGCCGGCCGGAGTCGGAGCCGAGCAGCACGTACAGTGATTCCGGGGTCGTTACCAGAATGTGCGGCGCGCTTTTGCGCATCGCCGAACGCTCCTTTTGCGGCGTGTCGCCGGTGCGCACGGCGGTGGTGATCTGTAATTCGGGAAAGCCCAGGCGCTGCAGGTGTTCGGTGATACCGGCCAGCGGGGTCTGCAGGTTGATCTGAATGTCGTTGGACAGCGCCTTGAGGGGCGAGACGTAGACCACCAGGGTTTCGTCAGGTAATTCGCCACCGTTGGCCAGGCCCTGATGGACCAGATCATCGATGACGGCGAGAAACGCCGTGAGGGTTTTGCCAGAGCCGGTGGGTGCGGCGACCAGCGTCGAGCGGCGCTGGCGGATCAACGGCCACGCGCCGGCTTGCGCGGCGGTGACCGCCGGGAAGGTGCTGTTGAACCAGGCGCTGACGGCAGGGTGAAAGCCGCTCAGGACGCTGTCCGCGGATTCGGGGAGATTCATGGGGTAATTTATGCGGCTGGAGGGCGCAAGATGCAAGCTCCCTCGCCACAAGGGGTCGCGCCAAACGGGTGGATCTACACTTTACGGGTGACGGTTGCGCTTTAAACCCGCAAAATGCAACGATTCTGGCAATTCTCAACGGCAAGCCTGCGGGCGCTGTCGATAACATCATCGTTCCAAACAGACTGGGCCTGCTGACTTTATGCGAATGCGCCTTATGTTACTGGGTGGCGGAAATGCCCTTGGGCAGGCGCTGATTCGCCTCGGTGCGGAGGAGGACATCGGTTTCCTCGCCCCCCGTCCACCCCAAGACGGCTGGGACGCCGCGAGCCTGACACAACTGCTCGACGACACGCGCCCCGACGCGCTGATCAATCTCGCTTACTACTTCGACTGGTTTCAGGCCGAGAGCGTGGCCGAGGCGCGTCTGGTCGGACAGGAGCGGGCGGTCGAGCGGCTGGCCGAACTGTGCCAGCATCACAACATCGTCCTGGTGCAGCCTTCCAGCTACCGGGTGTTCGATGGCTCGCGGGCGACGGCCTACAGCGAAAAAGACGAGCCTGTGCCGCTGGGCCTGCGTGGCCAGGCCTTGTGGCGCATCGAACAAAGCGTGCGCGCGACCTGCCCGCAACACGTGATGCTGCGTTTTGGCTGGTTGCTCGATGACAGCGTCGACGGCACCCTCGGGCGTTTCCTCGCGCGTGCCGAACTGCCTGAGGAGCTGCTGATGGCCGACGACCGGCGTGGCAACCCGACGCCGGTAGACGATGCGGCGCGGGTAATCATTTCGGTGCTCAAGCAACTCGATTGCGCGGCGCCACTGTGGGGTACCTACCACTACGCCGGGCATGAGGCGACCACGCCGCTGGCGCTGGGGCAGGCGATCCTCGCCGAAGCCCGCACTCTGCACCCGCTGGCCATCGAAACACCGACCGCGCAGGCTCACGCCGCACGTCCGGATGCCGCCGAAGAACCGCAGCACGCGGTACTGGCCTGCAAGAAAATTCTGCACACCTTCGGGATCAAGCCACGCGCCTGGCGCGCAGCGCTCCCGGGCTTACTGGATAGGTTTTATCGTCATGGCTGATGGCCCTGTTTTGATCACCGGCGGCGCCGGTTTTATTGGTTCGCACCTCGCCGATGCCTTGCTCGCCAAGGGGCATTCGGTGCGGATTCTCGATGACCTGTCCACCGGTAAACGCAATAACCTGCCGCTGGATAATCCACGCGTCGAATTGATTGAAGGCGATGTTGCCGATGCCAAGCGGGTGGCAAAGGTGATGTCGGGGTGCAGCGCCGTGGCGCATTTGGCCGCCGTGGCGTCGGTCCAGGCATCGGTGGATGACCCGGTGCGTACTCACCGGAGCAATTTCATCGGCACCTTGAACGTCTGCGAAGCGATGCGTCAGGCCGGGGTCAAGCGCGTGCTGTTCGCCTCAAGCGCAGCGGTCTACGGCAATAACGGTGAAGGCGAGTCGATTGACGAAGAGACGACCAAGGCACCGCTCACACCCTATGCGTCGGACAAGCTGGCGGGCGAGTATTACCTCGATTTCTACCGTCGTCAGCACGGTCTGGAACCGGCGATTTTCCGGTTCTTCAACATCTTCGGCCCACGTCAGGATCCGTCATCGCCGTATTCCGGGGTGATCAGCATTTTCTGCGAGCGCGCGCAGAAAGGCCTGCCGATCACCGTGTTCGGTGACGGCGAACAGACCCGCGATTTTGTCTATGTCGAAGACCTGGTCGACCTGCTGGTGCAGGCCATCGAAACGCCGACGCTTGAAGTGGGTGCGGTGAATGTCGGCTGGAACCAGGCGACGACCCTCAAGCAAATGCTCCAGGCTTTGGAAGAGGTGGTGGGGCAGTTGCCACCGATCAGCTACGGCCCGGCGCGCTCCGGTGACATCCGCCATTCACGGGCGAATAACCGGCGTCTGTTGCAGCGCTTCACCTTCCCCGAGCAGACGCCAATGAGCGTCGGGCTGGCGCGATTGTTGGGGCGCTAAGCTTTTAAGATCGTTCCCACGCAGCGTGGGAACGATCAGTAGCTCAGTAAAAAGGCGCCCTTCGAAGCGCCTTTTTTGTGCGTGTGTGGCTTAGAACTTGTAGCCCAGGCCCACCATGTAGACCCACGGGTCCACGTCGATGTTGACCTTGGCGCGGGTGCCGGGGGCGACTGCGTTGTTGTCCACATAGCCGGTGGTGTCGATGTCGATGTAGCGCACCTGGCCGTTGAGCATGATGTGGTCGGTCAGCATGTAATCGGCACCGACCTGCCATGCCAGGCCCCAAGAGTTTTTCGTCTTGAAGTTGCTGAAGCCGTTGGCTTGTGCTTCGTTACTGAGCTTTTCGTCGTAGATCCAGGTGTAGTTGATACCGGCGCCCACATACGGCTGGAATGCAGACTTGTTGTTGAGCGGGTAGTAAACCACGCTCAGGGTCGGCGGCAGGTGTTTGAGGGTGCCGAGCTTACCGTTGGCCGCGCCCAGGGAGGTGCCTTTGAGGTTCACGTCATGCTGGAACGGCGAGGCGGCGAGCAGCTCGATGCCGATCTCGGGGGTGAGCATGTACGCGAAGTTCAGGCCCAGCTGAGTGTCGCTGTTCATGGTTGCCTTGCCGCCCAGATCCGCACCCGCCAATGGACCGCGGTCGACCTTGACGGTGGAGCTGCCAGCGGTCGGGTTGACGGTGATTGCACCGGCCCGAACGATGATGTCACCGGCTTCGTGGGCTTGGGCGAACGGGGTTGCAAGCGCGAATGCAATGAGGGAAGCGCTAAGCAATGACTTGTGCATGGGGGCTCCAAAGGACGATTCGAATTCTCTATGTCCAATGGTACGAAGCGTCAGGAACGGCGCTTTTGACTCAGCTCAATGAAAGTGTGATGGGACTCACTCCGGCAACTCATACACATAAATCTTGTCCGCTTCCATCTGGTAACCGGCATCCGCCAGTTCACTGGTCGACGCTTTGACCTGCAGCGCACCTTCGATCCAGTACGGCTGGTAGAGCTCGTCGAGCTTCACCCCGACCGCGCTTTTGACGTGGACGATCTGGTTCGACGGCGGTGGTGGTACGTGGATGCACGCGCCGAAATACGGCACCAGCAAGAAGTCGGTGGTGCGACCTTCCTCGCTGACTTCCAGCGGCACGATGTAACCCGGCAAGCGGATGTTCTGGCCGTCGAGGCTTTTCACGACTGGTGCATTGGGCATCTCTTGCTTGGCCGCCGGTGCGGACTCGGCGGACAGCGCGCTGCTCATCTGCGACAGGTCGTGCAACGGTTTCATGTTCGGCACTTCTGCCGGCGCGTCCGGCGGAATCATTTCCGACCAGGTCAGGTCTTTCGGCGCAGCCGCCCACAGGGGCAGGGTGACCAGCATCAACAGTGCAGGCAGAGCGCGGAGCATCTTCAACGTCCTCATAAACGGATCGACAGACCATCGGCCAACGACTGGCGATAGGCACGCCAGGCCGGCACGCTGCCCATCAGCAACGCGGCGATCAGGATGCCACCGAGCAGCGTCCATTCATACTCGCTTGGCCAGGCCAGTGGCAGGTACAAACCGTAGGTCGATTGCACGTAACCCTGGGCCGCAGCGATGCACACATACAGCAGCGCCAGGCCCGCAACCACCCCGGACAGCGCCAACGCAAAGGCTTCCAGCACCAGCAACGTTGCGATGTGCCATGGCCGGGCACCGACCGAACGCAGGATCGCCATTTCGCGGCGGCGTTCATTGAGGCTGGTGAGGATCGCCGTGAGCATGCCGATCAACCCGGTCAGCACCACGAACAGCGACACCACGAACAAGGCTTTTTCAGCGGTGCCCATCAGGCTCCAGAGTTCCTGCAAGGCCACGCCCGGCAAGATCGCCAGCATCGGTTCGCCACGGAACTCATTGATCTCGCGTTGCACGGCGAAGGTCGCGACTTTGCTGTTGAGGCCGAGCATGAAGGCGGTGATGGCTTGCGGCGTGAGGTCCATATTGCGCGCCTGATCGGCGCTGATCCGACCGCTGCCCTGAGCCGGCACACCGTTGTGCCAGTCGATGTGGATCGCTTCCATGCCGCCGAGGCTGATGTGCAACGTGCGGTCAACCGGGGTGCCGGTGCGCTTCAGGATGCCGACCACGGTGAACGGTTTGTCGTCGTGCTTGACCAGGCTGATCACCGCTACGCCGTGAGCCAGCACCAGTTTGTCGCCGAGTTTGTAATGCAGCGCATCGGCCACTTCGGCGCCCAGCACCACTTCGAACGGGTCCGTGGCAAACGCCCGGCCGCTGGCCAGTTGCAGGTTTTGCTGATGGCCGTACTGGTAATGCTGGAAGTAGGCATCGGTGGTGCCCATCACGCGATAACCGCGGTGCGAATCACCGAGGGAAATCGGGATCGCCCATTTCACTTTCGGGTTGTTGGCGAAGTGCTCAAAGCTGTCCCAACGGATGTTGTTGGTGGCGTTGCCGATGCGAAACACCGAATACAGCAGCAAGTTCACCGAGCCTGAGCGCGCGCCGACGATCAGGTCGGTGCCGCTGATGGTGCTGGCGAAGCTGGCCTTTGCTTCAGTGCGCACCCGCTCCACCGCCAACAGCAGGCAGACCGACAAGGCGATGGCGAACGCAGTCAGGATCGCGGTGAAGCGGCGGTTAGCCAGGCTGGCCATGGCTAGACGAAACAAATACATCTCAGACCTCTTCGGGCGTGGCGGCGCGATTGAGTTCGGCCAGCGACAAGTGACGATCGAACAACGGTGCCAGGCTCTGGTCGTGGCTGACGAACAGCAGGCTGGAGCCGGCTTCGCGGCACTCGGCGAACAACAAGCGAATAAAGGCTTCCCGGGCATCGTAGTCGAGCGCCGAGGTCGGTTCGTCGGCGATGACCAGTTCCGGCTGACCGATCAACGCGCGGGCGGCGGCGACCCGTTGCTGTTGGCCGATGGACAGCGAGTCGGCGCGGCGGCCCAGTAGGGTTTCATCCTTGAGCCCCAGGTGCGCGAGTAAGGTCGCGGCCGCCTGATCAATGCTGCCGTGGCGCTGAATCGCGCGGCTGGCGCGCAGTTTGGAGAAGTGACACGGCAGTTCGACGTTCTCGCGCACCGAGAGAAACGGCAGCAGGTTGAACTGCTGGAAGATGTAGCCCGTGTGGTCGACCCGAAAGTGATCGCGGGCGCCAGCCGACAGTTCAGTCAGCTCCTGGCCGAGCAGGCGAATGCTCCCGCGATCGGGCTTCTGCACACCACCGAGCAAGCCGAGCAGGGTGGTCTTGCCACTGCCGCTGGGACCTTTGAGGAACAGCGTTTCACCGGGTTCCAGGCGAAACGCCGGAATATCCAGCAAGGGTGGATGACCGGGCCAGCTGAAGCCCAGGTCTGACAGTTCGATGAGTGCTTGGGTCATTTGGCCAGCTTCATAGAGATTTACGACCGTAGGAGCTGCCGCAGGCTGCGATCTTTTGATCTTTTAAAGTCAACAGATCGCAGCCTGCGGCAGCTCTTATGGAACAAAAAATAACTTATTGATTTATAT
>CAYNGZ010000164.1:0-11821 GCA_964396695.1 uncultured Pseudomonas sp.
TGTTCCTTGCGCGACAGCGCGGCCTCGAAGAGGGGGCGGCCCCTCCTACGGGGGAATTAACCGTTAGCCTGCTTCCTTTTATTTCAGGCTCGCGCCATGATGCAGCTCTCTAACCGCCCGCCCGCGAACGAGCCCTCATGTCTGCGCAACAAACGCCTCCCGTCAGTTCCATGGCGATCACCCTGCAGATCGTCTCCATCGTTTTTTATGCCTTTGTTGCGTTTCTCTGTATCGGCCTGCCGATTGCGGTGCTGCCGGGGTATGTTCATGAACAACTGGGGTTCAGCGCCATTGTTGCCGGCCTGACCATCGGTTCGCAGTACCTCGCTACCTTGTTCAGCCGGCCCATGGCCGGGCGCATGTCGGACAGTATCGGCACCAAGCAGGCGATTGTGTACGGGTTACTGGGGATCATGCTCAGTGGCGTGCTGACGTTGCTGTCGACCTTGTTGCAGAACCTGCCGTTGCTGAGCCTGATGATTCTGATCGGCGGTCGATTATTGTTGGGAATCGCCCAGGGCCTGATCGCTGTCGGCTCCGTCAGTTGGTGCATGGGCCAGGTGGGAGCCGAACACACTTCCCGCTCGATTTCCTGGAACGGGATTGCTTCGTATGCCGCGATTGCCATTGGTGCGCCGCTGGGTGTAGTGATGGTCGGCGCGTGGGGGTTCGCCAGCCTTGGGATTGCGCTGTCGGTGCTGGCGCTGGCGGCGCTGCTGCTGATTCGCAACAAACCCTCGGTGCCAGTCATTCGCGGTGAGCGACTGCCGTTTTGGGCGGTGTTCGGGCGCATCGCGCCGTTTGGCGCGAGCCTGAGCCTGGCCTCGATTGGCTACGGCACACTGACTACCTTTATTACCTTGTTCTATATCAGTCGCGGCTGGACCGGCGCGGCGTGGTGCCTGACGGTATTTGGCCTATGCTTCATTCTGGCGCGCCTGTTGTTTGTCTCCAGCATCAACCGCTTTGGCGGGTTCAACTCGGCGATCGCCTGCATGAGCATCGAAACCCTGGGGCTGGCCCTGCTCTGGCTGGCACCTACGACGGCAGTGGCGTTGATTGGCGCGGGGCTGACCGGGTTCGGACTGTCGCTGGTTTACCCGGCATTGGGTGTCGAAGCGATCAAGCAAGTGCCAAGCAGCAGTCGTGGCGCCGGTTTGAGTGCCTACGCGGTGTTTTTCGATCTGGCGCTGGCGATTGCCGGGCCATTGATGGGCGCGGTGGCGCTGAATCTGGGGTACTCGTGGATTTTCTTCTGCGCGGCGCTGCTGTCGATCACCGGACTGGGGCTGACCCTGCTCCTGAAACGTCGCTCGGCACTCAGCCCGTCGTAAGATCCTGGCGTCTACGGCAACGTCTGGTCAGCCGTCTGCATCCCGGCTTGGCTTGGCTTGCTCAGGGTCTGGGCAAAGAAACGCCCGGCTTCGGAGATCAGGTTGCGGTGAATGTCTTCTCGGTTAACGCCATCGGCATCGGTGCACAACGCCGGCATCGCCACCCGCTGCTCCGGCGTACATGGCGCCATGAACACGAAGTGCCCGGCCCCGGCCAGCAGTTTGAAATCCGGGGCGACGGGGAGTTTGCGAGCGAGCGCCGCGGCGTTTTTATCGAGCGCGACCAGTTTGTCGCCATCGCCGCTATAGAGCAGCACCGGCACATGCACACCGGCCAGGGTATGGCGACCGAATTTCAGGCTCAATGGCGCCATCAGCAACAAGGAATGGACCCGTGGGTCAGCGACTGGCCGCAAGTCATCGCGGTCGACAATCAGTTCACCGTTGGTGCTGCAGGCATCCCCGTCGTCAGGACGTTCTTTGCAGTAACGGCGCAAACGGTTCAGGTCCGGTGTGGCGCCCGAAAGAATCAATGCGGTTTCACCACCGGCCGAGTAGCCGATCACCCCGACCTCGTCAGGATTGACGAACGGCGACAGCATCGGGTCGGCCAGGGTTGCGGTAATGGCTTCGGAAATCTGGATCGGCCGGCCATAGAGGTTGCTTAATGTACCGAGGCGGCTGTGGTCCTTGGAGTTGTCACCGGGATGAATCACCGCCACCACCACAAAGCCTTTGCGTGCCAGCGATGTGGCAAGGTCATGCAACGCCAGTGGGGTACCGATGTTGCCGTGGGACAGCATCAGCATCGGAAAGCGACCAATGGCGACTCGCGCATCTTCGGTCGCCTGGATCTGATAGCCCTCGACCTTGCTTGAATGCTCGATGCCGGTCGACGGATAAAAGGCAATGGCGCGCATCGGTTGCAGATCCAGCGGATCGAGAAACGTCAGCTGATGATAACCAACGCTCCAGTGAGGGGACGGCGCAGGTGCGGCGTGCACTGTAATCAGGCTGCTGAGCAGGCAGATCAGTAACATTGCATTAAGACGCAGCATGGGATGCCCCACCTTGTTACCTGACTGGAATACCCGTTTTCTTCCATTCCCTTGGATTTAGAGCCTTGTGCCGACTTTTTGCCGCTTTCAAGGCCTGTGCAGAACGGGGCCGATAACCCGATAACTGCATAACCTGGGCCAACACCTGAAACGACGGCGTTTTTGATGCAGAAGCAGAAAAACTCCGTACCCTGATCGTTTTACGACGATCAGAATACAGAGTCTAGTGGGTATTGCCTGAGCTATTTAACTCTTTACGAAAGCCTTACGCTGCTGCGAACAATTGCTCGCTGATGTGCGCCTGAGCGTCGCTCATGGCTTTGCTGCGAACCTCGTCACCGTACGCCAGGCCATGGGCGCGGACGAACTCGACGTCGGTGATGCCCATGAAGCCCAGCATGACTTTCAAATACTCTTCATGACCTACGCCCGTCGCTTGCCCCGCGTGCAGACCGCCGGAAGTCGACACCACCACCACTTTCTTGTTGCCGCACAAGCCTTCCGGGCCGGCTTCGGTGTAACGGAACGTCTGGCCGGCAACGGCAATGCGGTCGATCCAGGCCTTGAGCTGAGTCGGGATGGTGAAGTTGTACATGGGCGCTGCGATCACGACAGCATCGGCCGCCAGGAATTCGGCCAGGGTCGAAGCGCTCAGCTCGGCTTCGTGCTGTTGTGCGGCGTTACGCAACTCGGCGGTGGTGCCGGCAGCAACCAGCGTCTGTGCGGAGAAGTGGCTGATGGCATCGCTGGCCAAGTCACGATAGGTCACCACGGCAGCAGGTTCGGCGGTTTTCCAGGCCTGGACGACACTGTGGCTCAACTGACGGGAAGCAGAGTTGTCGCCAAGGATGCTTGAATCGATGTGCAAGAGTTTCATGTGGGATCTCCAAGTGAGGATCGCCACCGGGCGATCTAGTGGAGACAATCCTACATATGAAACCAATAGCTGATTAGACAGCAATAATGCGATAGTTTGTCCCACTGATAGAACAGTCGAGTCACACCATGCAAGACCTCAATGACCTCTATTACTTCGCCAAAGTGGTTGAAGCCGGCGGTTTCGCCGCCGCCGGGCGCTTGTTGGGCATTCCCAAATCGCGGTTGTCGCGGCGCATCGCCGAACTGGAAGAGCGCCTGGGCGCCCGCCTTCTCCAGCGCACCACCCGCCAGCTCAAGCTGACCGCTGTCGGCGAGCGCTATTTACGCCATTGTCAGTCGATGCTGCTGGAAGCCGAAATGGCCGACGAGGCCGTCGCCAGCATGTCCAGCGAACCCCGAGGGCGGTTGCGAGTCTCCTGCCCGGTGGGCCTGGCCCATGAGTTTTTGCCATCGGTCATCAGTTCCTTTCTGGAACGTTTCCCGCAAGTACAACTGGAGATGCAGTTGCTCAACCGCCGGGTCGATCTGGTGACCGAAGGTATCGACGTCGCCTTGAGGGTGCGTGAACTGGGCGACGAAGACCCGCTACTGGTCACCCGGCGTCTGCGTCAGGCGCAAATGGTGATGATCGCCAGCCCGGCCTTTCTACGCGACCATCCCGTCAACAGCCCGGAAGACCTGAAACAGGTTCCGGTGCTCGGTGCTCTGGAAGCCGATCGCCTGGTGCATCTGCGCCTGCTCGATGCTCAGGGCAAAAGCTGCGACTTGACGCTGGAAGCACGACTGGGAATCGATGATTTCATCGTGCGCAAAGCCTGCACGCTGGCGGGTCTTGGCTTCACCCTGTTGCCAATGATGTACTGCGAAGAGGAACTGGAAAAGGGCTCGCTGGTGCAACTGTTGCCCGAGTGGTCGCAGCCGGGCGGTTGGCTACTGGCCGTCTACCCTCATCGGCGCGGCCTGCTGCCGGCGGTGCGCGCCTGGATTGACCATTTGACCGAATCATTCAAAGCCTGCGGGGATCGATTGCTATGAAGGCTAAACCGATGAACGAGGAAGACGTGGCACGTTTCTGCCTGGCGTTGCCTGGCGCGCAGGAGGATTAGGGGGCATGCCGAGATATGGCAAAAATTAGGACATTTGCACTGTAACGTTATGATTTATAGGATTATTTAGTCGTCGCTGATTTGCTGATCATCCACCGCCTGGCTAGCAGTCTATGCTGATGCTTTTGCCCTGCTTGGGGGATGCGTTCAATGGCCTCGGTGGAAAGAACAGCCTACCCGATCTTGCCCAGTCAGCTGCCAGCCAAGGAGCTTCATCGAAGCTATTCCCTGTCTGACTCCGAGATTGAATGGGTCAACAACACCGCCAAGAGCCCAGCGCTATCGATTGGGCTGGCAATCCAGCTAAAGGTGTTTCAGCAGTTGCACTATTTCGTTCCGTTCGAGGAGCTTCCCCATGAGCTCATCAGTCATGTCCGGCAATGCCTACGCTACGGCGCACGAATAGTTCCGCGCTACAGCAATCCCCGCACCCTTTACCGGCACCAAGCAGCGATACGGCAGTACCTGCAGGTTACCCCCTTCTACAGCAGCGACGGGCTAGCGGTCACTGAGCAAATTGCCCGTGACGGCGCTGTAGTTCTTGAGCAGCGAGTCGATCTCATTAATGCCATGATTGATGAGCTGATTCAGCGTGGCTACGAATTTCCAGCTTATTCGACGCTCAACAACATCGCAGAAACTGCCTTGGCAAGCGCTCAAGAGGTTACCTTCAACCTAGTCGTGGACCGGGCGCCAATAGCGGTGATCCATAAGCTAAAGGGACTGCTCGACACTGACTTCGGTCGACGCCAGAGCGACTTCAATGCGCTGAAACAGGCGCCCAAGAAGCCATCTCGCAAGCATCTGGAAGTGCTGATTGACCACTTGGCCTGGCTAGAGAGCTTCGGGGATCTGGAAGCCATTTTTGAAGGGATCGTCGATGCCAAGATCCGCCACTTTGCAGCCCAAGCCGCTGCGTCAGACGTCGCCGAACTGAAGGACTGCTCGCTGCCGAAACGCTACACCCTGATGCTCGCCCTGATATATCGAATGCGAGTACGAACTCGGGATCACCTGGTCGAGATGTTCATCCGGCGGATATCGACGATCCACAAACGCGCCAAGGAAGAGTTGGAGCAAATCCAGGCGCGGCAACGTCAGAAGCTGGAGCAACTGGTGGCCACCCTAGACGGCGTGGTGCAGATTCTGGTTCAAGAGCCGGATGACCAAGAGGCTGGCAGCCTGATTCGGGAATACCTCTCCCCCGATGGCAATTTGGATCGGTTGCGTGAAACTTGCGCCGAAGTCCAGGCAATCGGCGGCAACAACTACCTGCCGCTGATCTGGAAGCACTTCAAGTCTCATCGTTCGCTATTGTTCCGTCTCAGTCATCTTCTCCAACTGGAACCCACGACTCAGGATCGCTCGCTGATCCAAGCGATTCTGCTTATCCAGGACAGCGAAACTCTACACCGCGAATGGATCGACGAGCACATCGACTTGTCGTTTGCCTCGGAGCGCTGGGTTAAGATCGTGCGTCGCTCTGCCAGTGAAGGGCCTCCGACTAACCGACGCTATCTGGAAGTCTGCGTGTTCTCCTACCTGGCCATCGAACTGCGCTCGGGTGATATGTGCGTGCTGGGGTCAGAGTCTTTCGCGGACTACCGCAAGCAGTTGCTGCCCTGGGAAGAATGTCTCCAGCGGCTACCAGCCTACTGTGAAAAGGTGGGACTGCCTGGTACGGCGAAGGAGTTTGTTGCTCTCCTCAAAACCCAGTTGGAGGACCCCGCGCAGCAACTGGATGAAAAATTCCCCTCCTGTAGAGGTGACGTGTCGATCAACGAAGCCGGCGAGCCGGTGCTGCGCCGAGTGATCGCGCGCGACATCCCGCCTTCGGCTATCTCGCTACAGACGGCGCTTATGCAGCGCATGCCAGCCAGGCACGTGCTGGACATCATGGCCAATATTGAGCACTGGATTCAGTTCACGCGGCATTTCGGGCCTATGTCCGGCAACGAGCCAAAGCTCAAAGAGCCGGCCGAGCGCTACCTGATGACCATCTTCGCCATGGGCTGCAATCTTGGCCCCAACCAGGCCGCGCGGCATTTGGCCGGTAATGTCACTCCGCACATGCTGTCCTATACCAATCGTCGCCATCTCTCGCTGGAGAAGCTTGACAAGGCTAATCGCGAGCTGGTGGAACTCTACCTGCAACTTGACCTACCCAAGCTGTGGGGCGATGGCAAAGCGGTGGCCGCGGACGGCACGCAGTTCGACTTCTATGACGACAACTTACTGGCCGGCTACCATTTCCGCTACCGCAAGATGGGGGCTGTAGCGTACCGACATGTTGCCAACAACTACATCGCGGTGTTCCAGCACTTCATTCCGCCAGGCATCTGGGAGGCGATCTATGTCATCGAGGGGCTACTCAAGGTCGACCTCAGCGTCGAACCCGATACGGTGTATTCCGACACCCAGGGCCAATCAGCCACAGTCTTTGCCTTTACCCATTTGCTGGGCATCAACCTGATGCCACGTATCCGCAACTGGCGCGATCTAGTGATGTGCCGACCGGATCGCGGCGTGTCGTACAAGCACATTAACCGACTCTTCACGGACACCACCGACTGGCCCCTGATTGAGACTCACTGGCAGGATCTGATGCAGGTCGCGCTATCGATTCAAGCCGGCAAAATATCCTCGCCAATGCTGCTGCGCAAACTTGGCTCGTATAGTCGACGCAACAAGCTCTACCATGCAGCGCAGGAGCTGGGATGTGTGATCCGGACCATTTTCCTGCTCAAATGGATTGGTAGTCGCGAGTTGCGTCAGGAGGTCACCGCGAACACCAACAAGATTGAGTCTTACAATGGTTTCTCCAAATGGCTGTCCTTCGGTGGCGACGTGATCGCTGAGAACGATCCGGACGAGCAGCAGAAGCGTCTACGCTACAACGATATGGTGGCCTCGTCGGTGATCCTGCAGAACACCGTGGACATGATGCGTATCTTGCAGAAGCTGGTACGCGAGGGCTGGCAGTTCACCGATGAGGATGTGTCTTTCCTCAGCCCTTATTTGACCAGCAACGTAAAGCGCTTCGGCGAGTTCAACCTCAAGCTCAACCGGCCACCTGAACCCTGGATCAAGGACTTGGTATTTCAGCAGGCCGCCGGCTCGCTGCGGGTCAGCAAAGCGGGCATGGCTGGTCGCGAGGAGGCTGTATGATCGAGACACCTCCCGCGACTTTCCCGAGTCACGCCCTACAGCGAGGTGGGCATCGCAGCACTGAAGCTGCCCCGGTTTTGCCCACCGAGAACAAATACATCTGGGCTGAGGCAGAATCTGTGCTGTTGGACCTCGATGCTCTGTCATCATGAGTTCCCATTGCTCGGCTCTGCCTCATCCCATAGGTTGATCTTATGCTCGGCCATCAGCAGCAGTAGCCCCTTTGAGTGCTAACCACCGAAAAGCTTCTTGCGCTGTGCAGTTCGTTCCCTGCGTAAATTTTCGTAGGAGGTTCGCCGCTTGGCCGCTTTGTCGATCAGTTCCAGGATCAGAGTGATATCATTAAGTAATTCCTCTCGGGCGGGCAGCGGCAGTTGGCGCTCGCCGGGGGGGCATGAGTGCCGGCGCTCATTGAAAACTGACACACCACTGCCACATCGTCGAAACAGGTAACGAGTCCTACCGCCTGCAACACAGCAGCCTGGTCGCCCAGACAAAGATCAAATCACGTGAGCGAGAGCGCAAGGACGATGACTGTACAGAGGACGATGAACCGTTTTGATCTACACCGGGAATACCCTGCCGTATGCCTGCATGCGGTGGGGCTTAGTGCCTATGTCAGCAGGACACTGCTGCTAAGCTTATCCACAATTGCTGATGCAAAAATCAGCAATTCGCCCTGGGTCAATTTTCAATCGGCATCGAGCACATAGGTCGAATCCCGCACACCGACATTCACCACGTGTGTGCTGAACCGCGTACTGGTCGGAGATGTGGGTATAGAACAGTCGCCCCGGTTCGTTGCCGTATTTCGGGTTGACGTGCCCGGTGCTCTCGCCTCGACCGCCTGCTCGGAAGCGCTGTCCATCGGAAGAACGGGTCAGCGTGGCGCAGCCATGGCCGGCTCTCGATCCAGGCCGGCCCCTGCGGCGTGTCAGCATGCTCGCCGTAGTCGAATACCAGCGCGAACAGCCAGGTCTCGGTAGCCGGGTCGAAGCCTTCCGACGTCGACCACGGTGCCAGGTCGGCGCGCGCATTGCCGAAGCGCACCTGCTTGAGGCACGCGGCCTGTGTGAGCGCCACCCCCAGCCCGAACGGGCCGTTGCCCTGGTGGCTGCGGTAGGTCAGGGTGAGCGCAGGTGTCAGCCGCACCGCCCTTCGGGAATGCTGCGCTGATGAATTGCAGCGGCGGTGTCGGCGCGGCGGTAAACGGGTTCATGACGTTTTCCTCCCTTCCAGCGGCTCAACTGATGGCTGTGTAAAGGACCTGGATGATCACGTCGTCCAGGCTATCCAGCAGCGTCTCACTCCCATACAGCACTTCAGACTCCAGCCCTTCTTGAATTGATAGCCCATGCGAAGCCGAAGAATGAGAAAGCAAAAGCGAATGCAAAAAATGCAGTCGACCACCATGCGAATGCAACAAAAGACAACATTTCTGAATCGGTCGATGCTGCTGCACCGCCTGTTGCTTGCCTGGTCCCTAAAAGCGAAGCAGTTTCAAGCCCGCTTTCCGGGGATGAGGTTGAGCTCTGCGCCGTGAGTTGATGTAGGGCGGCCGCTATGTCCAAAACCTCCTGCTCTCGCAGCTCAACATTAATTCCGCTGATATCCAGTGCGAAATCTGCTTGGTTAAGCGCCTCTCCCCCCTCCCCAACAATTTGCCGCGCTCGCGAAAGCGTTTCCTCCCAACTCGCGTTTGCTGGAGATATCGTAGTCAATTCGATTTCTTCGCCTTGTCCGCTTGACGCCGGTTGAGGATTCAACTGCCTGACAGCTTCTTTGGCGGCGCGACTGGAACGCAGTTCACTCGATGACCCCAACCGTTGATAACCGGAAGGTGGCAGCCTTCCTGGGCCATCATTAGCCGCGCGACTGATCGTGTATATTGGCCCACTACTTGCCTCTGATTCGAAGTCCAGAAGAGGTATAGTTTCGTACGCGCGCTCACGCGGTCGGCGAACGAATGATGCGCGTACGGAGGCCATGCGCTGCCGCAGTGCATCGGCAAGCCTGGACGAAGCCGATGGCCCTGAAGCTCCGACTTCGACGGGCTCCGTCGTGTCAGCATAGACTGGGTTGTCAAACCTTATGTACTGGTCCTCGCGCGAACCGGGAGCTAACCGGGCTAATTGTTGGCCGGCTCTTCGGACGCCACTCCGCGCGAAGTCACTCAAGTTTCTACCTGAATCGTGCTTTCGCATTTGCAGAAGTGGTATTTCTTCTTCTGATCCCGCCAACCCGCCAATATCCCGTCTGGTGACCGGATTGTTGGCAACCATGCAAAAGAGATTGACTCCATCGACGGGGCCAGCTGGATCTGGGTTGAGCCATCGAGCAACCCATGGGGCATAGTAGCGCAGGCCGTAGTAATAGAGGCCGGTGGCGTCGCGCTCCTGCCCCGAGTAGCGGACGTACTTGTACTTGGCCTCAATGTCGCCGCGCGCCGACCACACGGCGGTGCCGCCGTAGGGGAAGTACTCCTCCCAGGTGAGGATATCGGCCTGCGCATCGAGTTCGATCATCGACGAGCCAATCTGGTCGTCGAGGCTGTAGCGCAATAGGTTGTTCTCAATCGACGCCGGTTGGCCTTGCTCCCAATGCAGCAAGCGTACCGATTGGCGGCCCGCCGCACCAAGGGTAAGTACGTTCAGGTCTTCGACGAGGACGGGAGGGCCGCCACCGGCGAGGCGCTGTTCGGTCTGGCGAATCTCGAGCCCCGGCAGGTAACGTACCCGCTCGATGCGGGTGGTGCCACTGGTCTGTGCCGAGCTGAGCTTTGTAGCGCGTTGACCCGCACCATCATACCAGTACACCTCGGTGTCGTCGGCAGCGCCACGGCGCACGATCTGCGTGGCACTTTGCAACTGGTTGCGGCCGTCCCATGCCAGTTGCTGGCCGGGACCCAGCTCCTTGAGGTTGCCACAGGCGTCGAAATAGCCGTTCACGTCATCCGGGGTCAGGCCGTCGGTCTGCGGGACAGCGCGGTTCGAGCCGCGAGCGACTGCCATCTGCAGCGCATAGGGTGTTGTGCCCTGGTGGTGCATTGCCGTGAGATTCCCCCCGCGATCATAGGTGTAGGTACGCCTGTAGTTGGTGAGTTCGCCGGTTTCCTGGAGGAGCGGCACAATCGCCGGTGGCAGTGCCTGACTCTGGCGACCGGCGTTGGCATTTTCCCGCCCCGTGGCCTGCGAAAGTTGGGACAGCGCATCATACGTGTAGCGATGGACGGGATCGACGCGCTGGTTGCGGGTATAGCGGATGGCCTCGGCCGCATTGATGATCGCGAGCAGGTTACCGATAGGGTCATATTCGTACGAAAGCACCTGCAACACGGAGGGGCGACCGTTCTTGACGGGGCGAGTGGTGCGCAATTCGGCCAGCCGCTGGGTTTGCGGCTCATAGGTGTAGTCACTGACGACGCCATTGCCGGCTTCCTCGCGCAGTACCTGACCGGCGGCGCTGTAACCGATCGCCCGTAACAGAGGCTGCCAAGCGGCTTGGCCGGCCAGCTGCAGGTCGCTGCCAGCGAACTGGCCGGCGAGGTTGAAGCGCTGACGCTGCTGGTTGCCGCGCGCATCGGTGCGCCCTAATTCCTGCCCGAGGGCATCGTAAGTCCATCGTGTCGTGTAGGTGTCAGGCGCGAGATCGCGCGCCCAAGCGGCTGGATCGTCACCCTGCCAGTCGCTATCGAGCACATCGTCAAGCAGAAACCGCTGGTGAGTGCTCAACAGCTGGCCCGTGAGGCTGTAAGCGGGCGTGAGACTCAAACCCGCCGGCGAATAGTGTTGCCAGAGCCGGCCGCGTAAATTGGCACCAATCGGTGCCGCAGCATCACCGTAGATGAGGTGCTCGCTCACGAGCGATGCACCATCGGCAGCCTGTCCCGTGACAGACGTGAGGCGGTGAAGCAGGTCATAGGTGTAACGCAGTTGCTGGTCACGTCCGTCGCGCTGCCAAATGGGGGCCCCCTCTGCGTCAGACAGCGAAAGGCGCTCGCCGGCGTCCTGGCTAAATACTACGAGCGGCTGACCGGAAAGCGAGCAGATGTAGCGGAAGTTCGGCGCAATGTCCGGGTTTTGCTGCTGCCCGTCGAACAGACGGGCATCGATGGTGCTGGCCAGGTCCCCACGCGCGGACCAAGTCTGGCTTGTAATCAGCTCGTCGGGCGCCTCATCGGCTGTGGTGCGGTTATATCGCACGGTACGCACCTGAAGCCTGCGGTTGTCGAACACCGACAGCGTCGGCGTGTCACGGCTGCGCTGCGCGGTCGCGG
>CAYNGZ010000165.1:0-11817 GCA_964396695.1 uncultured Pseudomonas sp.
CTCGGCCGTGCGCTGGCATCCGGTGCAGATATCCTGCTCATCCAGCGCGCAAATGCTCACGCAAGGCGACGCCACCGGTCGTTCGGGCGCGTTCATGCCTCGTCGACCGCCAGGTCGCGGGCATAACGCTGGGCGTTGTGCACATAGTGGGCAGCGCTGGCTTCGAGCATTTTCTTCTGCGGCTCGGTCAGCTCACGCACCACTTTGCCCGGCGAGCCCATGACCAGCGAGCCGTCAGGAATTTCCTTGCCTTCACCGATCAGCGAGTTGGCGCCGATGATGCAGTTCTTGCCGATTTTCGCGCCGTTGAGGATCACCGCGTTGATGCCGATCAGACTGTAATCGCCCACCGTGCAACCGTGCAGCATGGCGTTGTGGCCGATGGTCACGCCGGTGCCGATGGTCAGTGGGTAGCCCATGTCGGTGTGCATCACCGTGCCATCCTGCACATTGCTGTTCTTGCCGATCAGGATCAACTCGTTGTCACCGCGCAATACCGCGTTGAACCAGACGTTGGCGCCCTCTTCCAGTTTGACCCTGCCCACCAGCACGGCGTTGGGTGCGACCCAGCTCTGCGGGTGGGTTTCGACACAGGCGTCACCCAGGCGGTATTTCATCGTTTTATCCTCAAGGCTCAGGCAGGCTTTCATTGGCGACAACAGGTTCACGTCCTACGCGCGACGGCTTCAAATATCGAGAAAACTACTCGGCGGTTGATGCAGGCTGATCTGCGCGTCATAGAGCAGGTTGATCAGCTCGACGATCATGATCGCCGTCAGGCCCCAGATCTTGTATTCGCCGAAACGGTAGCTCGGCACATACCAGCTGCGCCCCTGATAATCGATGCGGTGCGTGTGCTCGCGCGGGTCCTTGCGGAAGAACTCCAGCGGCACGCTGAATACCGCGGCAATTTCAGCGTCGTTGGCCCGGTACTCGACGAAGTTCGGAATCACCCCAACGTAAGGCGTGACCTTGATCCCATGCAGGGAGATCAACGGGCTCAGCGGGCCGATGACTTCCACCAGACCGGGTGGCAGGCCGATTTCCTCTTCGGCTTCGCGCAGTGCGGTGAACACCAGGTCCGAATCTTCCGGATCACGTCGCCCGCCGGGGAAGGCCACTTCACCGCTGTGGGTCGAAAGCCCGCTGGCGCGCAGGGTCAGGACCAGCTCCGGCTCGTCACTGCGAGTGATCGGCACCAGGACCGCGGCCTCCGGAAAACGTCGGTCGGTTTCCAGTGTACGCGGCGTGTGGTTGCTTACCCGATGCAGTAGCTCGTCCAGCATGAGACTTCTCGATTTATTCGCTACTTTGCATCATGCACCAAACACATCGACCGCCCAACCCCTGAACCGCGGCATGTCGCTAAACGACAACTTGCCGACAGACACCCCTGCACGCCAAGATAGGCGCAGCCTTTTCGGAAGCCCAGCATGAAATTCTGCAGCCAGTGCGGCAACCCGGTCACCCAACGCATTCCCGAAGGCGATTCACGCCTGCGGTACGTCTGCGACACGTGCCAGACCATCCATTACCAGAACCCGAATATTGTCGCCGGCTGCCTGCCGACCTGGGGCACTCGGGTGCTGTTGTGCCGGCGTGCCATCGAGCCGCGTCGGGGTTACTGGACCTTGCCGGCCGGTTTCATGGAAAACGGTGAGACCGTCGAACAGGCGGCGATTCGCGAAACCGCCGAAGAAGCCTGTGCACGGGTGCGCAACCTGAACATCTATACGCTGATCGACGTCCCCCACATCAGCCAGGTGCATGTGTTCTTTCGCGCCGAGCTGGTGGACCTGGACTTCGCCGCGGGCGAAGAAAGCCTGGAAGTGAAGCTTTTCGAAGAAGCCGACATCCCGTGGTCGGAGCTGGCTTTCCGCACGGTCGGCCGTACCCTAGAATGCTTCTTCGCTGACCGCCGGGCAGAACATTTCCCTGTGCGTTCCGAATCAATTCCTCCGCTTGCTCAGCCTGCGATCACTTAAACTATAAAAGTACGCCGTACTCTCAGGGATATCGTTTTAATGCGCTGGTTGCTTGCCCTCTTCTGCCTGTCGTTTGTCATGGTTTCCCAAGCTGCCACCACGGAGACCCTGGACGGCAAAACCATCGAAAAAGTGTTGGTGCTCAAATCTGCTCGTCAGTTGCAACTGATCAATGATGGCAAGCCCCTCAGGACCTATCGCATCTCATTGGGCAGAAATCCCAAAGGGCAAAAGCTCATGGAAGGGGACCAGCGCACGCCAGAAGGCCTCTATTGGCTGGACTGGCGCAAGGTCAGTGACCGCTTCAACCTGGCCATGCACATTTCCTACCCGAACATCAGCGACTCCGCCCGCTCGCGCCGCGAAGGCGTTGCACCGGGTGGCATGATCATGATTCACGGCACCCCGGACACTGAAGAAAACCCTGAAGAACTGTTCCACACCCTGGACTGGACCAACGGCTGCATTGGCATGCGCAACGTCGACATGCGCGAAGTCTGGGGTCTGGTCAAAGACGGCACGATGATCGAAATCCGCCCGTAACGACCACCGTCGGTCGCCATCGAAAAATAAAATCAAAAGATCGCAGCCTGCGGCAGCTCCTACAGGGTTGATGCCAATTTCACCTGTAGGAGCTGCCGCAGGCTGCGATCTTTGCTTTCAAAAACCCCACCTCTAATACCATTTAAAAACCAACGCCAGCGCACCCTCCAGCGCGGCGCGTATTTGCGCGCCCAGAGCAGACCACTGGCGTTGACATGGTATTCAAGTGGTATTAACTTTGCGCCATTACCGGGGCGACAACACTCCACTATCCGCATCGGAACCCACACCCATGAACCACATCCTGGCCCTGCGCCCTGACGACACCCAGCCCACACCTTTGTACCTGCAACTGGCGCGCAACCTGGAAGCGGCGATCCATGCCGGTCAGTGGAAAGCCGAGCAGGCATTGCCGTCGGAACGCAACCTCAGCGAAATGCTGAACATCTCCCGCGTGACCGCCCGCAAGGCGCTGGAAGTGCTGTTCGAACAAGGCCTGATTCGTCGCAGCCAAGGTTCCGGCACCTTCATCACCCCGCGCCTCGAACAACCGCTGTCACGGCTGTCCGGCTTCAGCGAAATGCTCCGCCTCAAGGGCTTCGTGCCCAGCTCGCAATGGCTGGAGCGGGAAATCACCCAGCCGACCCACGAAGAACTGATCCGCCTCGCGCTCTCGCCTTACGACAAAGTCGCGCGCCTCAAGCGCCTGCGTAAAGCCGACGACACCGTGATGGCCATCGAGATGAGCACCCTGCCCGCGTCGATCATTGCCCAGCCGCAAGCGGTCGGCGATTCGCTCTACGAATACCTCGACGGCATCGGAAAACCGGTGGTGCGCGCCCTGCAACACATTCAGGCGATCAATGCCTCGGACGAATTCGCCGCGCTGGTCGGCATCGCCCCTGGCACCGCCATGCTGCTGATGACCCGGGTCGGCTACCTCGAAGACAACACCCCGATCGAAGTCACCGACACCTATTGCCGCAACGATTATTACGACTTTGTCGCAGAGCTTCGTCGCTAAGCGTTTCGACGCCAGGCCCTGCGTCACCGAAGCCGGAGAACCACTGATGTCCGAAGACAACATCCTCACTGCCCAAGGCTGGATTCGCGGCCGACTGATCCATGAGCACGGCAGGATCGTGCGCATCGAAGGTCAGTTGTGCGACCCGGCGGACAACGACCTGCCTTACCTGCTGCCGGGTTTCATCGACCTGCACGTCCACGGCGGTGGCGGCAAGGACATCATGGAAGGCACACCGGCCTTCGAAACCATCACCAGAACCCATGTGCGTTTCGGTACGACCTCGCTGCTGGCCACCACCATGACGGCACCGAGCGAAGAGATCTCCCGCGTACTGGCCGAGATCGGCGAATTCTGCGAACGGCGTCCGACAGGCAGCGCCCGGGTACTCGGCGTGCACCTCGAAGGGCCGTACATCAACCCCGGCAAGCTCGGCGCACAGCCGAACTTCGCCCACACCGCGCTGATGGCCGAGGTTGAAGCCTATCTGGCACTGGCGCCGATTCGGGTGATCACCATTGCCCCGGAAATCGCCGGTCACGACAAACTGATCCGCGCCCTCAGCGACCGTGGCATCCGCATGCAAATCGGCCACACCCTCGGCAGCTACGAAGAAGGCGTCGCGGCGCTGGAGGCCGGCGCCAGCAGTTTCACCCACCTCTACAACGCCATGAGCCCGTTGCATCACCGCGAGCCCGGGATCGTCGGCGCGGCACTGGCCCACGCAAAATACGCCGAACTGATTCCCGACCTGCTGCACGTGCACCCCGGCGCGATCCGCGTGGCCCTGCGCTCGATCCCCTGTCTGTATTGCGTCACCGATTCCACCGCGGCCGCCGGCATGCCGGACGGTGAATACAAGCTCGGCAGCCACACCGTGACCAAATGCCTGGGCGGCGTGCGCCTGCCCGACGGCACGCTGGCCGGCAGCACCCTGACCATGGATCAGGCCCTGCGCAATCTGGTGAAGATCGGCCTGCCACTGGGCGAGGCCTCGCAACGTCTTTCACAATTCCCCGCCGACTACCTCGGCCTCAATGAGCGCGGCCGCCTGCAACCCGGCGCCTGGGCTGACTGCGTACGCCTGGATCGTTCACTCACACTGACCGCCGTGATGGTCGAAGGAGAAGACATTGACTTCAAAAATGCTTGAAGAGGCGCTGTCCTCGTTTGAGGCCGTCCAAACCCAATTGCAGCAACTTGATCCACTGATGATCGAGATCGCCGGGCGCTTGAACCGTCAGCCGCCGCAAGTGGCGATGACCGTCGCCCGTGGCAGTTCCGACCACGCCGCGAGCTACTTCGCCTACCTGGCCATGCAGCACGTGGGCATTCCGGTGGCGTCGCTGCCGATGTCGGTGGTGACCATGCAGCAAGCGCCGCTGAAGGTCAGCGGCCAAGTGGCGTTTGCGTTCTCGCAGTCCGGGCAGAGTCCGGACCTGGTCAACAGCCTGCGCCTGCTGCGCAAGCGTGGCGCCTTGAGCATTTCGATGGTCAATGCCGAGAACTCGCCGCTGGAAGCCGCGTGCGAATTCAGCCTGCCGCTGTGTGCGGGCCTTGAGCGCAGCGTCGCCGCGACCAAAAGCTTCATCGCCACCCTCAGCGCCAGCGCACGTTTGATCGCCCACTGGAAGCAGGACGCCGAGTTGCTGCAAGCCGGCCTCGCGCTGCCAGACGGTTTGCGCGAAGCCGCGACCCAGGACTGGAGCCTGGCCATCGACGCCTTGCGTGACTGCCAACGCCTGATGGTAATCGGCCGTGGCGCCGGGTTTGCGATTGCTCAGGAAGCGGCACTGAAACTCAAGGAGACCTCGGCCATCCAGGCCGAAGCCTTCAGCAGCGCTGAAGTGAAGCATGGGCCAATGGCACTGATCGACGCCAACTACCCGCTGCTGGTGTTCGCCCCTCGCGGCGCCGAACAGGCCGGCTTGTTGAGTCTGGCGGCCGAGATGCGTCAGCGCGGTGCCCGCGTGTTGCTGGCCGCCACGGATGACGTCAGCGAACGCGACCTGACGCTGAGCCGCGCCGAACACCCGGCGCTGGACCCGATTCTCGCCATCCAGAGTTTCTACGTCATGGCGGCGGGCCTTGCGGTCGCCCGAGGCATGGACCCGGACCAGCCGCGTCACCTGAGCAAAGTGACCCGCACCCATTAACACGCCCGAATCGAGTACCGAGCCATGCATAACAACAATAAAGACCTGACCCTCAGCGCCCCGCTCAGCGGCCCGGTGCTCACACTCGCCAAGGTGCCGGACCCGGTGTTCGCCAGCGGCGCCATGGGCGACGGGATTGCCATCGACCCGCTGAACAACACCTTGCACGCGCCGTGTGCCGGGGTGGTGGTGCATGTCGCCCGCACCGGCCACGCCGTGACCCTGCGCGCCGACAACGGCGCCGAACTGCTGCTGCACCTGGGCCTGGACACCGTCGAGTTGCAGGGCGAAGGGTTCTCCATGCTGGTCAAGGAAGGCACCCGCGTCAGCAATGGCCAGGCGCTGCTGCGCTTTGATCTGGACCAGGTCGCGCAAGGCTGCAAAAGCCTGGTCAGCCTGTTGATCCTGACCAACAGCGAGGACTTTCAGGTGCTGCCGATCACCCTCAAATCGGTCAAGGTCGGCGAACCGCTGCTGCACATCGTGCCGAAAACCATCCACAACGCGCCGACCGAAGTCGACAGCGCTGGCACCGAAGTCCACGGCCACATCCGTATCAGCCACCGCGGTGGTTTGCATGCACGCCCGGCAGCGCTGATCCGCCAGACCGCGCACCAGTTCAACAGCAAGTCGCAGCTGCATTTCGCCGGTAAATCGGCGTCGTGCGACAGTTTGATCGGGCTGATGGGCCTGGGAATTGGCGAGCACGATGAGGTGCAAGTCAGTTGCAAAGGTGTCGATGCCAAGGCGGCGCTGCAAGCCTTGCTGAACGCCTTGTCTACTGCGGTCAACGACGACAGCCACACGGCCGCACCGACACCGATTGCCCAACGCACCCGTGCTGCCGAAGCCGGTGTGTTGCACGGCGTGTGCGCAGCGCCGGGACTGGTCGGCGGGCCGCTGTTCCAACTGGCGGCCATCCAGTTGCCGGAAGACACCGGCAGCCATAACGCCGAAGAACAACTGCAAGCCCTCGACCGTGCGCTGGAGCAGGTGCGCAGCGAAATCCGCGAAACGCTGTCCCACGCCAAAAAGCACAAACACACCGAAGAGGAACAGATTTTCGCCGCCCACCTGGCGCTGCTCGAAGACCCGGCGCTGCTGGAAGCGGCCATCCAGTCGATCGATCAGGGCAGCGCCGCCACTCACGCCTGGAGCCAGTCAATCGAGGTGCAATGCGAGGTGTTGCAACAGCTCGGCAATCCGCTGCTGGCCGAACGTGCCAATGATCTGCGCGACCTCAAGCAACGGGTGCTGCGCGCCTTGCTCGGTCAGGATTGGTGCTACGACGTGCCGGCCGGCGCTATCGTCGCCGCGCATGAGCTGACCCCTTCCGACTTGCTGCAACTGAGCCAGCAAGGCGTTGCCGGGCTGTGCATGGCCGAAGGGGGTGCGACCTCCCATGTGGCGATTCTCGCCCGTGGCAAAGGCCTGCCGTGTCTGGTTGCCCTCGGCTCGTCACTGCTCAATCAACCACAAGGCCAGTCCGTGGTGCTGGATGCCAACGGCGGACGCCTGGAGCTGACGCCCAACAGCCAACGCCTGGAGCAAGTCGCTCAGGCCCAGCGTGAACATCTGCAACGCCGCGAACGCCAACAAGCTCAGGCCCACAGCCCGGCGCACACCCGCGATGGTCTGCGAATCGAAGTCGCGGCCAACGTGGCCTCCAGCACCGAAGCCGCTGATGCGCTGAAAGGCGGCGCCGATGGTGTTGGCCTGTTGCGCACCGAGTTTCTGTTCGTCGACCGCCAGACCGCGCCGGACGAACAGGAACAGCGCCAGGCCTATCAAGCGGTGCTGGATGCCATGGGCGACAAGTCGGTGATCATCCGCACCATCGACGTCGGTGGTGACAAGCAACTCGACTACCTGCCGTTGCCGGCCGAAGCCAACCCGGTGCTCGGCCTGCGCGGCATCCGCATGGCGCAGGTGCGCCCGGAACTGCTCGACCAGCAACTGCGGGCGCTGCTGCAGGTCAGCCCGTTGCAGCGCTGCCGGATTCTGTTGCCGATGGTCAGCGAGGTCGATGAGTTGCTGCATATCCGCCAGCGCCTCGACGCATTGTGCGCAGAGCTGGCGCTAACGCAGCGTCCTGAGCTGGGCGTGATGATCGAAGTCCCGGCCGCCGCGCTGCTCGCCGAACAACTGGCCGAACACGCGGACTTCCTGTCCATCGGCACCAACGACCTGTCCCAATACACCCTGGCCATGGACCGCGACCACGCCGGCCTTGCCGCCCGAGTCGATGCCTTGCACCCGGCGCTGTTGCGGCTGATCGCCCAGACCTGCGCCGGTGCTGCCAGACATCAGCGTTGGGTCGGCGTTTGCGGTGCGCTGGCCTCCGATCCGCTGGCGACCCCGGTGCTGATTGGCCTGGGCATCAGCGAGCTGTCCGTCAGTGCGCTGCAAGTCGGTGAAATCAAGGAGCGGGTTCGCCAACTGGATGCCGCCGACTGCCGACGCTTCAGCGCCACCTTGCTCAACCTGAACAGCGCCACTGCGGTGCGTCACGCCTGTCATCAACAGTGGCCTCTGAGCTGAACAACAATAAAAACCCAGGGAGATACGCCATGTACCAACTCTTCATCGAAGGCTTGCAGCGCCTCGGACGGGCGCTGATGCTGCCCATCGCAATCCTGCCGATTGCCGGCCTGTTGCTGCGCCTGGGCGACACCGACCTTTTGAACATCGCGATCATCCACGACGCCGGGCAAGTGATCTTCGCCAACCTGGCGATGATCTTCGCCATCGGCATCGCGGTCGGTTTCGCCAAGGACAACAACGGCACCTCCGGGCTGGCCGGGGCGATTGGTTACCTGGTGATGGTCTCCACGCTCAAAGTGCTGGATGCGAGCATCAACATGGGCATGCTCGCCGGGATCATCAGCGGCCTGATGGCCGGCGCGCTGTACAACCGCTTCAAGGACATCAAGCTACCAGAGTACCTGGCGTTCTTCGGCGGCCGGCGCTTCGTGCCGATTGCCACCGGGTTCAGCGCCGTCGGCCTGGGCGTGGTCTTCGGTTTGATCTGGCCACCGATCCAGCACGGCATCAACAGCTTCGGCGCGTTGTTGCTGGAAAGCGGCAGCATTGGCGCCTTCGTCTTCGGCGTGTTCAACCGCTTGCTGATCGTCACCGGCCTGCACCACATCCTCAACAACATGGCGTGGTTCATCTTCGGCAGCTTCACCGATCCGACCACCGGCGCGATCGTGACCGGCGACCTGGCGCGCTACTTTGCCGGCGACCCGAAAGGTGGCCAGTTCATGACCGGGATGTTCCCGATGATGATCTTCGGCCTGCCCGCCGCGTGCCTGGCGATGTACCGCAACGCCCTGCCGGAACGCCGTAAAGTGATGGGCGGGATCTTCCTGTCGATGGCCCTGACCTCGTTCCTGACGGGCGTCACCGAGCCGATCGAATTCGCCTTCATGTTCCTCGCGCCGCTGCTGTACTTGCTGCACGCACTGCTGACCGGCATGGCGATGGCCATCACCAACGCGCTGAACATTCACTTGGGCTTCACCTTCTCCGGCGGCGCCATCGACATGGCGCTGGGCTGGGGCAAGTCCACCAATGGCTGGCGGGTGTTCCCGGTGGGCCTGGCGTACGCGGTGATCTACTACTTGGTGTTCGACTTCTGCATCCGTCGCTTCAACCTCAAGACACCAGGACGCGAAGGCATCGTCGCCGGTGAAAAGGCTGTGTTGAACGAAAACCAGCGAGCCGGGGCGTACATTCAAGCCTTGGGCGGTGCCGAAAACCTGATCACCGTTGGTGCCTGCACCACGCGGTTGCGGCTGGAGATGGTCGACCGCAACAAGGCGTCGGACACAGAACTGAAAGCCCTCGGCGCCATGGCCGTGGTTCGCCCAGGCAAGGGCGGCAGCCTGCAGGTGGTGGTCGGGCCGCTGGCGGACAGCATCGCCGATGAAATTCGCCAGGCGATGCCGACGGCTGGCTCAGTGGCGGTAGCCGCTGTTGTGGTGGTCGAAGAAGCCCCGAAAGCCGCGCCTGTGACCATCCCGGAAGCACAGAAATGGCTAAACGCCTTGGGCGGCAGCGACAACGTGCTGCAACTCGACTGCGTGGCGATGACGCGGATTCGCCTGCAACTGGCGGATGGCAAAGCGCTGTCGGAATGTCAGCTCAAGGACTTGGGCTGCCAAGGCGTGAGCGCGCTGGACGGTGGTGTGTGGCACTTGCTGATCGGTGACAAGGCGTTGGGTTTGAGTGAGGCGATGGAGGCGGTGGTGAATCGCAGTGAGGTGAGTGCGAAGGTTTAGCACCTTAAAAGATCGCATTCCCCTGCAAGAGCTGCCGAAGGCTGCGATCTTTTCGGTCCAGTTCAAAACCGCTGACCGTTACCGGCTCAGCGGTTTCTTTTCATTTCGCGGCGTACAACAGGCCTGCTCCTTGACGTAAAACCGTCCCGATTCCGACGGGTTGTAGTCGTCCAGCGCTTATAGCTCCACCTTTACCCAACTGACAGGCTGGTCCAGCCATTCAGCGAATTCGTCGATAAAGCTCTGCTTGAACCCGGCCTCAGCCCAGTTATTGAAGATAAACCCCAGGTTCGAGAAGCCGCATTCCTGCAGGAAAAGAAAACCGTTGATGTCGTCTTCATGTCCGCATTCCGGGCAGATGAAGTTGTCGGTGCGCCCCGGCATCCAGTCTTCCAGGCTTTCGAATAGCGCCTCACCGATCTCTTTGCGGCATTCGGCACAACCGGCCTCTTCGAGAAACCCTTTGGCCGGCGTATAGATGCAGCGCTTGGTGATGATCTCCAGGCCGTTGATCGGCTCACCGAATGGCAGCGCTTCGGGATGCAGCACCACCGCTCGCGCGCCGGGTGCAATGGCGTGAGCCATGCGATTACCGGTACGACCGCAGGTGGTGAGTTGCTCTTCAATGATGTTCTTGCGCACCAGCCACCGCACAATCGCCCGCGCCCGGGGTTCATGCACCGGCAGTGTGGAGATTTTCGGGACGAGGATGCTTTGCGAGTTCATGCGGCTGCCTGCTATGACGCTTTGAGTAAGCCCGGCAGCTTAAGCACCCGGCTTCACAGGTCAAGTACTGATATAGCGACCGATCAAGGCAATGCCACTGGCCAGCACCAACCAGGTCACCAGCCGCACAAAAGCCTCGCGGGACATTTTCATGGTCAACCGTCGACCGATCCACAGCCCCAGCGCCATGGCCGGCAACAAACACACCGCCAGTACCAGCAAGGGTAGCTCGGCATAGACCCCGGCGATGACGAACAGACTCAAACGCACCACCGTGCTGCAACTGATCAGCGCACTTTGGGTGGCCCGGGCCAGGTCCTTGGGCAAGCGGCTGTTCAGATAAATCGCATATAAAAAGCCGCCACTGCCGAACAGCGCCCCGAACATTCCGCCCACCGTGCCCATCGGGATCGCCCACGCAGCAGCCAACTGCGTCGGCCGGGCTTTGACCCACAGGCTATAAATCGCATACGCGCTGATAAACAGCCCCATTAACAGCAGCAACAGATCGGACTTGAGGTTCAGCAGAAAGATCACCCCCAACGTACAACCCACCGCCATGCACGGCAGCAACCGCAACAATTCGGGTTTGGCCACGTCCCGCCGCGACGGCAGCAAATTGCCGAATGCGGCGACAAAATCCAGCAGCACCAACAGCGGCACGATTTTCGACAGGGGCATGAACAGAATCAGGATGGGACCTGCCACCAGCGCCGTGCCAAAGCCTGCAATACCGAAGACGATATAAGCCAGGCTGATGCCCAGCCCGATCACCAGCCAGTCCATGGGGCCAAAGGACCACTGACTTAATAGCTCCAGCACATCCATCGGCATATCGTCCTTTTCTCCGTGATGATGTTAGTCCGCTGCGATCAATAAAGTACCTGTAGGAGCTGCCGAAGGCTGCGATCTTTTGATCTTCGGTGTCATGTCTTTTGGAAAAGATCGCAGCCTGCGGCAGCTCCTACGCCCAGGCGATCGTGCATTCCCTTGAAGAATGCCATTAAACTGCGCCCCATGATTAAAGATCCCTTTGCAAGACTCGGCCTGGACCGAGAAGTCCTGACCGTCAGCCAGCTCAACGGCCGCGCGCGGGT
>CAYNGZ010000166.1:0-11695 GCA_964396695.1 uncultured Pseudomonas sp.
TACATGCACCTCTTACTCATGTTATGCCCGAACACAAAATTACTGACACCCCCGTCAGCGCCTCTACCTGCTCCTGGCGTTCCGCCTGGCTCAACCTTGCATGAGGATTGAGCGAAGACCACTGCGGATGCGCCCGCGCCTTGCTCAGCGCCTCGGGTAGTTTGCCTTCACGCCAGCTCTTGTCCTGCGGTGTGGCGACCTGGATGCTGTCCATCGCCGCGTGCCCGCGCAGGTTCAAGGCGTGCACCAATTGCCGCTGACGCAGCGCCAACAGGCGCAGCACGCTGTCGTCGACGGTCAGCTCGCGCTGGCCTTTGATCTTGCCCAGCAAGCGGCTGCCGTAACCGCGCGCCGTTTGCAGGGCACCGCCGGCAATCGCCCCGGCCAGGGCTGCCGCGCCGAGGGTCAGGCCTCCGACCAGCAAGTCCACGCCGGCCCCGGCCGCCGCGCCGGCGGCGATCCCGCTACCGACTCGCACACCCAATTGCTTGAGGGTTTCGGGGTTGAACAAATCATCGCCCCAACGACCATCCAGCAGTGGCAAGTCGCTGGCGGCGGCGTCCTGTGGACGGAAGGCGTACAACTTGAGCAGCGCGTCGACGCAACGTTGTTCACGCTGACGAACGGCTTTGCGCAGTTCGCCGATGGCCTGCTGTTCCTGCTCGGCGTCACTGGCCACGCTGCGTCGACAGGCGGCGCAATCGATCAGCAGTTCGGCGATCAATCGAGCTGCGCTTTGCTGGCGCGCTTCGCGCTGGGCCTGCTGGTCGATGATCAAACGTTCAAGCGGTCCACGTGCGTTTTCCATTAACAGCGCGAGACTTTCATAGAGTCGGCGCTCGCCATCTTCGGGGGGCGCCACGCTGTCGAAACGCACCAGCGCATGCAGCCCCAAACGGGCCAGGGCTTCGCGCCAGTCCGGCTCGCGGTGGTTGGCGCTGCTGACGAAATTCAGCACCGGCAGCAGCGGTTTGCCGCAACTGGCCAGCACTTCGAGTTCATCACGGTACTTGGCCAGCACCGGCTCACGGGCATCGATCACATACAGGCCGGCGTCGGAGGCGAGCAGTTGGCGCAGCACTTTGGCTTCCTGTTCGAAACGCTGGCGCGCTTCGCTGCCATCGAGGAAGCGTACCAGCCGCGCCGGGCCGTCGAGGCGTTCACCGGGGCGTTCCAGGCGCTCCAGGTAATCGAGCAGGGCGATGGCGTCTTCCAGTCCTGGCGTGTCGTAGAGTTCGAGCAAGGCTTTGCCGTCCACCGACAACCGAGCCCCCTCGACATGGCGGGTGGTGCTGGGGCGATGGGAGACTTCGCCGAAACCGACGTCGCGGGTCAGGGTGCGCAGCAATGAGGTTTTGCCGACGTTGGTGTGGCCGACCACGGCGAGTTTCAGCGGCTTCTTTTGCGTATCAGTCATGGCCCGACTCCAGCCAGTTCATCGGCGCGCAATCGGCGAACGGCAACTCCAGCTGTTGCAGCGCGGTGTGCCAGTCGCCGAGGCGTTCGGCGTCGAGTGCCTGACCGGGCGGCGCTTGCAGCAGCCAGATCCGTGTCGCGCTGGCGCTGCGGGCAAGTTCGGCGATCAGTGCCAGGCTGCCGCGATCCGGCGAGCGTCGAGGGTCGCAGGCAATGGCCAGGCGTTGCGGCGGGAAACGGGTCAGTTGTTCCAGCAATTTCTGGCGGGATTCGCGGCTGTCGAGGATGCCAGCGTTGTTGACGTTCTTCGGCAGTTGCGGTGGCCATGGGCGCTGGTCGTCCAGTTCGATGGCCACCAGCAGCGCACCGTCGCTGTCCAGCGCGTTGGCAGCGCCTTCAACCTGATGCAGGCGCTCGGGCGCGGCATCGCTGACGCCGAGGCGTTCGCTGCTCGGCATCAGTTGTTCGCGCAACGGCGCGTAGCCCGGCAGGTTCAGGTCCAGATGCAATGCGGCGCGTCCGGTTTTCCAGCGCACCAGGCAGAACAGCGCGAGGAGCAGGCGCGGCAAGACGCCGTACACCAGCAACACGCCCACCAGCCAGGCGGCCCAGGCTTGCCGGGCGCTTTCGATATTCAGCGCGGCGTCGCCGCTGGCGCGGATCATCTCCACGGTTGGCACGCTGAAGCCGAGCAATGCCGGCAGGGCGCCAAGGGTCTGGGTCATGACCACGAAGGTTTCGCCGCTGAGAATCGTGGTTTCCCAGACGAAGCCGTAGCGCCGGGTTGCCATCAGCGTCAGCAGCATGGCCAGGGCGCTGAGCATCGCCAGCAGCCACAAACCGTTGACCAGCACACCGAGCGCCCAGCGATTGAGTTTCTGGCGTTGCAGCAACAACAGCAGGGCTGGCGCCAGTTGCGCGGCTTTGGCGTCGCGGGCGAGCTTCTCGCTGAGCCACAACCATAGGCGGCCCAGCGTGGCGCCGTAATCGCCCGCGACTATCAGGCCCGAGGCCCAGCTCAGCAGCAGAATCAGGTTCAGCCCAAGCAGACTGCCAAGGGCCCAGAACACGTTGACCGGTGTCTGGCCGTCGCTCAACGCGGCAAACCCCAGGCCGGCACCGCTGATGATCGACAGGACGGCCAGAACGATCAGCGCCAGTCGCGCACCTTGCAGCCAATGGCGCAGGGCGCCGGTCAAGCCATCGCGCTCGGCCAGCCACAGTGCGCGTGCCTTGACGCGCGTCGGCAGGTCGCCGCCGGCGTTGCGGGCCAGGCGGTTGGCTTCCTGATCCTCCAGAGGGCCTGCGTGTTCCTCGCGCAGGCGGATGGTTTCAGTCAGCCAAAGTGTTTGCAGTGTGGTCAGTTCAGTCACGCGGCATCCCGTCGCTCAAATGAACGCTGAGCATAACCGCTGTGGCGCTTATCGGGGTAAGCGAGGCTCTGGTATCCTCGCCGACATGAAAAAAACTCTCCCCCTCAGCCTGATCGCAGCCCTCGGTGAAAACCGCGTGATCGGCGTCGACAACAGCATGCCCTGGCACTTGCCGGGGGATTTCAAATACTTCAAGGCCACCACGCTGGGCAAGCCGATCATCATGGGTCGCAAGACCTGGGACTCCCTGGGGCGCCCGCTGCCTGGCCGGCTGAACATCGTGGTCAGCCGTCAGACCGACCTGCAACTTGAAGGCGCGGAAGTCTATCCGTCGCTGGAAGCCGCGGTTGTTCGGGCGCAGGAATGGGCGCTGGAGCAAGGCGTTGACGAGTTGATGCTGATTGGCGGCGCACAGTTGTATGCGCAAGGCCTGGCAGACGCCGATCGGCTGTACCTGACCCGTGTGGCGCTGAGCCCCGAGGGGGATGCGTGGTTTCCGGAGTTTGATTTGAACCAGTGGAAGCTGGTGTCGAATGTTCCGAATCCGGCTGAAGGCGACAAGCCGGCGTACAGTTTCGAGGTGTGGGAGCGCACGTAGATCGTTCCCACGCGGGGGAACGATCAAAAGATTGCAGCCTACGCCTGCGCCAACTCCTCATGCTCTTCGGCATCCAGCAGCGCTTTGTCGGTCTGCTGCATGAGCTGGCTGGTGATCGCGCCGGCGGTCATCGAACCACTGACGTTCAACGCGGTGCGGCCCATGTCGATCAGCGGTTCAACCGAGATCAGCAGCGCTACCAGCGACACCGGCAAGCCCATGGCCGGCAGCACGATCAGCGCGGCGAACGTTGCGCCACCACCCACACCGGCAACCCCGGCCGAACTCAAGGTCACAATCGCCACCAGCGTCGCGATCCACAGCGGGTCCAGCGGGTTGATGCCCACGGTCGGCGCAACCATCACCGCCAACATCGCAGGGTAAAGACCGGCACAGCCGTTCTGGCCAATGGTCGCGCCGAACGAGGCGGCGAAACTGGCGATCGATTGTGGAATACCCAGACGACGGGTTTGCGCTTCGATGCTCAGCGGAATGCTTGCAGCGCTGGAGCGGCTGGTGAAGGCGAAGGTCAGCACCGGCCAGACTTTGCGGAAGAAGCGCAGCGGGTTGATCCCGGCCAGCGACACCAGCAGGCCGTGAACCACGAACATCAGGCCCAGGCCGATGTACGAGACCACCACGAAACTGCCGAGTTTGATGATGTCTTGCAGGTTGGAACCGGCGACCACTTTGGTCATCAGCGCCAATACGCCGTACGGGGTAAGCTTCATCACCAAACGCACCAGACGCATCACCCAGGCTTGCAGGGTGTCGATGGCGTTGATCACTTTCTGACCTTTTTCGACGTCATCCTTGAGCAGTTGCAGTGCCGCGACCCCAAGGAATGCGGCGAAGATCACCACGCTGATGATCGAGGTTGGCTTGGCCCGGGCCAGATCGGCGAACGGGTTCTGCGGGATGAACGATAGCAGTAACTGCGGGACATTCAGGTCCGCGACCTTGCCCGCGTAGTCGGTTTGAATGGTTTGCAGGCGAGCCATTTCCTGAGTGCCGGCCACCAGACCTTCAGCCGTCAGGCCGAACAGGTTGGTCAGGCCGATGCCGATCAGCGCCGCAATGGCGGTGGTGAACAGCAGGGTGCCGATGGTCAGGAAGCTGATCTTGCCCAGCGACGAAGCGTTGTGCAGGCGGGCGACAGCGCTGAGGATCGAGGCGAACACCAGCGGGATCACGATCATTTGCAGCAATTGCACGTAACCGTTGCCCACCAGATCGAACCAGCCGATCGAGGCCTTCAGCACCGGGCTGCCGGCACCGTAAATAGAGTGCAGGGCAACACCGAACACCACGCCCAGCACCAGCGCGACCAGTACTTTCCTGGCCAGGCTCCAGGTGGTGTGGCGGGTTTGTGCCAGGCCGAACAGCAAGGCGAGGAACACCAGCAGATTGAGGATCAGCGGCAGATTCATTGAGGCTCCAAAAAGACGTGTGCCAATCGCGTTCCGGGGCGATTGCGAACCGGCAAGCCTAACAGCTTGATATCTAATGAATTAATATCAAAAACGTATGGCAACTGTGGTTTCTGGAATAAGCCCGTGACGTTCCGCGTCACTTGAGGCATTCCCACGCGGGAGCGCGGAAAAAGAATGCCCCGCACTTGGCGGGGCATTTTGTGTTCAACGGTTAACTTACAGCCCGTCGAGCATCGCCTTGTTGCGCACAGCGCCCTTGTCGGCACTGGTGGCCAGCAGGGCGTAGGCTTTCAGTGCGGTGGTTACTTTACGTGGACGCACTTCGACCGGCTTCCAGCCTTTCTTGTCCTGCTCGACGCGGCGCGCAGCCAGTACTTCATCGCTGACCAACAGGTTGATCGAGCGGTTCGGAATGTCGATCAGCACCTTGTCGCCGTCCCGTACCAGACCGATTGCACCGCCGGCAGCGGCTTCTGGCGAAGCGTGGCCGATGGACAGGCCCGAGGTGCCGCCGGAGAAGCGACCGTCGGTGAGCAAGGCGCAGGCTTTGCCCAGGCCTTTGGATTTCAGGTAGGACGTCGGGTAGAGCATTTCCTGCATGCCCGGGCCGCCTTTCGGGCCTTCGTAGCGAATGATGACGATATCGCCTTCTTTCACTTCATCGGCCAGGATGCCGCGCACGGCGCTGTCCTGGCTCTCGAAGATTTTCGCGTTGCCTTCGAAGACGTGGATCGACTCGTCGACGCCGGCGGTTTTCACCACGCAGCCGTCCAGGGCGATGTTGCCGTACAGCACGGCCAGGCCACCTTCTTTCGAATAGGCGTGCTCGAAGCTGCGGATGCAGCCGTTTTCACGGTCGTCGTCCAGGGTTTCCCAACGGGTCGACTGGCTGAACGCAGTTTGGGTCGGGATGCCAGCAGGGCCGGCCTTGAAGAAGGTGTGCACGGCTTCATCGTCGGTCTGGGTGATGTCCCACTTGGCGATGGCTTCTTCCATGCTACGGCTATGCACGGTCGGCAGGTCGGTGTGCAACAGGCCGCCACGGGCCAGGGAACCGAGGATGCTGAAAATCCCGCCGGCGCGGTGCACGTCTTCCATGTGGTACTTCTGGATGTTCGGTGCGACCTTGCACAGTTGCGGCACGCTGCGCGAGAGACGGTCGATGTCGCGCAGGTCGAAGTCGATCTCGGCTTCCTGGGCGGCGGCCAGCAAGTGCAGGATGGTGTTGGTCGAGCCGCCCATGGCGATGTCGAGCATCATCGCGTTCTCGAACGCCTTGAAGTTGGCGATGTTGCGCGGCAACACTGACTCGTCGTTTTCGCCGTAGTAACGTTTGCACAGCTCGACGATGGTGCGGCCGGCTTGCAGGAACAGCTGTTCGCGGTCGCTGTGGGTGGCCAGTGTCGAACCGTTGCCCGGCAGTGCCAGGCCCAGGGCTTCGGTCAGGCAGTTCATCGAGTTGGCGGTGAACATGCCGGAGCACGAACCGCAGGTCGGGCAGGCGCTGCGCTCGTACTCGGCGACTTTCTCGTCAGATGCGCTGGAGTCGGCGGCGATGACCATGGCGTCGACCAGGTCGAGGCCGTGGCTGGCGAGTTTGGTCTTGCCGGCTTCCATCGGGCCGCCGGACACGAAGATCACCGGGATGTTCAGGCGCATGGCGGCCATCAGCATGCCGGGGGTGATCTTGTCGCAGTTGGAGATGCACACCATGGCATCGGCGCAGTGCGCGTTGACCATGTACTCGACCGAGTCGGCGATGATGTCGCGGCTCGGCAGCGAATACAGCATGCCGTCGTGGCCCATGGCGATGCCGTCATCGACCGCGATGGTGTTGAATTCCTTGGCGACGCCGCCAGCGCGTTCGATCTCGCGGGCAACCAGTTGGCCGAGGTCCTTGAGGTGGACGTGGCCTGGCACGAATTGGGTGAACGAGTTGGCAATGGCGATGATCGGCTTTTTGAAGTCGTCATCTTTCATCCCCGTGGCGCGCCACAGGGCGCGGGCGCCGGCCATGTTGCGGCCATGGGTGGATGTTTTCGAGCGGTAATCAGGCATGGAGCACTCCGGGCGGCTAAGCAGGTATCAAAAGGGGAGTGAGCTTCTATTGACCTCGGGAGCACTCAGAAATGGCCGTGTGTCCGAAAGTTGCCGATGACGATGCGGGATCGCCGCGCGCCTCAGCCTGAGCTCATAAACCCGCCGGGGGATGACTGGCGATGAATCGTTCGATTCTACACCGCTGGCGTCAGGAAGGAATGCCGGGAAACGTTGAACCAGGGCTTGTGAGGCACGATGAGTGACGACTGACAGGCCATCAGTCGGTAAACAGTCCGGGCTGGCGTCTTTCGGTCAGGGCATTCAAGGCCAGCCCCGCAACACTCAACACAATGAAACACAGCGACAGGGACGTTTGCAGGTCGTCGGTCGTCAGGTTGATCAACACGCTGACCAGTCCGCCGACAATGAAGATCAGCGTGCTGCCGGCCGAGGCAGAGGTACCTGCGTTGTCGGCAAAAATGTTCATGGCGCTGGACGTGGCGGCTGGGCGGGCGATGGTGGTTCCGGCGGTGCAGATGATCATCGGGACCAGCACTGTCAGGGGCGACAGGCCGAATTGATTCGACAGGTAGAGCATCACCAGGCCTGACAGCAGGATCAGGCAAAGCCCGATGATGATCTGGACGTTGGGATTGATTCTTCTGCCGAGCAGTGCCGCGAGAATGCCGCCGATAATGTACGCCGCACCATAGGTCAGCAACGTCAGCGAGAATTCGTAGGCCGACAGGTGCAGCTGTGTCATGAAAATCAGTGGCGAGGTGACGATGAAGGAAAAGTGGCAGGCGAATGCAAAGGCTGAAATGAGCCACCAGGCGAGAAAGTTGAAGTCGCTACAGACCCGCCGGTAGGCCTGAAAGATACTCGTATGTGGCCCGACGGTCCTGTTGGGCGAGCTTTCCAGAAAAAAGCAGGCCTTCAGGAACACGACCGCGGCCAAGGCGATAAAGACCAGAAAACTGCCCGGCCAATCCATCAGCGCTTGCAGAAAGGTCCCGGCCAGCGGCGAGACGGAAATGAAAATGCCGGTGGCGGTGACCATCAGTATTCGCAAACGGTCACGCTCCTGGCCTTTGAACAGGTCTTGCACCAGCGCCTGGGACAGCACGAAACAGCCACAGCCCAGTGCCTGGATAACGCGAAACATCAGAAAGTAAACGTACTCGGTGGACAACACGCAGCCGACGGCGCCGAGCATCGAAACAGCCATGCCTGCCAGCAGCAGAGCCTTGCGACCCATGATGTCCGAAAGCGGTCCGATCAGCAGTTGAGAGACGGCAATTCCGATGGCAAACAGGCTGATGGACAGCGCGATGTCTGCTGGCGCTGTCTGAAAATGCTCCGATAGCGCGGGAAACGATGGCAGCAGGACGTCAATCGGGAAGACCCCGAGCAGGGTCATCGCCATCAACAGGCCAATGGCGCCTCTGCGTTTTTTGTCACCTGTTGCTACCGTCATTTCAGGCATCGAGCAGTCCCGCCTTGACGAAGAGTTGCTGGTTATAGGGCAGTGCAAAGAAACCGGATTTTTTCATCATCCGTAGCGTAGTTGCAGCTCCCGAACGGGCGCGCTGGATTTCCGCTTGCTGACCTGAAACACCGCTGAGAATGTCGGTTATCGATGCCGCAGACAGACCGACGCTCTGCAGGCTGTCGTTCATCCACGGCTCATCGACCTCAAAAAAGGCCCTGATGACATCCAGTAGAAATCTTGCGGCGAACTCGCGTTGGCCGTTGTCCATCGTCAGCCATAGATAATTGAACACCTCGCAGAAGTATCGGCTGTGACGGGCCTCGTCCAGCAAGTGGTCAGTGAGCATTTCGTGGACGTTGGACACCAGGCTGTCGCGGGTAATGTCTAACAGCTCTCTGGCGATGATCGTCTCCGAGACGAACCCGACCAGGAACCACGCATGGGCCTGGTATTTGTCGTGGGTGCTGTCGACCAAGGTCTGCAATCGGGTTATCCGTCGCGGCGTCGCGGGGCGATTTTTTATCCCGTAGAGGTCTGCGATTTGCTCGGCGACCAGGTGGGAGAACAACGCGTGATAACCCTCGTCGGTGTAGAGCTGAAGGGCCGCGGTTTTCATCCGCACGGGGATTGTGACGTCGAGTTGGTCATGCACGATGGTCTCGACCGCACGATTGACGATCCGGTGTTCGAGCGCGGTGGTGTAGTCGAGGAAATACACCAGATGGTTGGCGGCCAGCCGATGGCGGATCGATTCGCCGGCTTCTTCAAGCAACGGGTGTTTCAGGTAAGGCAGAAAGGCTGGCGGGCACCAGCTTCTGGTTTCCAGTTCGCGCTCAAGTCCAGGAGGTAGCAGGTAAGTGTGCTGGCTGGTCCGAACCGATGCGTTGCTGTTCCAGTCACCCAGGGTAAACCTGTGTCTCTGCGAGACTGAGAGGGACTCCGGTTCATTGATCGCAATGGGCATTATCCGGCTCCTGGCGGTTGATCAGCGCTTTCAGTTCCTTGCACAACGCTTGTCCGTCGCCATGGCCGCAGCCGACAAAAAACAAAGGCTGTTCTGTGCTGTCGTGCAGTCCCAGCAGTGCTTCGACCCGGTCGTCTGTGAGGGCGCCGGTCAGCCAGGTGTTCAGCCCCAAAGCGGTGGCGATCAGTTGAAAGGTTTGTGAGATGTGGCCGGCTTCGACGTAGGCCATCCGATAGGCCCGCGAGTGTTCATATTTCCACCACAGCGCATCGAAACGCGATGTGATGAACAAGCCGAATGGCAGGTTGTTGATGAAGTGCTGACCGCACAACAGTTGGCCGAGGGGTTCGTCAGGCAAGGGACTCACCAGACTCAGTGCATGCTGATCGCTGTGGTAGCAGTAAAAGCCTGGCTGCAACTCACTGACATTGCGCACATAGACGAACCCTTCGCAGGCATTCAGCCCGCCGCCGGAAGGGCTGCTGCGTCTGGCCCTGAGGCCTTCAGGAATGACGTCGTCGCTCTCGCTCTCGCGCTCCTTCAGATAACCGAGGGACAGGTACAGCAGCGTGCTGACGTCGTTGAGCGAGACCGCATCGTCATTGAAGGCGCGACAGGTTTTCCTGCTGAGCAATGACTTGACCAGAGGGCTGGCAGGCGAGCTGGAAGGACGCGGCAAGGCAATCAGATCGTCTGTCGGGCATTGCGCACGCATTACCGTTGGCGTTGGCGTGGCCAGTACGTCGTTGCAATGGTCCAGATACTGTTTCGACCATTCATGAATATCGTTGGGCGTGTGTTCACAGGGGATGTTCTTTGTGCCGATGTGGAAGATTTTTGAAAGTTCGTCCCAGCCCCATTTAATAGCGTCTGTCTTTGAAACTGTTAATAGGTTGCTGTTAAACAGATCATTGTCGATTGAGTTGTTGCTGCGAAATTGTTCAGGGTCTTCGATAAGTTGCGCGAGGCGAGTCGAATACTCCAGATTCAACTCATACTGGGCGTGGTTCTTGTAATCCCAGATGATTAGATGGGGAGGGCGGGCGAACATGAATACGTGCGGATTTATATGCATGGTGGCTGGAATACTCTGAAGGTTGTCAGAGAGGGCGCTGGGGCGCCGGCACTCCCCAGCGTCTCAATCACTTAGCGGGCTTTTGGGGCAACCAGAAAAGCCAGGTTGGCGATTTTTTCAGCTTCCAGATTAATTGCTTTCATCTTTATAACTCCCTGTAATCGGCTGTAATTGGTAGTTCGTGGTGTGTGCCACCTGTTGGGTGACATTTAGAGAATAGGCTGTATTGAACTTTCAGCAAGGCTGAATTTGGTAGGAGTGCTCCAGTAGTTTTGTGGGAGCGTTCCCGCAGATTAGGGTTGATTGTAAGTTCTATTCGCAGAAATGGCGGGTGCGCGGAAATGTCCTGCAAGTTGATAAGGCTGCAAGAGTCAGAAAGTTATGTTTTTTTGTTTGGGTAAATGAACAGGAGTCGACGAGATCTCGTCGGGAAAGCGCTGTAACGGGGAGCCGTCGGGCTCCCCGTCAAACCAGCGAACTCAGCTGTTGGGCAGCAGTCGGCAGGTGATGCTCTTGATGTAGCGGGTTTCAGGGATCGCCGGGTGCACCGGGTGATCCGGACCCTGGGCGCCACGCTCCAGCAGCTGGATGTTGCGGTCCAGGTGACGGGCGCTGGTCAGCAGGATGTTCTGCAGATCGTCTTCCGGCAGGTGCATCGAGCACGAAGCGCTGACCAGGATGCCGTCCTTGTTGAGCAGGCGCATGGCTTGCTCGTTCAGCGAAGGGTAGGCCCCTTCGCCGTTTTTCGGGTCTTTCTTGCGCTTGATGAAGGCTGGTGGGTCGGCCACGATCACGTCGAAGCGTTCTTCGCTGGCTTTCAGTTCTTTCAGTGCTTCGAACACGTCGCCTTCAATGCAGGTCATTTTGTCGGCGAAACCGTTCAACGCGGCGTTGCGCTCGACACCGTCGAGGGCGAAGGCCGACGCGTCGACGCAGAACACTTCACTGGCGCCGAAAGCGGCAGCCTGCACGCCCCAGCCACCGATGTAGCTGTACAGGTCGAGTACGCGTTTGCCCTTGGCATAAGGTGCCAGACGCGCGCGGTTCATGCGGTGGTCGTAGAACCAGCCGGTTTTCTGTCCCTGAATGACTGGCGCTTCGAATTTCACGCCGTTTTCTTCCAGGGCAACCCACTCCGGCACCAGGCCGAACACGGTTTCGACGTAGCGGTTGAGGCCTTCGGCGTCACGGGCCGCGGAGTCATTCTTGAACAGAATGCCGCTTGGCTTGAGTACTTGGGTCAGTGCGGCGATCACGTCTTCTTTATGCGCTTCCATGGTCGCCGAAGCGATCTGCACGACCAG
>CAYNGZ010000167.1:0-10388 GCA_964396695.1 uncultured Pseudomonas sp.
GCGCCTGACCGTCATCGATTGGGCCAGTAGTCCCAGGGCGGCGTGGGTTTCGTTAGCCGTGGTTTCCAGGCCTTCGACGCTTTGTGCTTCGTCCACGGCCGCTTCAAGGGTTTCGATTACGGTGCCTTCGGCGTCTTCCTCAACCGAAACGGTCGGCTCGGCGGCAGCGGCTTCACGGGCCTTGGCCAGTTGCTGACGCAGCTCCAGCAAGCGCTCGGCCAGGGCCTTTTGTTCGGTCCAGAGGGTTTCCAGCGCCTGTTGCTCGTCTTCGGCTTGCGCCAGGCGATCTTCCAGCGCATCGAGCGCTTCCTGATCGATCAGCAAACCGGCTTCGGCATCGCGGCGCAGGGCCTGGCGCTGACGCCCGCCTTCAGCCAGTTCACCACGCAGGCGCTCAAGGCTTTCCGGCGCGGCGGCGAGGCTGATGCGCACGCGGGCGCAGGCGGTGTCGAGCACGTCGACGGCTTTGTCCGGCAACTGCCGGCCGGCCAGATAACGTGCCGACAGTTCCGCTGCTGCAACCACCGCATCATCGCGCAGGTAGATGCCGTGGCTCTTCTCATAAACCTGAGCCAGACCACGGAGGATGGTCACCGCTTCGCTGACGGTCGGTTCGTGCAGTTGCACCGGCTGGAAACGACGGGCCAGGGCCGGGTCTTTCTCAAAGTATTTTTTGTACTCGGCCCAGGTGGTGGCGGCGATGGTGCGCAACTCGCCACGGGCCAGGGCTGGCTTGAGCAGGTTGGCCGCGTCCGAACCACCGGCATTGCCGCCCGCGCCGATCAGGGTGTGGGCTTCGTCGATGAACAGGATGATCGGTTTCGGCGAGGCTTTGACTTCGTCGATCACGCCTTTGAGGCGGCGTTCGAATTCACCTTTGACGCTGGCACCGGCTTGCAGCAGGCCCATGTCCAGCGACAGCAGTTCAACGCCCTTGAGCACTTGCGGCACTTCACCGGCAGCGATGCGCGAGGCCAGGCCTTCGACGATGGCGGTTTTACCGACACCGGCTTCACCGACCACAATCGGGTTGTTCTTGCGCCGACGCGCGAGGATGTCGACCATCTGCCGAATCGCGCCATCGCGGCACAGCACCGGGTCGAGCTTGCCGTCGCGGGCTTGCTGGGTCAGGTTGTGGGTAAAGCGTTGCAACAGGGATTCACCCGGTACGGCCGGCTTGCCGGTGGCCGGTTGTTCCTTCTGCGACAGGGCAAAATCCTTCAGACGATCAATGTTCAGTTTCGCCAGCAAGGGCTGGTAGCGGCTGCCGGCATAGCGCATCGGATTGCGCAGCAACGCGAGGATCAACGCCGCCTGTTCGACCTGGCTCTGACCCAGTTCAAGGTTGGCCACCAGCAACGCATCTTGCAGCCACTGCACCAGTTCCGGGGCGAACACCGGGTTGCGCGAAGCGCTGTGCTCGACCCGCGATTGCAGCGCGGCGCTGAGTTCGCCAGCGTCGACTTCGGCGTCTTGCAGCGCACGTGCGAGCAGGCCTTGCGGGCGCTCCAGCAGGCCCAGCAACAGGTCTTCGACGAGGATCTTGCTGCCGCCACGGGCGACACAGCGTTCGGCCGAACTTTCCAGGTCACGACGGGTTTCGGCGTCCAGCGCCTGGATAAGTTGTTGCAGGTCTACGTTGATCATAGGTCTCACGTCCTTAATGAATTTTGCTACCCAGGGTCACCACGCCGTCCGCGTGTTCGCGGCCCAGCCAACTGGTCCAGCCCAGGCGACAGGCGTTCTGCTCACCGATGCGCAGTTCGCGGATTTCTTCCTGGCGCAGGACCAGGCGAATGTCGTAATCGAGCGGGTCACGCAGGGTGAACCGCACCAGCGCGCACAGCGGCTGGTAGCCGAAACCGATCGGCAGAAATTCGTGGAAGCGCTGCCAGTCGAGCTCGCGAATGTGAATCCGGAACTTGCCGCTGCGGTCGCGCACGTGTTCACCCAGCACCAGGTCTTCGCCGAGCTGGCTGTTGGCACGGCCCAGACGGTTGCGCTGCTCGTCGAGGATTTCGACGCGGCGCTCGATGCACTGCTCGATGGTCAGTTCGGCGTGTTTGAAGTAGTAACGCAGCACGGCTTCGATCAACGCCGCCGAGTGCGCCCGCAAACTCAACAGACCGAGGTACGGCAGCAGGCGCTTCCAGTTCAGTTCCTGGGCCTTGCGGATGTCTTCGCCACCCAGGCCGATCAGTGCAAACAGCTGCGAGGAAAACGGGTCGAGGGCGCCGCTCTCGAAGCTGGCGCGGTAACGGTACTTGCGCCAGATCGGCAGCATCAGCCGTTGCAGGCGATGGTGGAACAGGTCAAGGAAGTTGCGCGTTGGGTTGCCGTCTTCGCTATCGCCCAGCGCTTGCTCGCCATAGAACGCCGGTAGCGGCGAACTGGAGCCCACCAGGCCGACCAGGTTGAAACGCAGGCGCGCGCGCAGTTGCCCGTGCTCGTGGAAAAACTCCACGCGATCGACGTCGCTGCCAGGGAAACCCAGGCTCGGGTTGGCCTGGAATTCCAGCTGGTCGTAGAGGTCCTCTTCGCTCAGGTACGGGTGAGCCTCGCGCAGCCGATCGACGACCAGCAGCACGGCCTGAAACAGCGAGTACTCGCGTATTCCTCGGGTCAGCCCGCTTAAAGCAGAGGCTGCAGGCCCATACGTGGTGTCCATTGGTACACCTCTCCCTGTGTGCTTTTTACCCGCAGCTCGTGGTACGAATTGAGACTGGCGTAAAGCGCGAAAAACTCGTTAAGAACCGAAGCGAACACGAACAGGTCGCCTTCGCCGATATAGCCTTCCGGGTCGATGGTCAGCTCGGTGCGCAACCCGCGCAGCGGCAACCCTCGGTGCAACCGGTCGACGTGCTGATGCTTGATCGACTTGAGCCCGCCCAGCAGGCGTTTGCTGACCTTCTCCGCGTGCTGGTCGTAGTAGCGCGGCAGGTCGTAGGTTTCGAGAATCACCTTGAGCGCGTCGACGTTGGCCAGCGACAGGTAGTTGAGCGACATGTTGCTGATCAGCTTCCACAGGAAGTCACGGCTCAGCGGTGGCGCGAAGCTTGATGTGACTGGGGTGATGTTGCGGAAACTGAGGAACTCCGGGGTCTCTTCGCAGGCCATGCAGATGTCGCCGAGCTTGAGCCGGCGCGGCAGGTTCTGATTGGTGCAGATCAGCTCGATCGACAGGGTTTCGTGGGCTTCGGTGTGGCGAATACCGAAGCTCAGGTAGGTGTCTAGGCCGTCGTGCAGCAGCGAGGTGCGCTGGCGGATGCTGTAATGCGGTCGGCTTTGCGGCACGTCGAAACTCGGGTCGTGCTCGAAGGATTCGAACGGCACGTACGCCTGATAACCCAGGCCGCCGGGCTTCCAGCCAGTAACGCCTTCAACCGAAAACACCCCGCAGTTTTCCAGGTCGTATTCGGCCGGCAGCAACAGGTATTCGTCCTGCTTGCCGTCGAGGCGAATCGGCAAGGCGTCGTGCTTGAACAGGTTGACGATGGGCGTGCAGTAGAGTTTCACGTTGTCCAGGGTCGGGCGCAGACGCTGGATGCCACTCTTGCGAATGTCGAAGCGCAGCTCCAGACCGCGCATCTGCTTGAGCGTGTCTTCGGGCAGTGCCTTGAGCAGGTCGAGGCCGTTCAAATCGACGAACAGGAACTTGTCCTGGAAGGCGAAATATTCCTGCAGGTAGCGGTAGCCACGGAAGGTGTTCAGCGGATACGGGATCAACGCTTCTTCTTCGGCAAACCCCACCGGCTGCACGCGGTCGCCGGGCATCTTGAACGCCATCGGTGTGCCGTTGACGCCGTTGAGCGGCTTGCCGGCCGCGTCCAGCGGAATCAGCTCGATGCCTTCCAGATTGCGCAACAGGCTCAGGTAAAGCATCTGGCTGATGTAACGCTCACCCGCCAGGTGCAGGCGCAGACGGTTCAGGTCCAGCTCACCGATATGCCCGTCGCAACTCATCTCCAGGCGCAGGCTCAACAGCGAACCGTCGCCCTTCACCGAGTACGTCAGCGCGGTCAGGTCCAGCGGCAGGACTTCAGTCGGGTAGCAGGTGCGAAACCGGCAACGCACGTCATCGATCGGCACACTCTCGACCGGCGTATCCCGCTCCACCTGCAACGCCGGCCCGGAGCGCTTCAACGGGTCGAACTGCAAAATACTGAACGCCGGCAACGGCCGCATGTAGTTCGGCCACAGCAGGTGCATCAGCGAGTGGCTGAGCTCCGGCAGTTCGTCGTCGAGCTTCTGGCGCAAACGCCCAGTGAGAAACGCAAAGCCCTCCAGCAACCGCTCCACGTCCGGGTCACGCCCGGCCTGCCCCAGAAAAGGCGCCAACGCCGGACTGCGCTCGGCGAAACGACGACCCAACTGGCGAAGTGCGGTGAGTTCGCTTTGGTAGTAGTGGTTAAAGGACACGGAGGGTTACCTTCCTGGTGTTGAATCTCATGAAAAAACCGTTCTGTAGCCCAAAAATTAACGACATTCTGGAACCGTCCAACTTTCCCAGCCTTCCGCACCCGGATACAGAATCATCTCACCGTGAAACTCTGGAGCAACACCGGCATTCCCTTCTCTCATCCACAGATACCATTCGGACGTTTTCAATAGCTCATCATTATTTGTATAAACACGATAAAAATACGGGCTACTGACAAATTTAAAGATACGCCCAGCCACCACACCCAGCACTTTGTAATCAGGTGTATATGTGGCGATGTAACACTCGCCCGAATCATTCCAGTCCATGAACAAGGGCTTTGCGGTCCATGAGCTCTGCACCTTCAACCCAAGAAGAACAAGTAACGGTAACAATACGACCAGCGTGAGAGCGAGTACTCGCTTTCTGATAGCAGCTCTCATGGCGCCACCTTGCAAGAGTACTCGGGACAGTCCCCCCTTTTCGGAAACGGCGCCAACGCCGGGCTGCGCTCGGCGAAACGACGACCCAACTGGCGAAGTGCGGTGAGTTCGCTTCGGTAGTAGTGGTTAAAGGACACGGGTTACCTGCCTGGTAGTGGAACTCATCAAAAAAAAACCTGTAGAGCGCGACCGGCCAGATACCCCTGCAAATCCATTGCGCTCATGATTACCGCTCTCTCACTTTTTCAGGCGTAATCGCCGTGCTGATGCCACAAGTGTTTTTTCGTGCTCTTGCAAAGAGCATCCGGGTCACTGAACCCAGCATCAATTTTCCAGAACTCTGTAAGGCGTATTGCTGATAAAAAAATTCAACCAGTGCTTTTTCGGGCTGGAAAGCCCCAACGAAAAAACCTTGCTCGACTTATCAAACTCTATAAAGACAACACCCACTGTTTTTTCGTCTTCATCGGCGCGCATATCCAGCTCCAGCTCGGAAAAAAGAGGCGTACGGTAAACCTGATTAGGGTTGTTTAAATCGGTGAATCGCAGATAGACAGAGTCTCGCGGGGTCAAAAGCGAGCTTGCAGGAACAGACTCGATAAGATATTGCCCAGACGGACTTTTTTTCGAAACGTCTGGCGCACGATCTAAAATTTCAACCACAATTATTGCAATAGCGATCAACAAGCCACACAACAAGACAGCCAAGCTTATGGCGTACTTATGTCCGTTCTTCATTTAGCAGACATCTCAATAGGTGCAGCCGTTACGGGCTCGTACATAATGTCCGAATACACGCGAAAATCGCCGCCCTTCTTATTCAGATCACGATAGTCTCGAAAGTCACTATTTTGAACGAGCATGTAGTGTTTGCCTTCGAGCTCTCGATATCGACGTACGGCCTCATCTTTTTGCTGTGTGCTTTGCTGTCCTTTCATACCCTGATATTGCGACTCCGCCATAACGGCAGTCATTTGGGCAGCCAGTTTCGCGTTAGCTTTTGCTCCCTCAACGGGGTCCGTAACTAACTTATCGAAATTCCAGTAACCAAGAATCTGACTAAAAAGAGCGACTCCGTCGTTGAAATCGTAGGAATCCTCGATATAAAAGCCCAATTGCGACGGGGTAAAAACGATAGTCTTACCCATTACAACGACTACACCTTCAGCAATAACTCGCATGTTGAAGTTAGCCGGTGCCGCTCGAAGCTCATTCACCTCATCAGAGCCTGCCTGCTCAAACTCGACTACTTTGTTATTTGAATAACCAAACTTCTCAGCAAGACTGGCGACACCATTAAACGCAACCGGATAACACCCGGAGGCTTTACCGGAAAACGCTCGACGGAGCCTGCTTTTGATCAGAGTGACTCCAGCTGGACTATTCCAGCTCCCTCTCAAATGCTTTATCGCAGAATTCGCGCGTTCAAAACCGGAAACCCAACTCATTTTAACGATGGATTCTTCTATGTATTCCTTGGGCGCGAAAACATCATGCCTCTTTACTTTATCATCCATTCCGCCGTCATCAGTTGGCCATGGCTTACCACTGAACCAATGGCTCATAAGGGCTGCGGCAACTGGCCATTTCATTTTTTTCATCGTATCTGGAATATCAGTGATCTTGAACTGACGCGCAGTCGCAGACTGTCCGACTTTATTACTTGCCGGAGTCATGGTCGTTGCCACTGTTGTTGCTGCCATTTCCATATCCCTCTGATAGATATCCAGTGCCAGACTGTTGTTGGCTCTCAAAAACAAACAACTAAGCGAGTACAACTCTGGTTTGGGGTTCAATGACCAACTCAACCGCCTCGGCAGTAGCCGAAAAAACCTTTTGCGTTTTGCCGTCCGCCCCCGTCACACCGTTGATGATTTTCCCCGATGCAGTTTTAAGCGTGTATTCCACCCCGGCGAGCGGCTTACCGGTCTCTTCACAATTGATCACAAAATACTCGTTAAACGGCCACTGAATCTCCACCGGCAGCGGCGGAATAAACGGCGCCGGCGTATGCGAGTTCCCGATAATCACGGTCCCCGACCCGGCAGTCACCTTGTTGCCATGAGTGCCAACAGAGTCGACGGTGGCCGCCGGTTTGCCGTTGATCAAAACGGTACTCGCCAACCCACCGACCAACGCACCACCACACGCGGAGGCATCGCCTTCGCGGGCGGCCGGGAGGCCGTCGAAGAATACGTCGCCGGAACCGGCGGCGATCGGGTTGGTGCTGTGGCCGGGGAGCGGGCAAGCGGTTGGGTCACCGACTCGGGCTGCGGGTTTACCGGACATCGTCGTCTCCTTAGTTGACCTTCACTTGACCGCTGCCATCCAGGCGTGCGGCAAAACTGACCTGACGCTTGAAACCTTCAACTTCCAGCAAGCCTTCGATACTGAAGCTCAGCCTGAGTTGATCGCCGTCTCGCGGCAGGGAAACGACACGCACGTTGCTGAGGCGCGGCTCGTAGGCTTCGATGAAGCGTTCGATGGCCAGGCGGGCCTGGCTCAGGGAGTCGTGCAAGCTCAGGCGCATGTCGTTGAGATCGGGTAGCCCGTAATCGGACAGCGTTTGCACGCTGCCCGCACGGGTGCTGAGCATCTTGGCCAGATGGGCAGCCACCGACGCCGTGGCGGAAACCTCGCGGCTCCAGCCGACGCGTCTGTCCGCGTCGCCACCCAGGCGTTCGAAAAGGCTGCCGTATCCAGTCATGACCCAGCTCCTTGGTTACTCTTTGTCCAGCTTGCCAACCAGCGACAGGGTGAAATCGGCACCCATGTACTTGAAGTGCGGGCGCACGTTCAGGCTGACGCGGTACCAGCCCGGCTCGCCTTCGACATCGCTGACGATGATCTGGGCAGCACGCAGCGGACGACGGCCACGGACTTCGGCGCTCGGGTTTTCCTGGTCGGCGACGTACTGGCGGATCCACTTGTTGAGTTCCAGCTCGAGGTCGGTACGTTCTTTCCACGAACCGAGTTGCTCGCGCTGCAGCACTTTCAAGTAGTGAGCCAGGCGGTTGACGATCATCATGTACGGCAGTTGGGTGCCGAGCTTGTAGTTCAGCTCTGCCGCCTTGCCTTCGGCGCTGATGCCGAAGAACTTCGGTTTCTGCACCGAGCTTGCGGAGAAGAACGCGGCGTTGTCGCTGCCTTTACGCATGGTCAGGGAAATGAAACCTTCCTCGGCCAGCTCGTATTCGCGACGGTCGGACACCAGCACTTCGGTCGGAATCTTGGTTTCGATTTCGCCCATGCTTTCGAAGTGGTGCAACGGCAGGTCTTCAACCGCGCCACCGCTTTGTGGGCCGATGATGTTCGGGCACCAGCGGAATTTGGCAAAGCTGTCGGTCAGCTTGGTGCCGAACGCGTAGGCGGTGTTGCCCCACAGGTAGTGCTCGTGGCTGTTGGCGACGGTCTCTTTGTACACAAACGATTTCACCGGGTTCTCTTCCGGATCGTACGGGTTGCGCAGCAGGAAACGCGGCACGGTCAGGCCGATGTAACGCGAGTCTTCGGACTGACGGAAGCTCTGCCATTTGGCGAATTGCGGGCCTTCGAAGTGGTCTTTCAGATCCTTCAGGTCCGGCAGGCCGGTGAAGCTTTCCAGGCCAAAGAATTTCGGGCCGGCAGCCGCGATGAACGGCGCGTGGGACATGCACGCAACGCTCGACACGTACTGCATCAGTTTCACGTCCGGCGAGCTTGGCGACATGAAGTAGTTGGCGATGATCGCGCCCACCGGCTGACCACCGAACTGGCCATATTCAGCGGTGTAGATGTGCTTGTACAGGCCAGCCTGCATCACTTCCGGCGAATCTTCGAAGTCGTCCAGCAGGTCTTGCTTGGAGACGTTGAGGATTTCGATCTTGATGTTTTCGCGGAAGTTGGTGCGGTCGACCAGCAACTGCAGACCACGCCACGCCGATTCCAGCGACTGGAAGTCCGGGTGGTGGAGGATTTCGTCCATCTGGCGGCTGAGCTTGGCATCGATCTCGGCGATCATGCGGTCAACCATGGCCTTCTTGACCGGCTCACCGTTGTTCTGCGGCTTGAGCAGTTCTTCGATGAACGCCGACACGCCACGCTTGGCGATGTCGTAGGCTTCGTCATCCGGGGTCAGACGGGTTTCGGCAATGATGCTGTCGAGAATGCTGTATTCGCCGTTCTCGTTGGTTTTTTGCTGCGCTGCACTGGTGCTCATAGTGTTGGCTTCCTTGGCTGATGGGGACTCAAGCGTCCGGGGCTGCGGCGTTCAGGCCCAGCTCACCCAGTACGCGACCGCGCGATTCGTCGTCGGCGAGAACGCCTTCGATGGCTTTGCGGAAGGCAGGTGCGTTACCCAGCGGGCCTTTGAGGGCCACCAGTGCGTCACGCAGTTCCATCAGTTTTTTCAGCTCAGGCACTTGCTCGACCAGGCTGGCCGGGTTGAAGTCCTTCATCGAATTGACGCGCAGTTTCACGGCCAGCTCTTCGGTGTCGCCCTCTTCCTGAAGACGGTTCGGCACGCTCAGCGTCAGTTGCAGCTCTTGCTTGGCGAGAACTTCGTCGAAGGTCATCTTGTCGATGCTGATCGGCTTGCGATCTTCAACTTTGCGCTCGTCCGCGCGGTGGGTGTAGTCACCGATTGCCAGTAGTTTCAGCGGCAGTTCAATCTCTTCCTGAGCACCGCCGGTGGCGGGTTTGAAGGTGACGTTGATGCGTTCCTTGGGGGCTACCGAGCCTTCTTTGGCCATGGCTTTTCTCCTTGCGGTTGTGGCCCTGGGGCCTATTCGAGTACCACTTCGAGATCGAGGTGGCACAGCCTGCGATAAATCTCTTCCTTGCGTTCTCGCACTGCGTGGTTCTGCGGCAACAACTCACAGCAGCTATGCAGGAGGTGCAGCACTTCCAGCGCAAGATCAGGCTCCCAGGCATGCAAGCCTGAGTTCTGTAATTCTGAATCGAGGGTTTCGAGTTGGGTCTTGGCCAGTTCGTATTTCTTGGCCAGGAAGCACAGCCGCGCCAGGCTGAACTGCCAGAAGAACCGCGCGCGCCCGCCGTGGGCGGCTTGCAGGCCTTGCTTGAGAATCTGCACCGCGGCCTTGAGGCCGTCCTTGCGCAGCACTGGCAAGACCTCTTCGAGCGCCAGCTCCCAGGCTGGTTGGCTGACGCTGACTTCGACCTTGCGCGGCGCGCTGGCGGTTTGCAGATGGGACATCACGTTGGCGCTGATCCAGGCGCGAGTGGCCGGATCAGCGAACGGTGCGCCATCGTGGTAACGCAGCTCGACGATGCCGGGCAGGCGCTGAATCAACAACGCGAAGTGGATTTCCACTTCGCGCATGGCCTGGTCGGCGTTCAACCCTTGCAAACATTCCCAGACCAGCCGCTGGCCGTCGAACCAGAACGGCGCCTTGGCCAGGCTGGCTTCCAGCTCCACCAGCAGGTCGGCGAATTGCCCCTGGTCGAAACGGTCCTGGTAGATTTTCAGCTTGTCGGCCGGCAGCCCGCGCACGAAATCAACCCAGATGCGGTCCTCAAAATGAGAT
>CAYNGZ010000167.1:10398-11575 GCA_964396695.1 uncultured Pseudomonas sp.
CGTTCGGGGACGGCGTCGATCGGCAACCACAGCAAGGTGCGGTTCAGGCGCAGGGCGCGCAGGTCGGTGGCTTTCTGTTTCAACCACCAGGCGCACAGCGGGCGCGCATTTTCCTGCTGCGCGCGCAGGGCCTTGTGAGCTTCCTTTTCGTTGTCGATCGGTGCGCCGGGGGTGAACAGCTGGGTCGCAGCCTGTTTGACCTGCGCCACCACCGCGCCGACAGCGCCGGGTTCCGGCTGGTTGTCGGCGGCGCGCTGGACCATGTTTTTCAGGCGGCGCGAGATCGGCAGCAGCAACGGCGCGTCGTCGCCCAGGTGCTCGGTGCAGGCAGTATCGAGGCCTTCCAGATGCTCGACCAATCGGCGGAACAGCGGCAGTTGCTCTTTGATCGCGACGTTTTCGTTCAGCACCTGCTCGAGACGCGGCACCAGCCAACTGATGGCGGCGGAACGGGTGCGGGCCTTGTTCGGGTGAATCTCGGCCCAGTGGTGCTCGCACAGATGGTGCAGCAGGCCAAGACCGGCCAGCAGGCCCTGAAAGGATTCGCGCTGATACAGCGCCCAGGTCAGCCAGGCGCCGACCCGCAAATCCTTGGATTGGGTTCGCAGCAGCGCTTCACTGTTTTCGCGGATTTTCAGCCAGTCGATCTGACCGCTTTCATGCATGGATTGGGCTTTGCCCAGCTCGCTTTCCAATGCCTCGTATTCGCTCGAAAAGCGAACGTCCTCGCCCGCGAAATTCTCTTTGGAAACAGAGGCTTTTGCGAGTTCAAGGTAATGAGCGGAAAGTTTGCTTGAGTAGGACATCCATGGCCTTTAATTAGGATTACAGTCATACGGCCCCTGGAGTTGCAATGGCGCCGGACAGTATCAAAGAGCTGCGATGAATCTCATCCAATTGAGTTCGTGCTCTTTAAAGTGCGCGCATCCTAATCACTATGATGGCCATTAGCAAGCACCCGATTAAACAATAAAACTGCGCCTCTAGGAGATCACCCTATATGTGACAGGGGATCCCCTGACGCTGGTCTTGACCTTCCCACCTCCGACGCATCACCCCCGTAACCATTGAGCCAGAGCGGTTCATCAAGCCCGACAATCTTCACTGAAACATTCACGTTCTGAAGCGGCGCCCAGCATGACAAAAATAAAAAATGGAAAATGTAGGATGTTTCCGA
>CAYNGZ010000168.1:0-11553 GCA_964396695.1 uncultured Pseudomonas sp.
GCCATGACCTGTTCGCCCAGGACCCGTTCGGCGTCCGGCAGGGCCAGGCGTGGGGGACGGGGCAGGGCGGTGCCAGGACCGGCGATGGGTTCGCATAGCTTGATGCACTGTACCAGGTCGGCACGGGCATCGAGGTGCAGGATCGGCATCAGCCATTCGTAGATCGGCATGGCTTCAGCGAAGCGACCGGCCTTGGCCAGGCGGAAGATGGTTTCGCCTTCTTTCGGGAACACGTTGGACATGCCCGAGACCCAGCCCTCGGCCCCCACGGCGAGACTTTCGAGCACCACGTCATCCAGACCTGCGAACAGCACGAAGCGATCGCCGACTTCATTGCGCACGTCGATAAAGCGCCGGGTGTCGCCGGAGGAATCCTTGAAGCACACCACGTTGTCGCAGTCGGCCAGGGAAATCAGGATGTCCGGGGTCACGTCGTTTTTGTAGATCGGCGGGTTGTTGTAGACCATCAGCGGAACGTCGGCGTTTTTCGCCACGTAGCGGTAGTGCTCAGCGGTCTCGAACGGTTTGGAACCGTAGACCAGCGCCGGCATCAGCATGACTCCGTCGACGCCGACCTTGCGTACGGCGTTGGCGACCTTGGCCGCTTGCACGCTGGTGAATTCGGCCACGCCGCAGATGACCGGCACGCGGCCGCGTGAGGCGTCTACGGCGACTTCGGTCACGGCGATTTTTTCTTCGGCACTCAGCGAGGTGTTTTCCCCCACTGAACCGCAGACCACCAGGCCCGATACGCCGTCACGGATCACGTTGGAAATCACCTGATGGGTTTTTTCCAGGTTGATCGAGAAGTCATCGTTGAATTGAGTGGTCACCGCGGGGAAGACACCACTCCAGTTTATGCGCTTGCTCATTGTTGCCTCCGGTTCGTTAATTGTATTTCGTATACGATATTTTAAGTGTTGATGTTCGACCAGTGCTTTTTTCAATTCCGAGGGGGTTTTTGCTGGCCGTTCGTCAGTGGTTTCGGTGATGCATAGTGCGCGATAGCGTGTTCAGGCACCCGGCCAGGTGTCTGACAGTCGGTAGCCTTGCGGCCAGGGATCGCCCGGGTCGAGCAGCAATTGGTGGGTCCCGGTGATCCAGGCCCTGCCGCCAATGCACGGGTAGATCGCCGGGTGTCCAGCCACTTCCGTCAGCGAATCGATGCGGCAGTGAAACTCGGACCCGATGATCGAGCGGCCGATAAAACGCTCGCCCACCTGCATCAATCCTTTGGCATGCAGGACCGCCATGCGCGCCGAGCAGCCGGTGCCGGTGGGCGAGCGGTCGATCTTGCCGGGTTGAATCACCACCGCATTGGCGCCGGTGGCAATGCCATGCTCGCGGACGATCGGCGCGGCGATCTGGCAGAAGGAAATATGCGACCAGTCAGGGTTCAGCGGATGGACGAAGCCCAGTTGCTCGTTGGCCGCGCGGGTGATTTTCAGCCCGACTTCCACCAGTTCGGCGGCCTCATCAGGACGAATGGAAAAGCCCAGGCGTTCGGCGTCGGCGATCACGAAGCTGTCACCGCCGTATGCGGTATCGACCTGCAATGAGCCGATGCCCTCGACTTCGATCCAGGCGTCGAGGCGATCCGCGAAGGAGGGCACGTTCTTGATTTCCACCCGTTCGACCTTGCCGTTACGGCAATCGGCCACGGCTTCGATCAGCCCGCCTGGCGCTTCGAGCACCAGCCGTGTTTGCGGCTCGGTCATCGGCAGGATGCCGCTGTCGAGCAACACGGTGGCCACGCACAACGAGTTGGAGCCGGACATCGGTGGCGTATCGGCCGGTTCCATGATGATCCAGGCCATCTGCGCCCGAGGGTCCTTGGCCGGCACCAGCAGGTTGACGTGACGGAACACCCCGCCACGAGGCTCATTGAGCACGAAGTTGCGAAGCGTCTGGTCCTGGGCAATCCAGCGCGACTGTTCCCACACGGTGGCCCCGGGCGGCGGGGCGACGCCGCCGACGATCACGTCGCCGACTTCACCTTCGGCATGGCAGCTGACCACATGAATCACTTTCGATGAACGCATTGCCTGCTCCTATTTGACCGACTTTAGAAAGGCTGCGGTTTCCGCGCGTACCGGGTTGCCGATGACCTAGTCCGGCGAACCGATTTCGTGCACCAGGCCATTGCGAAAGAACGCCACGCGGTCCGACACATCGCGGGCGAAGCGGATTTCGTGAGTCACCAGGACCATGGTCATGCCGTCTTCGGCGAGCATGCGCATGGTGTCCAGCACCTCACCCACCAATTGCGGGTCGAGGGCCGAGGTGGCTTCGTCGAACAGCATGTAGTCCGGTGACATGGCCAGGGCGCGGGCGATGGCCATGCGTTGCTGCTGGCCGCCGGACAGTTTGCCGGGGAAGGTCTTGAGCTTGTCGCCCAGACCCACGTGGGTCAGGTGCCGGACCGCCAGTTCCTGCGCTTCGGCCGTGCTCTTGCCCAGCACTTTGCGCGGCGCCAGCATCACGTTTTCCAGCACCGTCAGGTGCGGAAAGGCGTTCCATTGCTGGAAGACGATGCCGATCTTCTGCCGCAGGCGATTGAGGTTGGTGGCGCTGTGGTGGACCTCGATGCCGTCGACACGGATGTTGCCTTTCTGGATCGGTTCCAGGCCGTTGATGCACATCAGCAAGGTCGATTTACCCGAGCCGGAGCCGCCGATGATCGAGACCACCTCGCCCTTGTTCACCGTCAGGCTGACACCCTTGACCACTTCGAGGTCGCCGAAGGATTTGTGTACGTTGTCGATCTCAATCATTTTCTTGCCACCTTCTTTCCAGACGAGCGCCAAGGCGAGCGACCACCAGGCTCATGACGTAGTAGATGAGGCCCGCGATGCACAGCACCAGCAACGGTTCCTGGATGCGGGTCACGATGGTTTGTGAGGCGCGCAGCAGTTCGACGATGCCGATCCACATCACCAGCGCGGTGTCTTTCATGACGCCGAGCACCAGGTTCAGCCAGCCGGGGAAGGCCACTCGCGTGGCCATCGGCAGGACGATCCAGCGCAGGTCCTGCAGGTAGCTCAGGCCCAGCGAACGACTGGCCCGGCGCAGGGTAAACGGCACCGACAACACGCCGCTGCGCACGATCTCGGTGAAGTACGCGGCGGCGTAGACCCCCAGTACGATGCAGCCGACGCTGAAGGCACTGAGGTTCAAGCCGAGGATGCTCTTGAGCGAGTTGAACAGGACGAACTGGATCAGCAGCGGCACGCTGCGAAACACGTCCAGAACCCAGGCCAGTGGCAGGCTGACCCGCGGCAACAAGGCCCGCAGCAGGCCGAACAACAGCCCGGCGAAAGAGCCGAGGAGGATCGCCCAGCAGGTCAATTGCAGCGTGATCCAGGCACCCTTGAGCAGGAACAGCAGGTCACTCCAGGAAAAACCGGTGGAAAGCATGGTCACGTCCTCAGTAACGGAACAGTCGCCAGGCCATCAGGCGGGCTGTCGCGACGATCAGCTTGGCAATCAGGTAATACAGCACCGCTGCGATGGCGAAGTATTCGAAGGTGCGGAACGTTTTGACGTTGTAGTCCTGGGTCACCCCCGTGAGGTCATTGTTCAGCCCGACGATCACCCCCAATGACGTCATCAGCACCGCCCAGACCATCTGATTGCTCAGTGGGTAGAACACGATCCGCAGCAACTGCGGGACGATAATCATCCGGTAGGCCTGGAAGGCACTCATGCCCAGCGAGCGTGCGGCGCGCACTTGTGTGTCGGGCACGGCCCTGAGGCCGCCGCGAAAGTTTTCCGCGAGGTAGCCGGCGTTGTTGAAGGTGATCCCGGCCAGCAGGGCGAACCAGGAACTGACATGCAAGCCGAGCGAGCCCAGGCCGAAGTAGAGGACGTAGATCTGGAACAGCGACGGGGTGTTCCGGGCGATCGACACCCAGCCGTTGCCGATGCCGCGCAACAACGGGTTTCGGGTTTCGCGCATGACGGTCAGGGCCAGGGCGATCAGCACACCGAAGATCATCGACAGCGCGGCGGTCTCGAAGGTGACCAGAGCACCGGCGAGCATGTCCGGCAGGGCGCGCAGCGTTGCGCGCCATTGGAAGGTGTAGTCAAACATGCGCATGGCTCTCCACTGGGGCGGCAGGTTGCAGCCAGGCCGGCAGACGATCGCTGGCCCTGGCGTTGCAGGCGGCGTCGACGCATTCGGCGAGGCTGGCGAAGTGCACCGTGCGACCGACCAGGCCGGGTGCGTAATGGGCGTTCAGATGGCAGCCGATCAGCGGCGCGCGGCCGGTCAGGGCGATGCAGATATCAAGGTAATCCGGGTATTTCAGGGTGCGGGCACCGAGCACGCTGTTGGCGTAGACCACGGCATTGGATTCGGCCCAGACGATCTGCTCGCCGGCCTTTGGCGCGCTGTCGAGCAGGTATGGCGCGCAGGTGAAACTGAGCTGCGCGCCCATTGCCATATACGCATCGCCCAGGGCACTGGCCGGTTCGCCGAGAGTCGGGTCGATGCCCAACTCGCGCCAGCGACGCTGGTCGACGGAGATCGAATTGAGGGTGGTCGGCACACGCACTGTTGCCCCCCACTGCACTAACAGGTCGGCAAAGCGCAGGCTCGCCGGTCCCGTATAGCCGGTGCACGAGCCGCGGCCGCTGGGAATGGCCAGCACGCGACCGGCCAGCTGTTCGCCGCTGAGGGGGTGGTGACGGTCAATGACTTCACCGCTGTTGGGGTCGACCCCGCCCCAGAAGCTCAGTCCGACATCGGCGAACAGCAGAGCGCCCCGGGCGGCGCCTGCGACCAGACTGCGACCGGTCAGAGAAGTGGGCCTAGGCATGCCGGGCACCTCAGTAGTAGACCTGTGGCACGGTCAGATTGGACGGCGGGACCTCGGTGCCGACCCATTTGACGAACAGCTCTTTGTAACGGCCGCTACGGACTTGCTGGTTGACGAACAGGTTGAGGTAGTTGATCAGGCCATATTCGTTGCGTTTGGCCCCCAGGGAGACGTAGTCGATCACATACGGGGCGTTACCGGCGATTTTCAGATTCTTGTATTTGCCCGATTTTATCGTGGCAGCAGCCACGGTATTGGTGACCACGGTGGCATCGATGTGGCCTTGGGCGACCGCCAGTAGCGTGTCGTTCTGCGACTGATAAGCGCGGAAAGTGCCGGTGCCCCAGCTCTTCACATCTTTTTCCAGGGCGATGGCTTCATAGGTACCGCTGGTGTCGCCCAAGGCTTTGCCCTTGATATCGTCGAAGCTGTTGATGCCGGTGTTGTCGCGGGTCAGTACGACCATCTGGAAGGCGAAGTAAGGCACCGTGAGGCCGACGGTTTTGGCGCGCTCGAGGGTGTCGGAGGTGGACGCGACGATCACGTCGGCACGCCCGGAGACCAGTGCCGGAATCCGGTCCGGGAAGGGCGTTTCAACCACTTCGGCATCGACCCCGAGGATTTTCGCCAGATCGTGGCAATAGTCCACGTCGAAACCTGCGGGGTTGTTGCTTTCATCGCGAAAACCCATGGGCGGGAAGTCCAGGGTCACCGCGCAGCGAAGCTTGCCCGAACCAATGATGTCGTCGAGCTTGTCGGCCTGGGCGGTGGCGATGAAGGAGGTACTGAGAACAGCGCTGAGGGCTACGGCAAATGCGGAGTTTTTCATAGAGGCCTCGTGGTCGGAAAGTGCTGTTAAGTATCGTATTGGGAATTTCGTATACGATATTTTATTAGCAATGCACGTGCCTGTTTTCGAGCGGGCGCGAGAATTGTTCGCCAGCCCTTGAGTTAGAGGCTGTACGCTCGCGTGAACCGTCAGGATGAGGCGAGGGCCTCCATGACCTGCATCAAAGGCAGGTGTTACAGAAGGGAGCAGCGCGGGCGTTTGGCGCCCCTTAAAGGAACACTCGCCTGACCGGGTTCAGCGACGGCTGTCGCGATACTGGCTGGGTGACAGGCTGGTCAAGGCGCGGAATTGCCGGCTGAAGGCACTGTGGTCGGTGTAACCGCAGCGCTGGGCAATGTCGGTGATGGGCAGGTCGGTGTGCAGCAGCAGGCGGGAACCTTCTTCCAGACGCGCCTTGTGAATCATTTGCCGTGGGGTGAGCTGGAACACGCGTTTGCAGTGGCGCTCCAGTTGCGCCACGGAAAACCCGGCAATCGCGGTCAGTTCGGCGAGGCTGATGGGGCGGGCGAAGTGGCTGCGGATATGCGCGTCCACCGCAGCGAGCTTCTGGAAGGCCGGATGGTTGGCCTGTGGCATTTGCAGGTCACGGGAGATGCCGGCCAGCCCGACGATATGACCCTGCTGGTCTCGCAGCGCGAGTTTGTGGGTCAGGCACCAGACGGGCTGGTTGCCGTAATAGAGATGCAGTTCGAGTTGATCGGCCAGCTCGCGGCCGCTGGAAAGCACCCGACGATCCTGCTCGGTGTACAGCGCACCGAAGCGCTCCGGGAAGACCTTGTCTGCGGTGCGCCCGAGCAGCTCGCTGCTGTGTTTGAAGCCGCAGCGCCGGGCCAGGGTCTGATTGACGAAGGCGTAGCGGGCCTCGCAATCCTTGATGAAAAACACCACGTCCGACAAGGTGTCGAGCAGCGCCGCGATGGGCTGCAAACTGTTCAGCAGGGTCGGCAGATCGCAGGGCTTGAAGGCTGTGAGCGAGGCATACATGGCGCTGGCGGGTCTGGTGGCGGTCCACGGGATCATAAAGACTCGGCAGCGCTCCCGAAAGCCCTGGTTCGGCATTCAGGCTGGCGGGGTGTCGTCCAGGCACAACAAGGTCTCGATTCGCGCCGGGCTGAACGGTGGACGTGGCGCCGGTGGCTGCCAATCGAACAGGTGCTGCAATGCACCGCCACACACCCGGCCCTGGCAGGCGCCCATGCCGCAGCGGCTGGCCAGCTTGGCCTCGCGCCAGTCAGTGTGGCCGACGAGTGCTGCGTAGGGGACATCTTCGCAGCGGCATACCAGGGTGTCGGCCTGCGCCAGCGACTTGAGTTGCGGGTCGAGGGCGAATGCCCGGTTCAGGGCCTTGGCGAATCCCTGCCAGCGTCGGCGACGTGGCCACAATTGTCGAGCCGCTTCACGCTCACCGACCGCGGCATGGCCCGCGATAGCGCCTTCGACCAGCGCCAGTTCACTGCCGCCGAAGCCGGTGCATTCGCCCGCCGCGTAGTGATCGGCGCGGCGGGTGGCTTGCCAGGTATCGACCGCGAGCGCCTGGCCGTCGAGATCGCAGCCCAGGGCCTGGCCGAGTTGGGTATTAGGTATCAGGCCGAATCCGCAGGCCAGGCGATCACAGGCCAGCTCGACGATTTTTCCCCGCTGTTGCAGGCGTACACCTTCCAGCCGGTCATTGCCCAGGGCGGCCAACAGGTGAGTCCGGGTCCGGTAATGGCGGTCGTATAGCGCAAATGATTGCAGCAGTTTCGATGGCCAGCGTGGCAGTTGCGCGGCAAAGCCGGCGACGGCGGCGACGGATGCCTGCTCGGCGATGTGCAGGACCTGCGCACCGTGGTGTTTCGCGGTGGCGGCGCTGGCCAGCAATAACGGCCCGCTGCCGGCAATCACCAGGCGTTCGCCGTGCACGGGCAGGCCACCCTTGATCAGCGCCTGGAGGCCACCCACGCCCGTCACTCCGGGCAGCGTCCAGCCGGGGAAGGGCAGCAGCAACTCGCGGGCACCGGTGCACAGCACCAGTTTGTCGTAACCGATCAGCCAGCCACGATCGGGGTCTTCGACCAGCAGTTGTTTCGGACCGGCACAGGCAATGACCCGGGTGCTGCCGTGGCGGCGGATGTTGTGACAGGCCTCCAGTCGCTCACGCAGTCGACGGGCCTGGTTTGGCAGGCTGGCCTGGGGGCCGTCGCGCCAGATTTGCCCGCCTGGCAGCGGATTGTCGTCGAGCAGTACGATGCGTGCGCCGCTTGGCGCAGCCGCGAGCGCGGCGGCCATGCCGGCAGGACCGGCACCGATGATCAGCAGATCGGCGTATTCGCTCATGCTCGTGTCTCCACCTGCATGCCGTCACGGCATTGGGTCTGGCAGGCCAGGCGCCGCCGACCGTCGATGGTCACCCGGCATTCCTGGCAGATGCCCATGCCGCACAGCGGTGCGCGCCGTTGACCGCTGACCGAGGTGCGACTGCAGCCGTCGCCACCCAACGCCAGTGCTGCCGCGACACTGGTGCCCTCGGCAACTCTCAGGGCGCGGCCGTCCAGACTCAATTCAGGCATATGCAGTTTCTCCGAGGAAGCGTTGCGGCAGATAGGGTTGTGCGGCCAGCGGCGGCGTTTCGTTGAACAGTTGCGCGACCAGCAAGTCGGCGGTGCCAGGGGCCGTGGTAACGCCCAAACCCTCGTGGCCGACCGCCAGCCATAGGTTTTTGCGCTGCGGGTGCTGGCCCACCAGCGGCAGGCCGTCGGGGCTGGCGGCGCGAAAGCCGGTCCAGGCGCGAATGCCGTTGAGCTGAGCCAGGCCCGGCATGTAGTCGATGGCACGCCTGAGCATTCGGGCGAGCATCCAGCCTTCGACCTGCGGGTCGCGGGTGCCGAATTGCCGCGAAGCGCCGATGAACAGCTGCCCGGTCGGCCGAGGCTGGATGTTGCAGGCCGTCGAAGGGCCATTGGCGTTGTGGGCACTGGTGACGTAGCCGAGTTCCACCAGGGTATGGGTGACTTTCGCAGGGTAGCGGTCGGTGATCAGTAAATGGCCTTTCTTCGGCTCGATCGGCAACTCAGGGCACAGCTCATTGGCCTGGATGCCGTTGGCCAGTACGACCGCTTCAGCGCTCAGCCATTGGCCGTCATCCAGTCGCACGCGGTTGCCATCGATTTCGCTGACCCGGGCCTGGCGTTGGCGGATATTCGGTGTTTCGAGCATCCAGCGGGCGGTCGCCGGGGCATAGAGAATGCCGTCGCCATTGATCAACAAGCCGCCTTCCAGGCCTTCACGCAGTTCCGGTTCATGCTGGCGCAAGGCGCTCTTGGCGATCAATTCGCAGGTCACGCCTTGTTCCCGCAGGGTGTGGTATTTGCGTTGGGCAACCGCCATTTCGTCGGTATTGGCCGCCAGCCAGAGCGTGCCGTTGCGGCGGTAGGCGCAGCCATCGGGCAAGGCCGGCGCGAGTTCGCGCCAGCGTTGCAGCGAGTATTGACTCAGGGCCAGCTCTGCCGGGTTGTCGTCGAGGACCAGCAGGTGGCCCATGCCTGCCGCCGTGGCCCCGGGGATGCCGGCGTCCAGCACCAGCACGCGCACACCGCGACGGGCCAGTGCCTGGGCACAGGCGGCACCGATGATACCGGCGCCGATCACGATCACATCGGCCACCCGACCCGCGTTCACGGGCGAATGCCCCAGGCGAACGGGTCGTCCTGTTCGATGATCAAGCTGGCTTCGGCGCTGATATAGGCGCGACCGCGAATCGTCGGCACGATGCGCTCGCCCTGGATTTCGTAGGAGGCCTCGAATTCGCTGCCGATGACGCTGGCCTGGCGCCAGATCTGTCCTGGCTGCAACGTGTCGTCGGCTGCCAGGCACGCCAGTTTGGCGCTGGTGCCGGTGCCGCATGGCGAGCGGTCGTAAGCCTTGCCGGGGCAGAGCACGAAGTTGCGGCTGTCGGCCTGCGGGTCATCGCTGAACAATTCGACATGGTCGATCAGCCCACCGTCTTCGCCTCGAATACCTTGAGCCTCCAATGCCTGTTGCACGGCGAAGGTATAGGCGGTCAGCGCATCGAGGTTGTCGCCGGCAATGCGCAACCCATGTTCGGCGATCAGGAAGAACCAGTTACCCCCCCAGGCGATATCGCCGACCACCTGGCCGACACCCGGAACCTGTAGCGTCAGCGCTTTGCGGTAACGGTAGGCCGGCACGTTGCGTACGCTGACGGAGCGGTCTTCGTGCAGGGTCGCCTGCACCGTCCCCACCGGCGTCTCGATGGTGTGCACGCCGGGGCCGATCTTGCCCAAGTGCGCCAGCGATGCTACCAGGCCGATGGTGCCGTGGCCGCACATCCCGAGGTAACCGGTGTTGTTGAAAAAAATCACACCGGCACAGGCGGTCGGGTCCACCGGTTCACAGAGCAATGCGCCGACCAGCACGTCGCTACCCCGGGGTTCCAGCACACAGGCGGCGCGCCATTGGTCGTGATGCTCGGCCAGCCGCTGTCGGCGCTCGGCCATGCTGCCGGTGCCCAGGTCAGGAAAGCCGGCGGTGACCAGTCGGGTGGGTTCGCCGCCGGTATGAGAGTCGATCACGGTGATGCGTTTCATGGGATGGCCACGTCCGTTCAGATGAGTGAACGAAAGAGTGGCCTGTCCGGGGGATTGCCGGCTTGAGGGATTTATCCAGCGCCTGTGACGAAATCGGCACAGCGCGGCGAGCGGTCAGTGGGTGGAGGGCAGGTGCTCGAACAGCGTTTTGCAGACCCCGGCAATGTGCTCGTCGAGCAGCTTCACCGCGAGGTCCACATCACCGGCGCGGCAGGCTTCGAGAATTTCCCGGTGTTCGTGGTCGGCGCGTTCCTTGCCGGCCGAGAGACTCATCTGCATGCGCAGGTAGCGCTCCAGCTTGTCGTTGACCGAACGGATCAGGCTCACCAGAAACGGTCGTTGCGCCGGTTCGTAGAGGCAGGCGTGCAGTTCCCAGTTGAGCTCGGCCCAGCGTCCTACGTCATCTTCGCCGATGAACTCCTGGCAGATACGTTCGGCGCGAGCGAAAGTTTCTTCGGTCATGTTGGGAATGGCCAGGCGCAGCACCTTGTCTTCGAGCAGCATGCGCACCTCGAACATCTGGGCCAGTTCCGCATCGGAAACCCGCGTGACCATCGCCCCGCGGTTACGCTGGAACATCACCAGGCCTTCGGCTTCCAGGCGCTTGAGCGCTTCGCGCACCGGAATCTTGCTGACGTTGAACTGGCGGGCGATGTCGTCCTGGCGAATCGGCTCGTCCTCGGCGAAGTGCCCGGCGACGATGGCGTCACGCAAATGACGGGTGATGATCTCCGACGTCGAAGGCGTATTGCCAAGGTCTGGAGCATTGAGCTTTGGTAAGGGCACGGTGGCGGTCGTTCGAAATGAGTTGTCGATAGGGTATACGAATTTGCCTTGATGGTCCTTTGGCGATGCCGGAACGGGGCTACGGGATGGCGCTTGGGGCCTGCCTGGAAGCACTGTGCAAGGATGATGGCAATATCCGTCTGGCGATAGTGCTTTTCCATCCTGGCGCTGTTCTCTCTGGACGAAATCGGTCTAAAAAGCCCGGCCAGCGTTTCGCACTTTTTGCTACTCTGAAGGTGTAGGTGAAGACGCAGACTGATGCGCAAGAGGATAGCAAGGAAACGTGGGGCGCGTTCCGAAGGGTACACGGTTAGAAAGATCTCCGCGCTGAGATCCAGCCCTTATGCCGTGTGAAGCAGAAGAGCACAAAACTGTTCTGTGAGAGGCCTGATAAACCTTGTAAGCCGGAGACCAGCACCGGCCACCTACTTGATTTTCAAAGCCCGCCATGTGCGGGCTTTTTCATGTGCGCCCAGCATGGGCGCAATCTTGTGGGTGAAAGTCCCGCCGT
>CAYNGZ010000169.1:0-2439 GCA_964396695.1 uncultured Pseudomonas sp.
GGAATAGCACATAGGGCTGGCGACTGGCGCCAGTTGCAAAGCGGAGGGTGCCAATTGATCGGGTCGAGCCCCCTCCGACTTGCGTGCAACAGCTCACCGATCAGCTCCTGGCGTTTGTGTTCGGCTTGTTCGGCATAGCCTTTGGAGGCGAATGGCTGACCGCAGCAGAGGTTGTCCTGATTGTCTGGCGAAACCACGTGGTAGCCGGCTTTTTCCAGCAGGCCACGGGTCTTGTCGTAGAGCGACATTTGCTCCTTGTCACCCGCCGCCGGGCCCATGACTCGCGACACGCACGCCGCCAGGTAGACCACGCGCGGACGTTCGTCGGTCACCGTCGGGCTCAAGCGAATCGCTCGCGCAGGCGTTGGCATGGCGTTGGTCCACTGCGGGATTTGCCCTTTGGACAGTTTATTCAGCGCAGTAGAAATCTTCGTCAGCCGTGGCGCGCCCAACAGCCTCCGCGCGCCGTTGGCCACGTGCAGCGTGAAGCGTGCACCTTGCAGGGCGGTGGCGAAATTTCCTTCGAGCCAGTTGGCAGTTTTCGTTCGGGTTGCCGTGCGGCTACGGAGCTTTTTCACCAATTCGCCGGTGTTGATTCCGACCGGGCAGCGTTGCGCGCACAGTCCGGTGGCGGCGCAGGTGTCGAGGCCTTGATAGTGATACGCCTCTTCCAGTTCCGAGGTGTCGATGCCCGCGCGTTTTTTCGCCTGAATGTCACGCCAGATCACGATGCGCTGGCGCGGGCTCAAGGTCAGGCCTTTTGATGGGCAGACCGGTTCGCAGAAGCCGCACTCGATACACTTGTCCACAATTTCGTCGGCGGTCGGCAGCGGTTTCAGGTGTTTGAGGTGGATCTGCGGATCCTCACTCAGTACCACATCCGGGTTGAGGATGCCGTTCGGGTCGAGCAGGCGTTTGAGCTGCCACATCAATTGATAGGCGTCGCGGCCCCATTCCTGTTCAACGAAGGGCGCCATGTTGCGCCCGGTGCCGTGTTCGGCTTTCAGCGAACCGCCAAACTCGACGGCAACCAATTGCGCTACGTCGTCCATGAACGCCTGGTAGCGTGCGACTTCTTCCGTGCTGTTGAAGCCTTGGGTGAAGACAAAGTGCAGATTGCCTTCCAGCGCATGACCGAAAAGGATTGCTTCGTCGTAGTGATGTTTGTCGAATAGCTCGATCAAGCGGTTCACACCAGCCGCCAGTTGCTCCACCGGGAAGGTCACGTCTTCGATGATCACCGTGGTGCCGGTTTTGCGTACCGCGCCGACAGCGGGGAAGGTGTCTTTGCGGATCGCCCAGAGCTTGGCGTTTTCTGCCGGGTCTTGCGTGAAGTCGACCTGTTTTTCCACCGGGAACGCGACCAGCGAATTCATGATCTGCGCCAGTTGCTCGTGCAGCAGCGCTGTTGATGCGGCGCGGGACTCGATCAACAAGGCGCAAGCGTTGGCCGACAGGTGCTGGACGAAGGCCGGCATTCCGGGTTTGTCCTGCACCGAACGCAGGCTGCGGTGGTCGAGCAATTCCACGGCCGAGACCGGTTGGCTTTTCAGTACGGTCACGGCGTTGCAGCAGGTTTCGACATCCGGGAAGACGATCAGCGCCGAGGCTTTGTTCGGATGATCGATCACTGTGTCGTAGGTCACTGCGCTGATGAATCCGAGGGTGCCTTCTGAGCCCACCAGCAAGTGGCTCAAGATATCCACAGGCTCGTCGAAATCCACCAAGGCATTGAGCGACAGGCCGGTGGTATTTTTCAGACGGTACTTGTGGCGAATCCTTGCGGCCAATTCGGCATTGGCGCGGGTCTCGCGGCCGAGTGTTGCCAGGCGTTCCAGCAACTCGGAATGACTGTTGCGAAAAGCTGCGATGCTGGCGGCGTCCTCAGTATCGAGGCGGCTGCCATCGGCCAGTACCAGGCGAATGCCGGCCAGTGTGTGGTAGGTATTTTGCGCAGTGCCGCAGCACATGCCGCTGGCGTTGTTGGCGACGATGCCGCCGATTTTGCAGGCATTGATTGACGCCGGGTCGGGGCCGATCTTGCGACCGAACGGTGCCAGCCAAGCGTTCGCCTGTGCGCCGATTACGCCCGGTTGCAGACGGATCTGTGTGCCCTGAGCGCTGATCTGGCGACCGTTCCAGTTATCGCCCAGAACGATCAGCAACGAGTCGCTGTTGGCCTTACCTGAAAGGCTGGTACCGGCCGCGCCGAGGGTGACCGGCGCCTCTTGGCGCAAGTAGCCGATCTTGGCTCCTCTCGCCAGGTTGACCGTGCCGCGATCCGGCTCCATCTGGCCAGTGATAATCCTGAGCAGAGTGGTCTTTCCCGCGCCATTGCGCCCGACGAGCGCCACCTTCTCGCGCGCGGCGATCTTGAAGGTGATTCCGGTCAGGATTTCATCGACGGCGGACAGGCCGCTCCCCATGATGATCGCAATC
>CAYNGZ010000169.1:2449-11494 GCA_964396695.1 uncultured Pseudomonas sp.
CAGCCCCGAGTCGCTGATGGCCTGAGCGGAGAGGCTGGTACCGGCCGCGCGGAAGGTGACCGGCACCTGATCACGCTGGGCCAGTTTGAGCAGTGTGACCACTTCATCTTCAGACTCGACGCGAATCACCAGCTTCGGGATCAACCGATAGAAACTTGCGTCGGTGCCGAAGGCCAGGGTCGAGAGCGGGTCGTCAAAACGCCGGTCTTGGGGGATCAACTGCTGCGTATCGCGCAGGAACGCTGCCGGTAGACTCATTGGTCCTCCAGGATCAGCACCACCAGGTCTTTCGGGCCATGGGCACCGTAAGCCAGGACTTGTTCGATATCGGCGGTTTTCGACGGGCCGGAGACCAGCAAGGCATTGGTCGGCATGCCTTGGGCCCACTCGAACTCCTGCTGCACCTGATAGAAATTGTCGCGAATTTCACTGGCCTTGAGCAGGGCGAAATGCACCGGCGGCACCAGGCTCATCAGCCGTGGTTCTTCACGGGTGGGCCAGATGATCAGGCTGCCGGTGGCCGCGATTGCGCCGAGGGTGGTGGTCAGGCTGGCCGGGGTGTCGTTGAACAGCTCGGCTTTCCATTCTTCCACCGGACGGTCGTAGGTCTTGAGCATTGGCAGGTCGGGATTGTTCGCCCAATGCTGAGTGACACGTTGACCGTGGAGTGTAGTCGGTGCGATCAGCAGGCTCGGCAACTGACGGTCGCGCAGCAATTGCGCGAGCAACTCAGGCCAGCCTCGCTCGGTGGTCAGGTGGATTTCGGTGTGCACCGCTTCCATCAGTTTGCGCAGTTGCGGGATGCGTTGTTCCGGCGTGTAGGTGTAAGGCTCGGTCACCAGCGCTTCATCGAAGTTGTCAGGCACTGGTGTGGTGCCGGTCAGACTGTTGCGCAGTTTGGCGAGGATGTTTTGCTTGGCGCTCATCGGCGATCTCCCTGTTTGGCCAGATGCTCGCGGGCCATGTCGTGCAGTGAGCGAGCGGCGGGTTTCGGTGCACTGTGGTTTTGCGTCCACGGGCCGATGTTGTTTGGCGTGAGGGCGCGCAGGCGAGTGGCGAAGAAACCGAACAGCCGATACAGCGTCGGTGAGCTGTTGAGCTTCGCCCAGGCGTTCCAGATGAAGCGCTCTTTGCGCGAGAACTTGCTGCCTTGGCCGCGCATCACTTGATGGGGGCTGTCCGGGGCTTTGACGTTTTCTTCGCGTAGGCGGCGCAGCAGTGCCGGGATCGGAATTTTTACCGGGCAGACTTCACCGCAGGCGCCGCACAGCGATGAGGCGCTCGGGTGGTCCGGGACTTTCGCCAGGCCGACCAGGTGCGGGGTGATGATCTTGCCGATCGGGCCCGGATAAACCTCGCCGTACGCATGACCGCCAATGCGCGTGTAAACCGGGCAATGGTTCATGCAGGCGCCGCAGCGGATGCAGTTCAGGGTCTGGCGCAGTTCGCTGTCGGCAAAGGCCTGGCTGCGACCGTTGTCGAGCAATACCAGATGCACTTCTTGCGGGCCGTCGAGTTCATGCGCCTTGCGCGGACCGGAGATCATGTTGACGTAAGTGGTGATGGGCTGACCGAGGGCCGAGCGCGTCAGCAGGGAGAGCAGCGGTACAACATCCCGCAGGTTTTCGACGACTTTCTCGATCCCGGTGACGGCGATGTGCACCGGCGGCACGGTAGTTGTCATGCGCCCGTTGCCTTCGTTTTCCACCAGCAGCAGGGTGCCGGTTTCGGCTACGGCGAAGTTGACGCCGGAGACGCCGATGTCCGCTTCGAAGAATTTCTGCCGCAAGACCTTGCGACCGATCTGAATGAGTTGGTCAACGTCCTTGGTGTACTCCACGCCAAGTTTGTCGTGGAACAAGGACGCGACCTGACCGGCATTCTTGTGGATTGCCGGCATAATGATGTGTGAAGGCTTCTCATGGTCGAGCTGGACGATGAACTCGCCCATGTCCGACTCAAGGCATTCAATGCCTTGTTCAGCGAGGACATGGTTCATCTCCATCTCTTCGCTGACCATCGATTTGCCCTTGATCACTTGCCGCGCCTCGTGAGCGCGGATGATCGATAAGACGATGCCATTGGCCTCGTCCACCGTTTCCGCCCAGTGCACTGTCACACCGTTGCGGGTCAGGTTCTGTTCCAGTTGCTCGAGCAGGTCGGGCAACTTGGATAACGCGCGGGCACGGATTGCATTGCCCAGGGCGCGTAAGTGTTCTCGCTCAAAGGCATCGCTGAAGGACGTTGCCCGTTTTGCCATCAGTGAATCCATCGCACTGCGAAAGTTGTTTCGCAGTTGCTTGTCACCCAACGCCTCGTGAGCCCGGGTGCGAAAATCTTCTTCAACCGCTACCGTCGGAATAAGCGTGGAAGTGCTCATTGGGTACCTCCGGTACGCTGCCAGAGGAAGCTGGCCAGATGTTGGCCGCGTAACGCTTCGTTCTGTTTTTCCAACGAGCCGTTGATGTTCATCAAGCAGCCGCAGTCGGCACTCAGCACCGTGTGTGCGCCGGATTCCTTCAGGGCGCGGGTCTTGTCAGCGACCATCGCACCGGAAATGTCTGGCATTCGGACGCTGAATGTCCCACCAAAGCCACAGCATTCACTTTCGTGGTCGTGATCGACCCGTTCCACGTTGCTCAGTTGCGACAACAACTCGCGGCCGTGCAAGTGGGTGTTCATCTCACGCCGTGCCGAGCACGAGGTGTGCAGTGCCACTTTGACCGGCTCGCCGCTGTCCATGAACTGCACCTTGCAGACGAACAGCAGAAACTCGGCCAGTTCATAGGTGCGCGCCGCCAGGGCCTGAACCTGTTTCAACGTGTCCGGCTCGTCCTTGAACAAGTCGGCGTAATGTTCACGCAGCATGCCCGCGCAGGAGCCCGAAGGCACCACCACCGGATAGTCCCCGGCAAACAGCGCCAATTGCGAGCGCGCTACGGTCCGGGCCTGTTCGGTGTAACCCGAGGTGTAGGCCGGTTGTCCGCAGCAGCTTTGCCCTTGCGGGTACTCCACGCGAATGCCTTCGCGTTCGAGCAGGTGAATCGCGTCCATCCCGGCTTCGGGATAAAACAGGTCGACCACACAGGTGCCGAACAGGTAGACCCGTTGCGGTTTCTCGCTGGGGTACTGACGCGGTTCAGGCAGTGGCGGGGCGACACGGGTCGCGTTCGGCACAGCGTTGTAAAAAAGCTCGCTCATCAGGCGTGTCTCCGGGTGGGCCCGGTTATCCGTCCGCTGAGGCTGCTGACTATAAAGCGGGAAGCTTTCAGCAGCCTTGCAGACCGGGTGGTGAGTCGCTGACGCCAGGGTCATATCCCGGCGTCGGTTTTTTCGGTGTTTCGCGTAGCGTTTAGTGCACCAGCATGCCGGTAAACCAGTAGGCCTGGGCCAGCGTAATCAGGCCGACGATAGTGGCAAAGAATAGGCTGTGCTTGAGGGTGAAGCGGAACAGGTCGGATTCCTTGCCCACCAGGCCGGTCGCGGCGCAGGCCACGGCAATCGATTGTGGCGAGATCATCTTGCCGGTCACGCCACCGCTGGTGTTCGCCGCGACCAGCAAGGTGTCGTTGACGCCGATCTGGTGCGCGGTGGTCGCTTGCAGCGAGCTGAACAGCGCGTTGGACGACGTGTCCGAGCCGGTCAGAAACACGCCCAGCCAACCGAGGAATGGCGAGAAAAACGGGAAGGCTGCGCCAGTCGCTGCCAGTACCAGCGCCATGGTCGACGACATGCCGGAATAGTTGGTGACGAAGGCGAAGGCCAGCACCATGCCGATCGACAGAATAGGCCAGCGAAGTTCAAAGAAGGTTTCTTTTAAGGTGGTCAGACTAATTTTGAAGTTGATCTTCAGGATCAGCATCGAGATCAGTGCGGAGAAGAAAATCGCCGTGCCGGTCGCCGAAATCGGGTCGAGTTTGAACACCGCCGGAATGGCGGTCGGGGCGGCTACGATCGGGGCGGTCTTGATCACCAGTTGGTCCAGGTGCGGTATCGCGAAGTTGAACACCCAGCTGTACATCGAACCGCCGGCGGCGAACATCGCCTTGAAGGGCTTAAGGGTCCAAATGGTGACCAGTGCGGTGAGGATCAGGAACGGTGACCAGGCCTTGAAGATCTCGCCAAAGCTGTACGGCGAAGGCTGGGTCGTACGCGGTTGGCCGAAACCGCCGGCACTTCTCACGGTTGCGGCACCGACGCTGGCGGTCGCTTCGGCGAACGAACGCTTGGGCTGCCAGACCTTGAGGAACAAGGTCAGGGAGACCAGGCTGACCAGCGCCGAGGTAATGTCCGGCAGCTCGGGGCCAATGAAGTTCGAGGTGAAGAACTGGGTCACGGCAAAGCTCAAGCCTGCCACCAACGCTGCCGGCCAGGTCTCTTTAACGCCGCGCAGGCCGTCCATCATGAACACCAGCCAGAACGGCACGAACACCGACAACAGTGGCAGTTGGCGACCGGCCATGGCGCCGATCTTGAAGGCGTCGATGCCGGTCACTTGTCCGGCGACGATGATTGGAATCCCCAATGCACCGAAGGCTACCGGCGCGGTGTTGGCAATCAGGCACAGGCCGGCGGCGTACAGCGGGTTGAAGCCCAATCCTACGAGCAGCGCGGCGGTAATCGCCACCGGTGCGCCGAATCCGGCGGCACCTTCCAGGAACGCGCCGAAGCAGAAACCAATCAGCAGCACTTGCAGACGTTGGTCGTCGGTAATCGACAGTACCGAGCTGCGGATCACCTCGAACTGGCCGCTCTTGACCGTCAGTTTGTAGAGGAACACCGCGGCCACGATGATCCAGGCAATCGGCCACAGTCCGTAGGCAAATCCATAGCCGGCAGCGGCGAAGGCCATGTCGACAGGCATCTGGAAGGCAAAGATCGCCACCAGAATCGACAAGGCCAGAGTGATGCTCCCGGCAACGTGTCCTTTGAGGCGGAACACGGCCAGAGCCAGGAAGAAAAATACGATGGGGATAACGGCCGCGAGCGCGGACAAGCCGAGACTGCCGAGCGGGCTGTAAAGCTGTTGCCAGGTTTGCATATGGGGTGGCCCCTAATTGTTGTTGGTCAGGCACTGGTCAGCGTTCTTGGGTAATTGGTAATACCAATTTACAATCGCTGTCGGCTAGGGTAAAAGCCTTGGGTATGGTGTGTCAATTTGCCGCCCGGAAACTTTCGTCGAATGAGCGGTGCAGAGGTCATCTGATCTGTTCGATCGGTTGCAGTCTGGTAGGTGCTGGCGCGACGCCAATAGGCCAGAATAGAGAGCCCGGCGAGCCGTCGGGATCGTGGAGAATGAGTTATGGGGTTTGATCAGATCCGTCAGCGCCGTTTGTCTGACGATATTGTCGAGCGGCTCGAGGGGATGATCCTTGAAGGCACGCTGAAGCCCGGCGAGCGGCTTCCGGCAGAGCGCGCCTTGGCCGAGCAGTTCGGCGTGTCGCGTCCTTCATTGCGTGAGGCGATCCAGAAGCTGACGGCCAAGGGGCTGCTGGTCAGTCGTCAGGGCGGCGGCAACTATGTGGTTGAATCACTCGGTTCAACCTTCAGCGATCCGTTGCTGCACCTGCTGGAAAGCAACCCCGACGCCCAGCGTGATCTGCTGGAGTTTCGTCATACCCTGGAAGCGTCCTGCGCCTATTACGCCGCATTACGCGCGACGGATGTTGACCGCGAGCGACTGACTGCGGCATTCGAAGAGTTGCAGGATTGCTATTCGCGCCATGATCAAGTGAGTCGGGCGGAAGAGGGCGCGGCAGACGCGAAGTTTCACCTGGCCATTGCCGAGGCGAGCCACAACGCGGTGTTGTTGCACACTATTCGCGGGCTGTTCGATCTGCTCAAGCGCAACGTGGTGACCAACATCGGTGGCATGTACAAACAGCGCACCGAAACCCGCGACATGCTGATCAGTCAGCACCGGGACTTGTATCTGGCGATTGTCGAAGGGCGTGCAGAGCAGGCGCGAGAAGTCTCCAGTCGGCACATTCTGTATGTGCAGGAAGTGCTCGAAGAAGTGCGTCAGGAAGTGCAGCGCATGGCTCGTGCGGAGCGGCGCAAGGGGATGTGATCGTTTTTTAACGCAAAAGATCGCAGCCTGCGGTAGCCCCTACATTGATATGCGATCGATGTAGGGGCTACCGCAGGCTGCGATCTTTTTGCACGCGCCATAAAGCCAGGGCAGGAAAATCAGTCTTCCTTGCCCTTGTTGCGCACCGCTCGCTGCAACTCGCGACCGGCATCGCGCTCGCGTTCGGTATCACGCTTGTCGTATTCCTTCTTGCCCTTGCCCAGAGCGATCTCGCACTTGATCAAGTGCTTGCTCCAGTACAACGACAGGCAGACGCAGGCGTAACCCTTTTGTTGCACGGCGGCAAACAGCTTCTCCAGCTCACGCTGGTTGAGCAGCAGCTTGCGCGTGCGCGTCGGGTCGGCGATGACGTGCGTGCTGGCGGTGGTCAGCGGGGTGATATGACTGCCGAACAGCCAGGCCTCGCCATCCTTGAGCAGCACATAACTGTCGACCAGTTGTGCCTTGCCTGCACGCAGACTCTTTACTTCCCAGCCGGCCAGGACCAAGCCAGCCTCGAACCGGTGTTCGATGAAGTAATCGTGTCGCGCCTTTTTATTCTGCGCGATGGTCCCTTCGGGGTGTTTCTTCTGTTTAGCCATAGGGGCGGCATTATAGGGAGTTGCGCGCGAGTCGGCTACGGTGAACCTGCGTGCTTGAGCGCATTGAGTGAATCCCGGACAATGCGCCCTCTTTTTTGATCGGTTGGGCGTTTCAGGAATGTCGTCAGACAAGGTTTCAGTCCACGGTAGTTGGGCTAGCCGTTGGGTTTTCATACTCGCTGCGACCGGTTCAGCCGTGGGGTTGGGTAGTATCTGGAAATTCCCCTATATGGTCGGCGTCTATGGCGGCGGCGCGTTTGTGTTGGTGTTTCTGGCGTGCATCGCGCTGATTGGCGTGCCGGTGATGTTGGCCGAAACCCTGATCGGTCGTCGTGCCCGGCAAAGTCCGGCAAATGCCTTGAAAGCGCTGGCGCTGGAGGTCGGGCATTCGGCGAAATGGTCCTGGGGCGCGTTTGCCGGGATGATCACGGCCCTGCTGATTCTTTCTTTCTATAGCGTGGTGGGCGGCTGGTCGCTGGATTACATCATCGACATGGGGCGCGGTGACTTTCAGGGTGTGACGGCCGATCAGGTCGGCGCCTATTTTGGCGCAGTGATAGCCGATCCTTGGCGCCTGACGTTGTGGCACACCTTCTTCATGCTGCTGTCAGCGGTGGTTATTGCCAAAGGCGTGGTTGCAGGGCTCGAACGCAGCCTGCGGATCATGATGCCGCTGCTGTTCGTGATGCTGGTGATTCTGTTGGGTTACAGCCTGACCACCGGGCACTTCATGGACGGCGTGCATTTCATGTTCGACTTCAACCCGGACAACTTGCTGGATGGCTTGCTGCCGGCCATGGGACACGCGTTCTTTTCCCTGAGTGTGGGCGTCGGTTCGATCATGATCTACGGTGCTTATATGCCTAAGCATTCGTCGATTTCAGGGACTATCGTTGGCGTTGCGCTGCTGGATACGTTCGTTTCGCTGTTGGCCGGTCTGGCGTTGTTTCCGATTGTGTTTGCTGCCGGTCTGAACCCGAGTGAAGGGCCGGGGTTGATGTTCGTCAGTCTGCCATTTGCCTTTGGTAACGTAGCGTTTGGTCAGCTGATGGGTGTGGTGTTCTTCGTGCTGGTTGCGATTGCGGCCTGGAGTTCGGCGATTTCCTTGCTGGAGCCCATGGTGGCCTACCTGGTTGAGCGGACCAACATCCGTCGTGGCTGGGTGACGTTCTGGCTGGCGTTCAGTTGCTGGTTTGTGGGTTTGGGAACGGTGTTTTCCTTCAATATCTGGAAGCAGGCCAAGTTCTTTGTAAATGACGGCAGTGCGTTTCACCTTTACCAATGGGGGGGCGCAAAATGGTCTGGATTTCTTTGGTGTGATCGATTTCTTCACCTCGCGGATCATGTTGCCGCTCGGTGGTTTGTGCTTTGTGGTGTTTGCGGGTTGGGTGATGGGCCGTGAAGCGGTGCGCGACGAACTGTCGATGCGCAGCCCGGTATTGTTTGCTCTTACTTTGTTCTTGATGCGCTATGTGGCGCCAATCGGCATTCTTGTAGTGTTTGCCGCCCAGCTGTGGAAGTGACGCTGACATGACAACGCATATTCAACGTTCGGCTCTGCTGCCGTATCCGGCGCAAGCGCTGTATGACCTGGTCAATGACGTGGCGCGCTATCCGGAATTTTTGCCATGGTGTTCCGCGGCCGAAGTTCTGGAAAGCTCTGCCGAGCACATGCGCGCTAGCGTAGGTGTGGCCAAGGGGGGCTTAAGCCAGCATTTCGTGACGCGTAATACGCTGGTGCCCGGGCATTCGATCGAGATGAATCTCGAAGAGGGGCCATTCAATCAGCTTCACGGTGTCTGGGTGTTCAAGCCGTTGGGTGAGAAGGCCTGCAAGATCAGCCTGGACCTGTCGTTCGATTATGCAGGGCCGATTGTTCGGGCGACGCTGGGCCCCTTGTTCAATCAGGCGGCCAACACGTTGGTGGACGCGTTCTGTCAGCGCGCCAAGCAGTTGTATGGTTGAGTCGGTGATTGACGTCGAGGTGGTGTATGCCGCTGTCGATCGCCAGTTGTTGCTCAAGGTGGCGGTGCCTGTGGGCACGACTGTGCGAGCGGTGTTGGCTGAATCAGGCATCGGCGAGCAGTTCCCCGAGCTGGATCTGGCAACTTGCCCCGTGGGGATTTTCGGCAAGGTGATTGCCGATCCAGAGAGGCGTCCGGTTCAGGCAGGTGACCGAATCGAGATTTATCGAACGCTGTTGGCGGATCCAAAAGAGGTTCGCCGATTACGTGCGGCCAAAGCTGCGGCACAGGCCAAGGCGCGGGATCAGTAGGTTTCCCAAGCGGCACACAACAAAAAGCCCGGACATGCTTGCCGGGCTTAATGAGATGGTCACCCCCACACCCTGCGAGGGCTACGCTTTCGCAGGGT
>CAYNGZ010000170.1:0-10130 GCA_964396695.1 uncultured Pseudomonas sp.
TGGCCCATGTTCCTTACGCGACAGCGCGGCCTCGAAGAGGGGGCGGCCCCTCTTACAGGAAAGCGCGAGTTCCCACCGTAGGAGCTGCCGCAGGCTGCGATCTTTTGATCTTGAAGAGGCAGTCTCTATATGGAGATTGATATCTCTCTATTGAGACTCTGCAATCCCCAACGCCACCATCTTCTTGTACAGCGTCGAACGCCCAAGCCCCAGTCGCGCCGCCGCGTCGACAACCTTGCCGCCACAGTGCGCGAGCGTGCTTTCAATCAGTTGCCGGTCGAACCGTTCGCGTGCAGCACTGAAAGTCTCATTGGCAATGGTTTCTACGGCCAGTGTCGCGCCGCGCTGCACCGGGACAACACTGCCAATCGCCGCACGAATCTCGGCGGCGTTCAGGATCAGGTCATCGCTGAGTAGTGCAGCGCGTTCCAACACGTTGCGCAGTTCGCGAATGTTCCCCGGCCAGGCGTGTTGGCCGAGCAACCCCAGGGCCTGACTATCGAGTTCATGCTGACTGCGCAGCTCTTCGAGAATCGCTTCGCTCAGGGCCGGCAGGTCGTCGAGACGTTCGCGCAGAGGCGGCACCTGAATCGGCAGCACGTTGAGGCGGTAATACAGGTCAGCGCGAAATTCGCCGCGCTTGATCGCCGCTTCGAGGTCGGTGGAGGTCGCGGCGATCACCCGCACATCGCTCTGAATCACCTCGTTGGAGCCGACTGGTTCGAATTCTTTTTCCTGCAATACCCGCAGCAGTTTGCTCTGCAACGGCAGCGGCATGTCGCCGATTTCGTCAAGAAACAGGGTCCCGCCCTGAGCGATCTGCAACTTGCCGGAGCGGCCCTTGCGGTCTGCGCCGGTGAAGGCGCCCGGCGCGGTACCGAAAAATTCGGCTTCGAGCAGCGCTTCGGGGATCGCCGCGCTGTTGATACTGACAAAGGCTTTGTGCGCCCGTGGCGAGGCGCCATGAATCGCCTGGGCCAGCAGCTCTTTGCCGGTGCCGGTTTCACCCAGCAACAAGACCGGGGACTCGGTGCTGGCGCTGCGCCGGGCGCGGCGTTTGACTTCCAGGCTGGCGGCGCTGGTGCCAATGAAGTGGGCGAAGGTGTACTTGGCTTGCCGGGCCCGTAGCAGTGAACGCGTGGAAGCAAGTTCTTCTTGCATGCTCAGGTAACGTTTGAGCATCGGCGACAGGCTGCGCAGTTCGTCGAACAGCGCGAAGCCGATGGCACCGATCACCGTACCGGCGTCGTCGTGAATCGGCAGGCGCATCACCACCAACGGTTCTTTGGGGGTGTCCTGCATGTCCAGCAGGATGGGCCGGCCGGTACGCACCACCTCGCGCAACAGGCTGCCGGGGATCACGCTTTCGCACGCTTTGCCGATCGCCACTTCGGCCGACGCCAGACCGAAGCGCCGGGCATAGCGCTCGTTCATCCAGACAATGTTCGCGTCGCGGTCGACGATCACCGTGCCTTCGCTGGACTGCTCGATGATCTCGAACAATGAGCGGATCGCCAACATGCGCACACGTTGGTAGTCCTTGAGGCTTTCGGTGTCGTTCATGAGGTCTCACATCCAGGCTGTCATGCGCCGCATTATGCCCAGCCCGGATGCGCAGCGGCCAACAGCTCTTTGGTATAGGGATGCTGCGGCGCGTCGAACACCTCATGGCTGGCGCCGTGCTCCACGACTTTGCCGTCCTTGATCACGATCATGTCATGGGCCAGGGCGCGAACCACTGCCAGGTCATGGCTGATGAACAGGTAGGTCAGACCGTGTTTTTCCTGAAGCTGGCGGAGCAGGGCGACCACTTGTTTTTGCACCGTGCGGTCAAGGGCCGAGGTCGGTTCGTCGAGCAGGATCAATGCCGGTTTCAGCACCAGCGCACGCGCGATGGCGATGCGTTGGCGCTGGCCACCGGAGAATTCATGCGGATAACGATGGCGGCTTTGCGGGTCGAGGCCGACTTCTTTCAGCACCTGGATGACCTGGTCTTCGCATTCGGCAGCACTCGACTGGCTGTGGACTTCCAGCCCTTCGCTTATGATCTGTGCCACCGACATTCGTGGGCTGAGGCTGCCGAACGGGTCCTGGAACACCACCTGCATCTGTTTGCGCCAGGGTCGCAGCTGCTTCTGGTTCAGGCTGTCGAGCGCCTCGCCCTGAAAGCGGATGCTGCCTTCGGAGTCGAGCAGGCGCAGGATCGCCTGGCCGAGGGTGGACTTGCCGGAACCGGACTCACCGACGATGCCCAGCGTCTTGCCGCGCTGAATGCTGAGGCTGATACCGTCGACTGCGTGCAACCAGGTCTTGCGCTGGAACAATCCGCCACCCAACGGAAAACGCACACTGAGGTCGTCGACTTCCAGCACCGCTTCGCGTTCATCGCGAGGCAGGGCTTCACCCTCAGGCTCGGCGTTCAGCAGCAGGCGGCTGTAGGGATGTTGCGGTTGATTGAAAAGGTACTCGCACTCGGCTTGCTCGACGATCTCGCCACCGCGCATCACGCAGACTCGCTGGGCGATGCTGCGCACCAGATTGAGGTCGTGGCTGATCAGCAGCAGCGACATGCCCAGGCGTTGTTGCAGTGATTTGAGCAGCAGCAGGATCTTGCGCTGCACCGTCACGTCCAGTGCGGTGGTCGGCTCATCAGCAATCAGCAACTCGGGTTCGCAGGCCAGGGCCATGGCGATCATCACCCGTTGTCGCTGGCCGCCGGAGAGCTGGTGCGGATAGGCCTTGAGGCGCTCTTTGGGCTTCTGGATGCCCACCAGCTCGAGCAGTTCAAGGGTGCGTTTTTGCGCGGCCTTGCCGCCCAGCCCCTTGTGCACCAGCAGGGTTTCGCCAATCTGTTTTTCCACGCTGTGCAACGGATTGAGCGAGGTCATCGGCTCCTGGAAAATCATCGCGATGCGATTACCGCGCAATGCTCGCAACGTCCCGACATCCGCGCCGAGCAGTTCCTGGCCACGATAGCGAATGCTCCCGGAGGATGTGGTGCCACCGTCGGGCAGCAGTTGCAGGATCGAATGGGCGGTCACCGATTTGCCCGAGCCGGATTCGCCGACCAGCGCCAGGCACTCGCCGGGGCGGATGTCCAGGCACAGGTTGCGCACGGCGGCCTGGCCACTGAAGGCCACATTGAGGTCACGGATTTCGATCAGGTTGTCACTCATGTCCAATGTCCAGCTTATGTTCGTGGTTCAGGAGCGCGGATCAAACGCGTCACGCAATGCTTCACCGATAAACACCAGTAAAGACAGGATCAGCGCCAGGGTGAAAAACGCCGTCAACCCGAGCCACGGCGCTTGCAGATTCTGTTTGCCCTGGCCGATCAACTCGCCCAGTGAGGCGCTGCCGGCGGGCATGCCGAACCCGAGAAAATCGAGAGCGGTGAGGGTCGAAATCGCCCCGGTGAGAATGAACGGCAGGTAACTCAAGGTCGCGTTCATCGCATTCGGGAGGATGTGTCGCACGATCACTTTACGGTCGGTCAGGCCCAACGCGCGTGCCGCCTTGACGTACTCCAGATTGCGTCCGCGAAGGAATTCGGCGCGTACCACGTCCACCAGTGCCAGCCAGGAAAACAGCGCCATGATCCCCAGCAACCACCAGAAATTCGGCTCGACGAAACCTGAAAGGATGATCAGCAGGTAAAGCACCGGCAGCCCTGACCAGACCTCCAGCAAACGCTGGCCAAACAGGTCGACCCAGCCGCCGTAGTACCCCTGCAAGGCGCCCGCTGCGATACCGATCAGCGCGCTGATGAAGGTCAGCGCCAGCGCAAACAGAATCGACACCCGGGCGCCGAAAATTACCCGCGCCAACACATCGCGCGCCTGATCATCGGTGCCCAGCCAGTTGATCGTTGATGGCGGGCTCGGCGCGGGTTGGTTGAGGTCATAGTTCGGCGTGTCGTCGCTGAACGGGATCGGCGGGAACAGCATCCAGCCACCGTCCTTGTGGATCAGCTTCTGCACGTATTCACTGCGGTAGTCGGCCTGGAACGGCAGTTGGCCGCCGAACTGCTGTTCGGTGTAGCGCTTGAATGCCGGGAAGTACAACGAGCCCTGATAGCTGAGCACCAGTGGCTTGTCGTTGGCAATCAGCTCGCCGCCGAGGGTCAGGATGAACAGGCCGATGAACAGCCACAGCGACCACCAGCCACGGCGGTTTTTCTTGAAGCGCTCCAGGCGTCGGCGTGACAGGGGTGAGAGATTGAGCATCAGGCGTTCCTCGCGGCGAAGTCGATGCGCGGGTCGACCAGGGTGTAGCAGAGGTCACCAATGAGTTTTATCAGCAGGCCGAACAGGGTGAAGATGAACAGCGAGCCGAACACCACCGGGTAGTCCCGGGACACCGCCGCTTCGTAACTCATCCGCCCCAGGCCATCGAGGGAAAAGATCACCTCGATCAATAGCGATCCGGCGAAAAACACGCTGATGAATGCCTGGGGAATGCCTGAAACCACCAGCAGCATCGCATTGCGGAACACGTGGCCGTAGAGCACCCGGCGCTCGCTCAGGCCTTTGGCGCGGGCGGTGACCACGTACTGGCGGGTGATTTCGTTGAGGAAGGAGTTCTTGGTCAGAATGGTCAGCGTGGCGAAACCGCCGACCACCAGCGCCGTGACCGGCAGCACCAGATGCCAGAAGTAATCAGTGACTTTCCCCAGCGTCGACAGTTGCTCGAAATTCTCCGAGACCAGGCCACGGACCGGAAACCAGTTCAACGACGTACCGCCGGCAAACACCACGATCAGAAACATCGCAAACAGAAAGGCCGGCATCGCATACCCGATGATGATCGCGGTGCTGCTCCAGATATCGAAATGGCTGCCGTGATGCACGGCCTTGCGAATGCCCAGCGGGATCGACACCAGATAGGTGATCAGCGTCGCCCAGAGCCCGAGCGAAATGGTCACTGGCATTTTTTCGAGGATCAGGTCGATGACTGTGGCGCCGCGAAAGAAGCTTTTGCCAAAGTCCAGTCGGGCATAGCTGGTGATCATCAGCCACAGGCGCTCCGGTGCCGGCTTGTCGAAGCCGTACTGTTTTTCGATGTCCTTGATCAGTTGAGGGTCAAGACCACGGCTGGCCCGGGAGCCGTGGCTGATGGCTTCACCGGAAGCGCCGATAGTCGAACCGCCGCCGATGCCTTGCAGGTGCGCGATGGCCTGCTCGACCGGACCACCCGGTGCGGCCTGCACGATGACGAAGTTGACCAGCAGAATGATCACCAGGGTTGGAATGATCAGCAGCAAACGCCGCAGTATATAAGCCGGCATCAATGAGGCCCTCCGGGTTTGCCGCGGTTGATGCGTTCGGCGGCCATCTGTTCATTGGTCAGCGGCGTTGTACTCATTTCCCACCAGCTCTCGATGGCTTCGTCGTTGCTCGCTTGTACCGCCGGGATGCCGAAACGGTTCCACCACACCGTCGAAACGCCCGGCGGGTAGTAGTTGGGAATCCAGTAGTAGTTCCATTGCAGCACCCGGTCCAGTGCGTGGGCATAACGCAGCATGTCGGCCTGGGTGGTGGCCCTGACCAGACCGGTAATCAGTGTGTCGACGGCCGGGTTTTTGAGCACCATGTAGTTGTTGGCGCCGGGATCGGTGGCGGCAGCCGAGCCGAAGTAGTTGTACAACTCGGTCCCCGGCGACGTGGTCACCGGATAACCGGTGACGATCATGTCGTAGTCGCGACTCATCAAGCGGTTTACATACTGCGACGAGTCGATCCGGCGGATGTCCAGATTGATGCCTATCTGCGCCAAGGTACGCTTGTAAGGTAGCAGCAGACGGTCCATGCCGTTCTGGCTGATCAGGAACGTGAACGCCAGCGGTTCACCTTCGGCGTTGACCAGTTGATCGCCGTCGGGTTTCCAGCCGGCTTGTTCGAGCAGGGTCAGTGCCTGCAGCTGCTTGTCGCGGATCAGGCCGCTGCCATCGGTCTTCGGTGCTTCGAAAACCCGGGTGAAGACCTCATCCGGAATCTGCCCGCGCAACGGTTCGAGAATTGCCAGCTCGCCGGCATCGGGCAGTTGACTGGCTGCCAGCGTGGTGTTGGAGAAGAAACTCTGCTGGCGGATGTACATGTCGCGCATCATCTGTCGGTTACTCCACTCGAAATCCCAGAGCATCGCCAGGGCCTGACGTACGCGGCGGTCCTGGAACATCGGCTTTTGCAGATTGAACACAAAGCCTTGTGCCGGTTGTGGTGCCTCTGTGGCCAGATGGGCCTTTTGCAAACGACCGTCGTTCACCGCCGGCCCTTCGTATCCGATGGAATATGCGGTAGCCGAGAACTCGCGGTTGTAATCAAAAGCGCCACCGCGCAGCACCTGACGTGCGACATCGGTGTCGCCGAAGTACTCGATGCTGAAATGGTCGAAGTTGTACAGGCCACGGCTGACGGGCAAATCCTTGCCCCACCAGTCGGCATTGCGCTCGAAGGTAATGCTGCGTCCCGAGTCCACCTTGCCGACGCGGTACGGACCGCTGCCCAACGGGGCTTCGTAACTGCCGCCATTGGCGAAGTCGCGGGTTTTCCACCAGTGCTCGGGAAAGACCGGCAGGGTCGCAATGTCCAGGGGCAGGGTGCGGTTTTCGTTGCTCTTGAAGTCGAAGCGGACGGTGCGCGGTGACTCGACTTCAACGCCTTTGACGTCGGCGAACTGGGTGCGATAGCGCAGGCTGCCCTGGGTCATCAGCAGGTCGAAGGTGTAGCGCACATCCTCGGCGGTGATGGGCTTGCCATCGGCGAAGCGAGCCTTGGGGTTCAGGTAGAAACGCAGCCACAGACCATCGTCGGCACGCTCCATTTTCTCTGCCACCAGCCCGTACACGGTGTAAGGCTCATCCAGCGAGCGCTGGGCCAGCGGCGAATAAATCATCCCGTCGAGCTGAGTCACGCCGATGCCCTTGTCGATGTACGGCAACACATGGTCGAAGCGGCCGATTTCAATCGCCGAGCGGCGCATGCTGCCGCCCTTGGGGGCTTGCAGGTTGGTATAGGCAAAGTGACTGAAGTCGGCGGGGTATTTGGCCGGTTCGCCATACACGGTCAAGGCGTGTTGTGGCGCAGCGTTCGCACCCGCGGCGTTCAGCAGCAAGGCCAGGGCCGTAAAGATCGATAAGGGGAAAACCAGTCGCATTGTCAGCCTTAAGAGCCGGGTGATCGATAGGCCAATTTGTACGCTAGCGGCACATGACTCGCCAGCCATAATCACGAGATACAAACGCAACGGCCCACCATAAGGCGGGCCGTTGTTCAAGCAAATCGCGGATTGATCAGTCCTGGCGGCTGGTCACTTCCAGCAGGTGGTAACCGAACTGGGTCTTGACCGGACCTTGCACCACGTTGATCGGGGCGCTGAAGACCACGGTGTCGAATTCCTTGACCATCTGGCCTGGACCGAACGAACCGAGGTTGCCACCGTCACGGCTCGACGGGCACGTGGAGTTGGCTTTGGCAACGGCAGCGAAATCAGCCCCCGCTTCGATTTGGGCTTTCAGTTCGTTGCACTTGGCTTCGGTGGCAACCAGGATGTGGCGGGCAGTGGCTCTAGCCATGGGAAAATACTCCGTTCTGTGTTCAATAAAATGCTGAGCCTACCGGATTCAGTAGTCTATTTCTCGTCAAAGTTCCGTCAATCGATTGCCGGTTTTCACTTCGTCTGTCGTCGTTCGAAGAAACTGCTCAAAGACCGACGCTTTTCAAGCGTTCGGCATGCAGCAGATACAACTCGACGGGGTCGATGCCTTTGCGTACCAGGCCTGCCGTTTGATTGATCGCGTCCAGGTGGTTCATCGGGTAGTCAGAGCGCAGGACGGTGCCCAGATGCGAGCTGAAACGGCCGACCATCCCGTCGTTCTGCTCGGTTTCGGTAGTGAAGAATCTGGAAAACCCTCGACAGAAACCGTGCAGTGGATCGAGCGCACGCAGCCCGTCATCCAGCAGGTTGCCTTGCAAGGTGCCACTCCAGGAGTAATAACGAACGCCGTTGACCTGTGCTTCGCCGTTGCCACCCCAGGTTTTCGGCAGGCCTTGAGGGTATTTGGCATTGAACGCACCAACGCCTTCAGTCGTTAACGCGTTGAGCGCAGCGACGGCGTTCTGCGGGATTTTCGGACTGCCGCTGATAAACGTCAGGAGTTCGACGAACAGCGTCGAGACTGCCACCGCCACCTGTTCTGGCAAGTGGCCAGGGGTCAAGGCCTTGCGCAAGCAGTCGGCCAGCTCGGAACCATGGTTCGGCCCGCTGACGGAGGTTACTGAAGCGACCTTCCGGGGCGCTATCGCTGCGGCATAACGAGCGGCCAGTGCGCCTTGGCTATGGCCGATCAGATTGACTTTGCTCGCGCCGGCGCCCGCCAGTACCCGGTCGATTTGCGCCAGCAGTTGCTCTCCACGAACCTCATTGCAATGAGTGGCCGAGAGGCAGGGTATGAACACTTGAACGCCAGCGTTCCTCAGTGCCTGCTTCACGTCATGGAAGAGTTCCAGTTTGCCGATGCTTTCGAGTCCGAAGAGACCGTGGACCAGCAGGACAGGGTATTGCGTGATTGCATTCCGTTGCATGTGCGTACCTGTATTCCGTAAGTTCAAGGGATGTTCACGTCCTCACTCTAATGCAGGGCAGCAGGCGAGCGGTGTGCGAAAAAACCGCTATAAATTGTTGAAAACGGAATAAAAACTGAGGGAGAGATCAGATATTCGCGAGGCGTTGCTCGGAACATTTCGACATCTTCTTGCGGGGGAAGAAGCTCAAAACCGGTTTGCGTCCTACCCCAGTCAGATCATTAGCCTCTTTGTTTTGGAGGGCGAGCTGACATCAACAGGCAGGCATTTAGGCTCAAATAGACCTGTTCAACGGCGCTTTCAAACTATTGGCAGCGTTTCCCCCAAGGACAGGAGAGGGTGAATGGGTATTGATGCAGTGTGTGGCGATAGCGCTTCTAAAAGGGCTGTACCAGAGTGCACCGAGAGGCAGCACATTAATGTCGGCCAGCTGGCTGAACCGGTTTTGATAACGCCTGAAAGGGAGGGCGCGCCGATGCTTCAGCGCAGCGTTCTCGACCCTTCTCAAAACCGTGCGGTGCTCAACGTCGACCCGTACCCGGGCATGGCTTGCGGAGACAAACTGGTGCTGTCGTGGAGTGGCATCGATGCCGATGGTGCTGCTTATTTTTACAAGACACAGCGTTTTGTCAGCAACGCTCAGGTGGGCAAGGTAATTGTCTTCATCGTTCGGGCACCGCATATTGCGGCGCTCGATGGCGGCTCGCTTGAGGTGTATTACACCTTAAGCAGTGCCGGACTGAGCGGCCCCGTTGAATCCCGGCGACTGCAATTGGAGGTGGGAGACGTCAGGCAAGCGTTGCTTGCCGCGCAGGTGGATGACGCCATAGGTGGCTGGCTTGCTCCCGGACGGGTCGCTGAAGGGACGCAAGTCACCATTCGCCCCTACGCCAGAATGGCAGTGGGCGACACTGTGTTTTTGTCGTGGGCAGGCAACACGCCGAGTCATGGTTTCAGTGATTCGTTAAGCATTGAACACTTTGCTGTCGGGAGCGATATCTCGTTCTGGATTGATCCGCACTTCATCACGCCGAATCTCGGTTCAGTCGTCACGCTCAGTTACTTTGTCGAACATCCCGGCCAAGCCAGGCGTTATTCGGAGCACACGCAGATAATGATTGGTGTCCGTGAGCGGTTACCGCTCGCGATACCCGATGTGCTGGAGGCTGATGATGGGGAACTGGACCTGCGAGATGCGCTGGATGGTGTCACGGTCGTGATCGATGAGCCCGACGTTGGGCAGGGGGAACTGGTTTACCTGAAATGCGACGGTGCTAACTTCAGCCATCGCGATAGCAAAGAGGCCTCGGGTGATGCAGCGACAGTCTTTATCGTGCCTTACCGCTTTTGGCGAGAGCATCAAGACTCTACTGTTCGGGTGAGCTATAGCGTCGAGCGCCTGGACGACACGAGTCAGGCGTCGGAGGTGCTGGAGATGTACGTTCGTTCAGGTGACCTGCCGCTGTAGCCAGGCGCCGGGACCCTGCTGCCGCTCCAGATTCTCATAGGGAGCTGCAGTGCAGGCTGCCGGGTGGCAATCGCTCGGGT
>CAYNGZ010000170.1:10140-11473 GCA_964396695.1 uncultured Pseudomonas sp.
GAACTCCGCGTCCCCGAGGGGAAGAGAGCCGAGGTACTGATACCGCTCCCACACCGGCCCCGTCTCGTCGCAGTAGAGGTGCGTCCACTTCCCGACGATGTGCTTTCGGGCAGCGGCGTAGACCTCAGCGAGATCGTGGCGCACCGGGGTTGCCACGGTCACGAGGTTGCCGACGATGAGCCCTTCAGCGAGGGCGTAGAGAGCGACAGCCCCGCCATGGGAATGGGCAAGCCAAAACCCTGGGGGGCGGCAGTGCAGGCTGCCGGGTGGCAATCGCTCGTGTCGCGGGGGCGTTCAGGCGTTCACTTTGGCTTCGTGACCAGGCTCGCGCAGTTTCAGGCTGGCGCTGCGCAACAACTGCTCGGTCGCATCCCAGCCCAGGCAGCCATCAGTCACCGACACCCCATAGCGCAGCGACGAGCTCAACGGTTGGCAGCCCTCGAACAGATGGCTCTCAAGCATCATGCCGATCAGTGAGCGATTGCCGCCCAGTCGTTGTCCAAGCACTTCGTTGAACACGGCCGGTTGGCGTAGCGGGTCTTTGCCACTGTTGGCGTGACTGCAATCGACCATGATCCGCGACGCAATCTTCAGCTTCTGCAAATCGCTCTGTATGTGAGCGACGCTTTGAGCGTCGTAGTTGGGCCCGCAATGGCCTCCTCGCAGCACCAGATGCGTATCCGGGTTGCCCTGAGTCTGAATGATTGCCGGGTGCCCCTGGCCGTCGACACCGAAGTGCCGATGCGGATGAGCTGCCGAGCGCATGGCATCGGTGGCTACGCCGACGCCGCCATCGGTGCCGTTCTTGAAGCCAACCGGCATGCTCAGGCCACTGGCCATCTCACGGTGAATCTGTGATTCGGTGGTGCGCGCGCCGATCGCGACCCAGCTCAACAGGTCATCGAAGTAGCTGGCGGCCATGGGTTGCAGCAGTTCAGTGGCGATCGGCAAACCGAGGCGAAGCATTTCACGCATCAATTCACGGGAGAGGGTCAAACCACCGACCATGTCGTCGCTGCCATCCAGGTGCGGGTCATAGGCCAGGCCTTTCCAGCCCACCGTGGTGCGAGGTTTTTCGACGTAGGCGCGCATCACCACGAGCATTTCATCGCTGACGTCGTTTGCAAGGCGGGCGAGCTTGCCAGCGTATTCGAGGGCTGATTGCGGATCGTGTATCGAACAAGGGCCGACGACGATCAGCAGACGGGAGTCTTCACCGTTGAGAATCGCGCGGACCGCTTCGCGGTGGGCAGCGACCTGTTGGGTCAACGTGTGGGTGAGTGGCAACTGGTGCTTGAGTTGCAGCGAGCTGGGCAAACGCCGGGTCAGCGCT
>CAYNGZ010000171.1:0-11445 GCA_964396695.1 uncultured Pseudomonas sp.
ATCACTTTACCGTCGCGTCGATGGATAGTCGAACTAGACGCTCAGGACACTAGGTCGACCCCTATGCGCATAAGCTTCATGTGTGGACTCCTTCTCGCATTTGACTGTGGTTCGCACCTTCAGTTTGGCACTCAAGATGCTGAGGTGAGGAGGAGTCCATCCCATTGTTCCAAGTGATCAAAGTGCGTTTCAATCATCGAAAGGTTCGCTACCGTGGACTGGAAAAGAATACCGCGCAGTTGTTCAGTCTGTTTGGATTGGCCAATCTGATGCTGGCCAAGTGGTATTTGCAACGGTCGGCGGGATAAATCCGTCTGAAAGATAAGGCTGGCCCGCAAATCAGCAAAATGAGGGCAGAAATCGGCCCCAGAAACGCAGAATAAGGCCGATGGGTTGAAAAAAGACGGCTTGAAAGTGGAGGACGGCGCGAACGGGTTAATTGTTCAGCGCCTCCTTAGTTTTATGATTGCTTCTTTATTGATGTATGCAAAAAAATAACTTATGAAGCGACAAGTCGGGTCTAAGTTTGAAGAACACAGCGCGAACCGATGATTTTTTCGTAAGGGGCCGGTGAACGCACCTTCCAGACTCCCCCCCGGTGTCAGGATAGTTGTCGCCTCTCCGAATTTTCCTGAAAAAGCAGATCGGGGGCGGAAAGAGACTGGTCATGCCGTACTATTCACCTGAACGCAGAGCCGCATTACTCAAGATGCTGCTTCCCCCACTGAACCTGTCGATGGCCGAGGTTTCCCGGCGCGAAGGGGTCAGCGAAATGTCTTTGTCCAACTGGCGCAAGCAGCTCAGTTCTGAAGGAAGTGCAGTGTCCGAAAACAAGCAATCGATCCAGAACTGGTCAGCCGAAACCAAGTTTGCTGTCGTCCTTGAAGCGGCCGGTTTGTCCGAGATCGATCTGATCGATACCGATATCGCGGCCATTGAAACCGAGCTTGAGTTATTGCAAATAGCTCCAGCACCGGCCCAGGAAAAGCAAAAAACCAAGTGCCGCGCATTGCCGCCCGAGTTTCCACGCAGGCTGATCCATCACGAACCGGACAATACTCAGTGTTCGTGTGGCTGCGTACTCAAGCGCATCGGTGAAGATGTCAGCGAGAAGCTCGATTACACGCCCGGCGTGTTTACCGTCGAGCGCCATATTCGTGACAAGTGGGTCTGCGATGCTGCGAAACACTGATCCAGGCACCGATACCGGCGCAGGTCATCGACAAAGGCATCCCGACCGCAGGTTTGCTGGCCCACGTCATGATCGCGAAGTTCGCCGACCATCGTGTGTCACGAACACAACCTCCATAGCTGAATGGAGAATTGTGGTGCTTTATTGAAGATGAGGGTGGGCCCCTCGGAGTCGGTTTGCAGGATCAGGCTCCAAACCACCTCAAGCTGTTGGGGTAAAGAGCCCTGGTGGTGAGCGTTGAGGAAAAGGCACGGCATAGACTGCGTCAGGTACGGTACAGAGAGACGAATGCAAATGAACCGTCGATGTGGTTTCGAAACGTATTCAAATGGCGTCGAAACCGGGCTTTGGTGATTGGCCCGGGATGAAGGTCGAGGGATGCCTGCCGACTGCTCGACCGGCGCCCGGCATGAAGGCGGCGTGACTCTGCATCAGGCCTCAGTAAGGAACGTGAGAACCTGTTGTCCCGATGTTAAGGGAGCAGTTCAAGTAGATAGCCTCTGCAAGAATGAGAGTACCGATGCGGGGCACAGGGACGGAGGTGCTCGTAGTAGGGTTTGGACCGAAGGGGCGCCGTCGTTCGGCCTCAACATAGTCACAACCTGGATGGGGATGATGTCTATGCCTGAGGCAAAGTCGTTTGATATTGCAAAGCTTGAAGTTTGGGACGCGTATAAGCGCGTTGCGTTAAAGCTAATCGTGGCGCAGCTGGAGTTGACGAGGTCCGTATTGACAAATTCGATCGAGATTTAGGTAGGAGTCTGTACCGGATCTGGAATCGAATGGCCTCGGGTAGTTACTTCCCGTCACCGGTCAAGCGCGTGGATATTCCGAAGGGGGATGGTCATACACGCCCTCTGGGGATCCCTACGGTTGCTGACCGGACTGCACAGATGGTCGTTCGGTAGCGTCTTGAACCGTTGCTGGAGCCAATATTCCACAGAGACTCTTTGGATACCTGGGGCGCTTGGCACATGATGCCTTGCGCGCCGCCTTGATCTGATGGGGGGCTTCCGACACCAGGATTTTGAGTCGCTCCCGGTCCTGCTCGTCGTAGATCACCGGTCGGCCCGTGCGCGGTTTGTCAATAACCCCCTACAGGCCGTCGGTTTCCCAAGTCTTGATCCAGATGCTGACGGTGTCACGCCCGACACAGAGAATCTTGCTGATCTGATTGATGGTGTGCTCATTGTTGCTGAGCAAAATGGCATGAGCCCGACGGCGCAATATAGGCTTTTCGCCGTGCAGACAGGTTTCGTTCAACGCCTGGACATCGGTAGGAGAAAGAGTTGATACAAATCTCATGATGAATTTTAGGCAAGGAGAGTTGATGCGCAAAATCCACCAGAAAATTTATGTGCCAGCACTTACAAAGGCGGCTACAGCCAGCTCGATCGCGCCGTACACTCGATGAACCATCAGTTGCCGCCTACGGCGCTTAACTATTTCAGCCTGAACGTCTGGGCCTCAGTTTTTTCGATTTTTCCGCAAGAGTGACCATTCGTTCAAGAATTCGTTTATCGTCATCACATAGTGCCTCGTAGTTCCTGGCATGGACAAAAGCCCGACGAGACAGCTGTTCCGTGGCAAAAGACTCGGATATGCCAACTGAATGGACTCCCGTAATTATGTATTGTACGTCCGCGCCAGCAGCCGCAATACCGATCAGGTAACTGCCGTCCGGAGCTCGAACACCACTTTCATAATCAAACTGTGTTTTCCTACTCATTCCGCCGATCGCGGCAAAAACTGTTTGATTGTAACCGAGTCGTTCGCGCTCTTCTTTTACTCGCTGGCCGACTTCTTTGAAATTACTCATCTCTCACCTTTTGGGAGTGCTTGTTGATGAGTGTCATATGACAATCATCATGTCCGATACAGTTCCAAATAAAATACCATGAGAATAGGTATTTATGAGTGCAAAACGAGGTTTCCGCGCAGTTGATCAGCCACCAGGCGCCATTGTTGGCGGCATTCGGCCCGGCTGTCCTGGGCGAAAACCGTGCGCAGCAACGCAGCCACCATGGTGCGCAGGCCTTTACCAACGTGGGCCATGGCGTTACGCATGAAGTGCACGCGGTAGCGTTGCCACGTCGCATGGAAGACTTTGGAGGCGGCGGCCTTAAGCCCTCATGAGCATCGGAGATCACCAACTTCACGCCACGTAGCCCACGCCGCATGAGGCTTCGGAGGACATCTGTCCAAAACGGCTCGGCCTCCGAAGGGCCGACGCACATGCCCAGGATTTCAGGGCCACCATGGGTGTTCACCGCCACGGCGATTATGGCGGCGATCGAGACAATACGACCGGCCTCCCGTACTTTGACGTAGGTGGCATCAATCCAGAGATAGGGCCAATCCCCTTCAAGCGGGCGATCAAGGAAAGCGTTGACGCGCTCATCAATCTCGCCGGCCAAGCGTGAGACCTGGCTTCTGGAAATATCGGTCATGCCTATGGCCACCTTGACCAGTTCGTCTACCTAACTCGTTGAAACGCCCTGGATATAGGCCTTCTGGATAACGGCTGCCAAGGCTTTCTCGGCGGTGCGCCGAGGCTCCAGAAACTCTGGGAAGTAGCTGCCTTGGCGCAGCTTGCGGATCTTGAGATCGACATCTCCAGCACAGGTTTGCCAGAGCCGGTCACGGTAACCGTTACGGCTGTTGACCCGCTCTGGGCTTTTGACGTCGAAGCCGGTGCCGCAGAGACCTTCAACATCGAGCTCCATCATGTGCTGGGCAACGCACTGGGTCATTTGCTTGAGCAGATCGGCGTCTGCCCCTTTCTCAACCAACTCGGTCAATGCGATAGTGGGCTTGGTCATCGTGGTTTTTCTGAAGAAGGTTAAGTCCGCAGACTCAACGTTAGCCAAGAACCACGATGACCATCTTCTTTCGCCCGCGGGGCGCCTTCGGCTGGTTCAGTTACACCACTTCCTGAGACACGATCACCACGACCGCTTGTTTGGTTGATTTTCCTAGGGTCTGTTGACGTTTCGCGCTAACCCTTTGATAAAAAAGAGCAAACTCGTATTGTTCAAGCTCTCACACCAAAACAAAACGAGTTTGCAATGCCCCGATTACTGCTCAGTGACGAGCTCTGGTCGAAGCTGGAAAAAATTCTGCTTCAAGAGTCCATCTATAACAAGCGCGATTTACGGATGACGGTAGAAGGTATGCTCTATCGCATGCGCGTCGGTTGTCCCTGGCGAGACCTGCCCGAGGCTTTCGGGTGCTGGAACTCGATCTACAAACGGTTCAATGCCTGGTCGGCAGGAGGTAAATGGCTCAGGGTTTTCAAGGTGTTGGTGAACGAGCCAGACCTTGAGTGGGAGTTCATTGATGGCAGTTACGTCAAAGCCCATCAGCACAGTGCGGGGGCTGCCAGTGGTGAAACCAAGGCTATCGGAAAAAGCCGAGCGGGCAATACGACCAAGATCCATCTGGCGGTAGATGCCTACGGATTACCCATCGAGTTTGTGATCACCGGCGGTGAGATCAATGACTGCACTGCTGCCCCGGAGTTGATAGCCAAGCTGCCTCATGCTCAAGCGATCGTCGCGGACAAAGGCTACGACAGTGAGCAGATACGCGAGCAGATTGAGGCGAAATGAATCGCCCCTAGTTTCGTAGACACCTCCAAGCCTTAAAATGAGGCCCATTAGGAGGTGCCATGAGCAACCCGCGTTATACCGAAGAATTCAAAATCCAAGCGGTCAATCAAGTGACCGAAAAGCAGCTTCCTGTCTCGGAGGTGGCTGCGCGATTGGGTGTGTCCGTGCACAGCCTGTATGCCTGGATTAAGCGTTACACCAAGCCCCAGGAGCAGCGTGTCCAGAAGGACGATCAGAGTGCCGAGCTTCGCCGTCTACGTGCTGAGCTAAAACGGGTGACGGAGGAGCGAGACATCTTAAAAAAGGCCGCCGCGTACTTTGCCAAGGAGTGCGGCTGAAGTACGCCTTTATTAAGCAGCTTGCGGGTAACTACTCCATTCGAAGGCTTTGCCTGACGCTGAAGGTTCATCCCAGCGGCTACTACGCGTGGCTGTCCGAACCAAAATCTGCGCGAGCCAAGGACGATCAACGACTGCTCGGTTTGATCAAGCATTCCTGGCTGGAAAGCGGTGGCGTTTATGGTTATCGCAAGATCCATGATGACCTGCGCGAGGTTGGCGAGAGCTGTGGTCGCCATCGGGTGGCTAGGTTGATGCGCCTTGAAGGTTTGCGTTCTCAGACTGGTTATCGACGGAGGCCGGGGAAGTATGGCGGCAAACCAGCCGTTGCCTCACCCAACTTACTGAAGCGCCAGTTCGATGTCAGAGAACCCAACAAAGTCTGGGTCACCGACATCACCTATACGGATGCCGCAAAGTCACGACTGCTGCCATATTGCTGGCCGTCGCCCATTTCCACAGCCAGGAGACTGGCGGTGATCGGCCCGACACACGGAATGCTTAGCAGACGACTTCCGAGATCATCGTCAGTCAACTGGCCCTCCAACTCTTTGTCCAACACCTTGATCTGGTCGTCCAGGTAGACGAAATGGTCATGCAGGCGCTGCAGAAGCGTGGTGAGCCGGAGGGGTATATCGTGCTCTTCCAAAACTGAGGCCAGGCGTTTGATGACTGCCAGCCCGACCGGCAGGCTGATGCCGAACTCGAGCAGAAAGCCATGCATCTGATTCACGGTCTTGGTGCGGTCGCGGATCAACGATGCACGCATCCGGTGGGAAACGGATAATGTTTGTTGGTCAGAAGATTTGGGTGTCACGAAGCGCATGGAAGGTCGAGAGGCGGCTTCGCATATGGCTTGGGCATCGACGAAGTCGTTCTTGTTGCTCTTGACGAAAGGCTTCACGAACTGAGGTGAAATCAGCTTGGCGTCATGGCCCATAGCCTTGAACTCTCGAGCTAGGTAGTGGGCGCCGGCACAGGCCTCCATTACCACCGTACACACGGGATGATTGGCCAGGAATTCCATCATCTGCTGTCGTGAGCACTTCTTGTGCAAGACTTCGTTGCCGGTCTTGTCCTGAGCATGCAGGTGGAAGGTATGTTTGCCGATATCGATGCCCATCAGTGTCACTGTGCTCATGATGACGATCTCCGCGGTAAAAGCGCCCTGCGAAAGCTTAGCCTTCGCAGGATCGCGGGGTGACCATCTCATTAAGGGGGGGCTGAAGAACCGCAAGACCACGCGCTCGGACGTAGCTGGGGCGGCCTGACGACCAAGATTCACATGCTGTGCGATGCCAATGGCGTGCCTTTGCGCTTCCTACTTTCAGGTGGGCAGGCCAGCGATATCGTCTATGCCCAGGCGCTGCTGGATGAGGCTTACATCCCAAGCCTACGCGGCCGTCCCCGCAAACGCTGTCGATGGCTGCTGGCCGACAAGGGCTATGACGCCGAGGCCTTGCGCCGCTACTGTGATCGTTATCGGATGCAGCCAGTGATCCCGTTTCGAAGCATGAAGCGCAAGCCTCGACCGGGCTTGCCCAGGCTGTTTGACCGCCCCAAATACCGACAGCGCAACATCATCGAGCGCATGTTTGGATGGCTGAAGGAGAACCGCCGCATCGTTACGCGCTTCGATAAGCTTGCGAAAAGTTTTGCGGCGATGGTCTCATTGGCCTGTGCCATGCGGTGTTTGCGACAATATTTTTCGTACAGAACCTAACGAAGCTCTTGGCCATACCGTTGCTTTGCGGGCTGCGCACTGGGGTGGTCACCGGTTGCAAGCCGATCTGCCGAGCAAACAGGCGCGTCTGTTCGGCGGTGTAGGCCGAGCCGTTATCGCTGACCATTGCACTGGCGTGACGGGCAGTTGATTACCGAAGCGCTTTTCCACGCTTTCCAGCATCAAATCACGGATATCATCGCCGCTGTACCCAGTCGGGCTCGCGACTCAGCCGATGGCTTCGCAATCACAGCAGTCCAGAGCGAAGGTCACGCTCAGTTTGGCGCCGTCCTCGCAATGGAACTCAAAGCCGTCCGAGCACCAACGCGTATCGCTGGTTTGCACCGCAATACGGCCTTCGTGCCGACGTGGCACGCCGGGCTGTTTGAGTCGACGCTCAAGCAGCAGATTGTGATCACGCATGACCCGGTAAACCCGCTTCACGTTGATCGCAGGCAGCGACTGCTTTTCACGGGCGCGCCACACCGAGACATTCGCTGACCAGCTTCACTGGTCGTCCCCCGGCAACAAGGGTGAGTGCGCAACCCATTTTCGCGACCGGGCGATTTCCACGGCCTCTTTGAGGATTTCTGCTTCCATCGTTTTCTTGCCCAGCATCTGTTGCAATTCACGGATCTGCTTGAGCGCATCGCTCAGTTCGGAGGCCGGTACCACGGCTTCGCCCGCACTGACCGCCGACAGGCTTCCGTCCTGGCCCAAAAGCTCCCCCACTCTTATCGTTGCTGTTAGTCATAAACATAACCGTTTGCCTATCCCTTATCGTAAGGGGGAACGGTGTCCTGTCTTTCATGGGGCTCGTTCATCACCATCCTCCACCTTTCAACAAAGCGGCGGTTTGCTGTGATGGTGGCCCAGCATCGTGTTCGACGCGGCGTGCCGTGCGCTCGCTCATGCCGGACTTTGGTGACACCTCCGAGACGGTTACTTTTTAAACGGTTCCGAAGATGCGCTAAGTCCCAACCGTTGTATACGCGCCAGAAGTGATTCCTCTTCCAAGCCTAAGGCTTCCATTGGCGAGTTTTCTAATGGCTGCCCAGAGGCTCCACCAAAACGACTCATCAAGGGCTGGTGCAACGATTCGCTTGGAGGTTTCAGCAACAACCTTGAATCCTGTTTCGAAGCTCTAACTCCGCTTTGATATTCGGCGAATGCCATATCATCCGTCGTTTTCATCGCTACACCTGCAATATTTATAGCTGCTCCTGCCCCCTTACCTAACATGCTAGGAGAGTGAAGCAATAGATCACCCGTTTTTGTAAGGATGTCACTAACAGTGTTACGGTTAGCTCTTCCGCTGCCACCTATAGGGTTATTGAAAATTTCAGAAGCTGGTCCAAATACCGCCTCTGCGACTTTGGGACCAGCAATAGTAGTGGTCACTCCAGAAAGTATCTCACCGCCGTAGTACATTAGGTTACCTGAGGGTGGTGCCGTGCCAGCCTCAACCGCGGCCCTTGTATGTGCCACGCGGGTGAGATCAGCACCTTCGTAATGTTCCTCCTTGAGGCGTTCTATCTGTTTTGGAATAGCCTCTCTGAATGCCAGTATTTTCTCGGATTCAGTCTTGTTGTAACCCTTGCTACTCGGGTCAGACCAATATTCTCGTATCGGCGCCATCCCTTTAGCCTGTATCGGGCCTACAGCGCCTTTCTCTGCAAGTTCTTGGTATGTCGTATCGGGTTGTTTGGCTTCTTGTCCTGGTTTGACTAAACCGTTAATGTCAAAAAACGTAATCGGGTTATTTGCGACCATCCGATACAGGTTCAGCCCATCCACCGTGCCCGCCGGATCCGCACTGATCCAGCGAGCGAGCCAGGGGGCGTAATACCGATAGCCGTAGTAGTACAACCCCGTCCTGTCGCGCTCCTTGCCCGAGTAGCGCACGAACTTGTAGTCGCCTTCCACCTGGCTCTTGGGCAGCCACACCGCGGTGCCGCCGTACGGGTAGTATTCCTCGGCACTCAGCGGTTGTCCGGACTGGTCGAGTTCCAGGCCGCTTGAGCCCAGGTGATCGCTCACGCTGTAGCGCCGCGTATCATTGTCCAGCCCGCTGGGCCGGTTCGCCCGCCAGTGCAGGCAGCGCATCGCGGTCTGACCCGCGACCGTGCTCGACACCACGTCCAGTACCTCTCCGGTGGCCGTGTTGGTGCGTCGCTCCAGTCCCGGTAGATAGCGCACCTCGCGTTGGTGCGTCACCGCCTTGGCCTGCTGGCTGCTCCACTTGCGCACTCGCCGGCCATCGCCGGCGTAACCATAGGCTTCGGCGTCGTCCTCGTCATCGGTGCGCTGCAGTTGTACGGCACGGCTCAGATGGTTGCCAGGAGACCAACTGAGCGGCTGGTTACTGTCGAGTCGCTGCAGGTTGCCTTGCGCGTCGAACTGCTCCTCCACGACGCCGGCGCTGCCTCGACGGCCGGCCACCGCACGGTTTGAGTCCCGCGACACCGTCAGTACCAGCGTGTACGGGGTGGCCCCCTGATGCCGGGTGCGCACCAGGTTGCCCGCCGTATCGTACTGGAAGGTGCGCGTGTAGTTCACCAGGGCGCCCGGGTCGCCGGGGGGCGGAAACGCCGCTCCCTCCTGACCGGCATTGGCCTGTTCGCGCCCGGTGGCCTCCAGCAACTGGTACAGCCAGTCGTAGCGGTACGTACGGACCGCGGCCACCCGCTGGTTGCGGAAGTATTTGACCCGGACTGCCTGGTCCTCCAGCTGCGTGATGTTACCGACCCGGTCGTAGGTGTAACGCAGGTCTTGCAGCACCGTGGTGGTACTGCCGGGCGCGGCCCGGGTCCTGGTCGCCCGGCTCAGGCGACGGGTTTTCGGGTCGTACTCGTAGTCGGTGGTGACGTCGTTGCCGGCCCATTCATGCAGCAGTTGATGGTCGGCGCTGTAGGATAGCGCGCTCGCCACCGCCTGCTCGGCGCCGCCATCTAGCTGTAGCCAGCTGCCGGCGGGCCGCCCGGACACATACCAGGCGCAGCGGTGCCGGTGGCCGGCCGCATCGAGCAGCATCAGTTCGTCGCCCAAGGCCGTCTGCTGCCAACGGCTGATTTCAGGGGGCACTTCGAGGTGGACCTCAGCCGCCTCGGCCGTCGCCGGCCAGTCGCTCAGCCAGTCGCGTTGTTGCAGGAAGCGCCGCCGCTCCTCACGGATCCCCCCACCGAGGCTGTAGCTCGTGATCTCGCGCAGCCCCGCCGTGTCGTAGTGACGGATCAGCCGTCCACGCAGGTTCGCGATGTAGGCCGTTTCGGTATCGATTATCCCGTCATCACCATAGTGCAGCCGCTCGGTGCAGCGTTCGCGGCCACTCATCCCGCTCGCGAGCCAGACCGCGCTCGGTCGGCGCAGCGCATCATATTCTCGGCGCCATTGATGATCGCGAGCCGTGTAGCTGCGCCACAGCGAGCCGCCGGCGTCCAGCAGGTCGACCTGCCAGCCGGCGTCGCGGCTCTCGTGGGTCAGGGCAGGGCCCGACAGCGCGTAGCGGTAGCGCTCGTTGCCGGCGAGTGTCGGTTCACCGGCCTGCTGCCGACTGAAGAAGCGCGGGTCGCTGCTCGAGACGAGCCGCCCGGCGGCATCATACGTATGGCGGGTGATACGCACGTCGCCTGCGGCAGGGTCGCCTGGGGGCGGCTGCTGGACCATGCGCACCACCAGGTCGCGCCCGTCATGGACCGTGGCCAGGGGCATCCCATTCTCATCCTTCTCGATTCGATACCAGGGCCGGTACTGGCTCGTGCGCGGATATCCGGCAGCCGTTAGCACCCGCTCCACCCGACCTAGTGCGTCGTAGTACAGCGTGTCGCTCGCGCTCAGTTGGTCAAGCTTCGGATCGGTGACGTGGGCCGGTCGGTTCAGGTAGTACGGCTGGTACTGCTGACGGGGCAGGCCCTTGGCGTTGTACACCACGTGGCCCTGGGTCAGCCAGCGCTCCGCGCTGTGTTCCAGCACTGGCTGGTCGTTGGCATCGAGCTTCAGCTTGCCGTTGTCTTCGACAATCGCGCTGAGGCCGCCTTCGGCTTTGGTCTTGCCCTGCAGCGGTCGACCGAATCCGTCGACATAGCTCAGGGCGATTCGGATCGCGGGGGACACCGGGGACTGCACCGGGTCGCCAGCGTGTTCATCACGGTAACGTTCGGCGCTCAGGGTTGCCGCGTGTACCGGCACTCGGGGCACCGCGGCCACGGCCCGATGCACGGCGGCGCTCTGGGTTGTGCTCAGCTCCGGCACCGGTGTGCCAGCCTCGACGAGCTGGTGCAGCCGCGCTTGTACCTCGCCCTGCGCGGTGATCAGGCGCTGCTGCAGGGATTGCCACACCGACGTGACCTCGCTGTCAGGCAGCCCTGCGGCGCGCAGCCCGTCCTGGGTCAGCATGCCCATCCAGCTGTGGTCAGCATAGAAATGGGCCTGGGCGGCGTTGTCGAGGGCGCCAGCCGGATCCTGCAGGGCCGCCTCGACCGTCCGGATCGACGAGCGGTAGGCGATCAGCGGACCGAAGCCCACTCTATCCTCCCGGCTGTCGGTGAAGGCGCGCTCGCTCCCTTTCAGAGCATTCAGATG
>CAYNGZ010000172.1:0-11416 GCA_964396695.1 uncultured Pseudomonas sp.
ACAAGTCGGGGCATTTGCTTTAAACCGCGGCAGACTGCGTTTTCACACAGCCTGCAAATGGCCGCCTTTTTGTTGTGCAGGTGACGATTTAAAAATCGTCTTCAACCTTGCCGTCTTTGACCTTGAATTCGCGGTTCTGCAGGTACGCGTTGCGAATGAAGATGTATTTGTCGCCCGAGATCAGCTTCTCGCTCGACAACAGGCTGGCACGGGTGTCGATGACGCTCATGCCGTACGCCATGTTGCGCGCCGGAATGTCGTTCATGTAGCGGTAGGGTTCGGTGTAGGTATCGATGTATTTGGACGGTGCATCACGCAAGGTGCTTGGGCCGAAGAACGGCAGCATCACGTAAGGGCCGCTAGGCATACCCCAGTAGCCGAGGGTCTGACCGAAGTCTTCGTCGTTGCGTTGCAGGCCCATTTTCGTGCCCACATCGAAGAAGCCCGCCAGGCCGAAGGTGGTGTTCATCAGCAGACGAGCCGTATCGACGCCTGCGGCGTGTGGCTTGGCCTGCAGGATGTCGTTGGCCAGGTTGCCGATGTCACCGATGTTGCGGAACATGTTGTGAATGCCGTCCGAGAGGAACGTCGGCGTAATGAACTGATAGCCCTGAGCAAGCGGCTTCAAGGCATAGGTGTCCAGTGTATCGTTGAACGTGAAGATCGGACGGTTAACACTTTCCCAAGGGTCATCTTCCGACGCCGCCTGGGCAGCGAACGGAGCCAGCAATACGCCGGCATACATACATAGTCGAGCTAGACGATTGCTCCAGCGCATAGAGAAACTCCTTGGATTGTACTGGCGCGGGCCTCGGGGCCCGGGCAATTCGGGCGCTAGTATAAGACGGATAAGCACTTTTAGGCAGCCATCCGGGAAATGCCTATAACGAACCGGTCTTGATGCGGCCGATTCATGCCGATGTCACTCAACTGTCATGGGGCATCCCTAACCTCTCAGGTTATTTCAGGGACGTTGAAATGCCCCACGCCCAAGCCCTCCCCGACGCGATTCCCAACCCGACCGCCGTGCTCTTCGGTCTCAGCGGCTGCCTGGTGGATTTTGGCGCCCGCAGCCGTCAGAACAATGGCGACGCCGCCGAACGAGCACACCCGACACCGGGCGCTCTGGAAGCGCTGCACAGCCTGCAACTCCAAGACATTCCATGCGCCTGGCTCGACGAGTTGCCGCACGCGCAAAGTCTTGCGCTGGCGACTTCGCTGCCGGACTGGATCACTGCCAGCCCACACACGCTGAGCATGGGACAATGGCCGTCCCCCGATGCGTGCTGGCAAGCATTGATGACGCTGAACATCGATCGTCTGGACGGTTGCGTACTGGTCAGTGGCGAACCGCGCCTGCTGCAATCGGGCCTCAACGCCGGGCTCTGGACCATTGGTCTGGCGTCCTGCGGCTCGCTCTGCGGGCTGGCGCCCAGTGAGTGGCACGCCTTGAGCCAGCAGGAACGCGAGCTCAAACGCGGCAAGGCGACCGTGCAACTGTTCAGCCTGGGCGTGCATTCTGTGATCGATCACCTGGGTGAACTCGACACCTGCCTGTCAGACATCGGCCTGCGCCGCCACAAGGGTGAAAAGCCCTGATCGGGCGTTCTTGATCAAGATCATGCACTTCGCTCGCCAGTGGATTAATCTAAAGGCCAGATGCAGACCTTTGGCCCATTGCTGCGGTCTACGCCAGTGCCTATCGATAAAAGGAAGAACGCCATGCCTGCCCGCGAACTGCAAGAACAGCTCAACGCTCTGCGCGAGCAACTGGAGCAGAATCCACCGCTCTCGCAGGAAGAACGTGAACACCTGCAAGAACTGATGCAGAAGATTGAAGCGCAGATCAAACTGGAAACCGCAACACAGGACAGCAATCTGGCGGACGGCGTAAACCTTGCCGTAGAGCGTTTTGAAGTGGACCACCCGGCGCTGGCCACCATTTTGCGCAACATTGTGCAGACGCTGGGCAACATCGGGATCTGACCCCCGGATGCAAAAAAGCCCCGCTAGCGATAGCGGGGCTTTTTCATGTGCAATCGGTGGTAAAAAAGATCGCAGCCTTCGGCAGCTCCTACGCAGGATTGTGCACACCTGTAGGAGCTGCCGCAGGCTGCGATCTTTGATCGGCTTACTGACGCACCAACCGCAGGTTCGGCAGTTGCACTTCTTCAGTGCTGCGATACGGGTTGATGTCCAGCCCGCCGCGACGCACATAACGCGCGTACACGGTCAGTTTTTCCGGCTTCAGCAAGCGTTGCAGGTCAAGGAAGATCCGCTCGACGCACTGCTCGTGGAAGTCCGAGTGCTGACGGAAGCTCACCAGATAGGCCAGCAGGCTGGCGTGATCCAGCGCCGCGCCGCGGTATTCCACCGCTACGCTGCCCCAGTCCGGCTGGCTGGTGACCGGGCAATTGGATTTGAGCAAGTGGCTGTGCACGCTTTCTTCAACGATGCGCGAATCGTCGCAACGCAGCAGTTCCGGGCGCGGATGCTCATAGTTGCTGACGCTGATATCCAGATCGTCGATGCACACGCCCGGCAACGCCACGACGCCTTCAGCCTGAACGTCGCTCAAGCTGCGAATGCGCACGCCCACCGGTTTGCCCGCCGCCGCCGACAAGTCGCTCACCAGGGTGGCTTCCAGGCTTTGGGTATCAGCGAACGGCGTCTGGTTCAGCGAGTTCAGGTACAACTTGAACGACTTCGATTCGATGATGTTCGGCGAATCCGCCGGGATGCTGAATTCGCCGATGGCCACCACCGGTTTGCCCGATGGCAGCAGCCAGGACAGTTCAAAGCAGTTCCAGAAATCCACGCCCTTGTACGGCAGGGTTTCAGCCGTCAGGCCCAGCTCGGCCCATTTCGCGGTGCGCGGGATCGGGAACAGCAAGGACGGCGTGTACGTGGCGATGTATTCGCTGGATTTGCCCAGCGGCGAATGTTCGGCTGCGGGATGCATGGCGGAAACCTGACTGAATAATCAGCGGATTCTATCAGCCTTTGCTCCCGCCTTTGAGTGCTTACTGACTGACAGTCAATTTGCCGACCATGCCCGCCTGATAGTGACCGGGGATGTTGCAGGCGAATTCCAGATTGGTGGCCTTGTTGAAGGTCCAGGTCAGCTCGGCGGTTTTACCTGGCTCCACCAGCACGCTGTTCGGATCATCGTGCTTCATGCCTGCGCCGTGATCCATGCCCGGCATCGAGCTGTGGCCCATTGCGGCGTGGTCCATAGGCGCCGCGGCGCTTTTCATCGCCGTCGGGGTGAGCATGCCACTCTGCTGCATCTTCAGCATTTCCTGTTGATGCCTGGCGTGCATTGCCGCGTCGCCCAGGTTGAATTCGTGCAGTAACTGGCCTTTATTGATCAGCACAAAACGCACGGTCTCGCCGGCTTTGATGTCCAGCCCCTTGGGCGTAAAGGAGATATCGCCCATCACGATTTCGACGGTACGCGTAGCCTTCGCTGCCTGGGCGGGCGCGCCGAACGCATAAGTTTGCGCAGGTGACGCCCACACGGGAAAGCTCAGCGCCAACAAGCAGCCGGCAAGTACCAATCGATGGCGCAAAAACATGATCACACTCCAACAAGATGAGGTTCAGCCTGTGGGAAACTTTACGGTGGTACCGCTGCCAGCCAGCTGACGGCCAGATTACAACTTTGTAAGGTTGCGCCGCATGGCCGCCCGTCACGGTATAACGCACTTGTTCCATTGAATTAGAGCCCCCCATGAAACTGCTGATCGTCGAAGACCAACCGAAAACCGGCCATTACTTGCGCCAGGGCCTGACCGAGGCCGGTTTTAATGCCGAACTGGTGGCCGACGGCAACACCGGCCAGATTCTGGCGCTGACCGGCGATTACGCCTTGCTGATTCTCGACGTGATGCTCCCCGGCCGTGACGGCTGGCAGATTCTGCAAGCGGTGCGCAGCGCCGGCCTGGACATTCCGGTGCTGTTTCTCACGGCTCGCGACGCCGTCGAAGACCGGGTTCACGGCCTGGAACTGGGCGCCGACGACTACCTGGTCAAGCCCTTCGCCTTTTCCGAACTCCTTGCACGTGTGCGCAGCCTGTTACGACGCGGCAGCGCGACACCGCAGGAAACCAGCCTGCAACTGGCGGATTTGCGGCTGGACCTGATCCGTCGCCGGGTCGAGCGCAGCGGCCAGCGCATTGACCTGACCGCCAAGGAGTTCGCCCTGCTGGAAATGCTCTTGCGCCGTCAGGGCGAAGTGCTGCCCAAATCGCTGATCGCTTCGCAGGTCTGGGACATGAATTTCGACAGCGACACCAACGTCATTGAAGTGGCGATCCGCCGGCTGCGCCTGAAAATCGACGACGACTTTCCGAACAAGTTGATTCACACCGTGCGCGGCATGGGTTACGTGCTTGAAGAGCGCCCCGCCTGATGCGCCGCCTGTCTCTGAGCGGTCGTCTGGCCCTGCTGTTTGCTGCGTGCACGGCGGTGGTTTCGCTGTTCGCCGGCGTGCTGTTCAGTCGCGCCAGCGAAACGCACTTCATCGAACTCGACCAGCAACTGCTCGACGGCAAGCTGATTGCCCTGCGCAGCGTCCTGACGGGTGCCGACGATCCCGTGTTGTTTGCCGAACGCAAAGCCAGGTTGCAGGAGGAAATGAGCCATCAGCCAGACCTCACATTGCGCGTGCGCGGTGCCGATGGGCGCGTGTGGTTCGACAGTGCGGCGAACCTGCCCGGCGACTTGCCAACCCGGCCCGGCCTTCACAGCGTGCAACATTCCGGTATGGCGTATCGGGTCTACAGCGCCGCCTTGGAACCGGGCAATCCCGATTCCGCCCAGCTGATGCTGATGCTCGACATCACCCACCATCAGCACTTTTTGCAGCGCATGCAGCATTTGATCTGGCTGACCGTCGGCCTGTCGGCGCTGGCCACCGCACTGCTCGGCGCGTGGTCGGCGCGCAGTGGTTTGCAGCCGTTGCGGCGCATGAGTGAAGTCGCCGCCGGGGTCTCTGCCAGCTCGCTGACCCAGCGTCTGCCCGAAGATCAGATGCCCGCCGAACTCGCGGAACTGGCCCACACGTTCAACGCCATGCTCAGCCGTCTCGACGACTCGTTTCAGCGGCTTTCAGCCTTCTCCGCCGACATCGCCCACGAGTTGCGCACGCCGCTGTCGAACCTGCTGACTCACACCCAGGTCACCCTCACCCGCCCCCGCGACCTGGAAGAATACCGGGAAGCGCTGCACAGCAACCTCGAAGAACTGCAATGGATGGCGCAAATGGTCAACGACATGCTCTACCTGGCCAAGGCTGATCACGGCTTGCTGATTCCAAAACGCGAACCGCTGCAACTGGCCGAGGAAGCGGATCTGTTGCTGGAGTTTTTCGCACCGCTGGCCGAAGATGCGCAGGTCAAACTGACTCGTCTCGGCGAGGCCGATATCAGCGGCGACCGCAGTATGCTGCGCCGCGCCCTCTCCAATCTGCTGGATAACGCGCTGCGCTTTACCCCGCCAAACGGCGAGATTCAGCTGCGGATTGTCGATGAGACGAAGGGGTTGAGCCTGAGTATCGAGAACTCCGGAGAAGGCATTCCCGAAGCGTTGCTGCCACGTTTGTTCGACCGTTTCTACCGTGCAGATCCAGCACGCCACGAGGGCAGCAGCGAGCATGCGGGATTGGGACTGGCGATCACTCAGTCGATCATCCGCGCCCACGGTGGAACGATTCGCTGTGAATCAGGCCAAGGGTGGACGCGGTTTTTGATGGAGTTGCCGAAGGGCGTTTGAGGCCAGCAGGTCGCTAGGCCCGATCGCCGCTCGGAGAGTTTTCAGACAGCCGTTGCCCCCAACGCCGCCACCATTTGCCGCAAGGCTGGCGACTCGCCGTCAATGCGCACCTTCAGCCCATCGATCTCACGCCGCTCAGGGTAATGCTTGCGCAGCAGGTCAAATGCCGTGCGCTGTTCGGCACCGCTGACCACCAGGCTGCGGCGGAAATCGGCGTCATCGCGGCGCGGGTCATACACCCCACGGCAAACCATCGCCAAGGCCCAGGCCGGATCACAACTGGCGTTCAAGTGGACTTGCGCCAGCCACGGCGCCGGCAATAGCTCATCAAGGGAAACCCGGGGCGGTTGCCCGAGGAACTGGCAAAACGCTTGATAGATCTGCGCGGTCCCGCGCTGTTTGCCATCGAGGCTGTAACCGGCGATATGCGGGGTGGCAATCACGCACAGTTCGGCCAACCCGATATCGACACTCGGCTCGCCTTCCCACACGTCCAGCACCGCTTGCAGGTCTTCGCGCTCCAGCAGCACTTCACGCAGCGCGGCGTTATCCACCACCGGGCCACGGCTGGCGTTGATCAGCCAGGCGCCAGGCTTGAGCTGGTTCAAACGGTTTTCGTCAAACAGGTGCCACGTCGGTTGCTCACCGCTTTTGCTCAACGGCGTGTGCAAACTGATCACGTCGCATTGCCCGATGATCTGCTCCAGGCTGACGAATTCGCCGCCTTCGGCCGCCTGACGCGGCGGGTCGCACACCAGCACCTTCCAGCCCAGCCCTTGCAGAACCTTGACCAGTCGACCACCAACTTCACCGGCGCCGACCACCCCGTAAGTGCGCTCGGCCAGATCGACACCTTCGATTTCGGCCAGGGTCAGCAGGCTGCCCAGCACGTAGTCGACCACGCCTCGGGCATTGCAACCCGGCGCGCTGGACCAGGTGATGCCGGCCTGCTGAAAGTAGTCCAGGTCCAGGTGATCCGTGCCAATCGTGCACGTGCCGACAAACCGCACCTTGCTGCCTTCCAGCAAGTCGCGATTGACGTTAGTCACCGAGCGCACCAGCAGCACATCGGCCGCCTCGACAGTGGCGCGGTCGATGGAGCGTCCCGGTACACGGCGGATTTCGCCGAAACCTTCAAAGAACGCATCGAGCAACGGGATATTTTCGTCGGCAACAATCAGCATGGCAGGCTCCTTTGGCGGATCGGCAGTGTAGCGCAGCTCCCATGGGGAATGAGATTTACAAATCCACAACACAGGATTTTTCCTGACTGAGGCGTCAACGCGTAGAATGCGCCGCCCCGCGCATCAAACCCTTCTGGACGCTTCGCCTGTGAATTCCGTGACTGACAGCCCCGCCGCTCTTTCCCTCAACCGCCCGGCCCGGGTTCGCCTGGAACTTAAGAACCTGCTTGGCCTGGCACTGCCGATCATGATCGCGCAGCTGGCAACCACGGCCATGGGCTTCGTCGATGCAGTGATGGCCGGCCGCGTCAGCCCACGGGACCTGGCGGCGGTCGCACTGGGTAATTCGATCTGGATTCCGGTCTACCTGCTGATGACCGGGGTTCTGCTGGCCACCACCCCCAAGATCGCCCAACGCTTTGGCGCCGGGCAGCACGACGAGATCGGTCCGCTGACACGCCAGGCGTTGTGGCTGGCACTCTGTGTCGGACTGATCGGCAGTGGCCTGCTGCCTGGCGCCGAGCCGATCCTGCACTGGATGAAAGTCGACCCACAGTTGATTGAACCGAGCATGGGCTACTTGCAAGGGATCGCCTTCGGCTTTCCCGGCATTGCCTTCTACTACGTACTGCGCTGCTACAGCGATGGCATGGGGCGCACCCGCCCAAGCATGGTCATTGGCCTGAGCGGTCTGTTGCTCAACATTCCGCTGAACTACGCGCTGATCTATGGCCATTTCGGCCTGCCGGCCCTCGGCGGCGTCGGTTGTGGCTGGGCCAGCGGCATCGTCATGTGGTTCATGGCGCTGAGCATGGCCGGCTGGACCCGCTGGTCGTCCTTCTATGCCCCCACGCGTGTGCTGGTGCGTTTCGATCCTCCGCAGTGGGCGGTGATCAAGCGTTTGGTCGGCATCGGCTTGCCGATCGGTATCGCGGTATTTGCCGAGTCCAGCATCTTTGCTGTCATCGCCCTGCTGATCGGCAGTCTCGGATCGACCGTCGTGGCCGGGCACCAGATCGCCCTGAACATCAGCTCGCTGCTGTTCATGATTCCTTATTCCCTGGGGATGGCGGTCACCGTCCGGGTGGGTCAGGCGCTGGGAGCCGGGAACCCGCATCAGGCGAGCTTCGCGGCGAAGGTCGGCCTGGGCGCGGCACTGGTGTTTGCCGCGTTTTCGGCGAGCCTGATTCTACTCATGCGTGAACCGATCGCCTCGATCTACACCGCCGACAGGACCGTCATCCAGATCGCCTCGATGCTGATTGTCTATGCCGCGCTGTACCAGTTTTCCGATGCTATCCAAGTGATCTGCGCCGGCGCCCTGCGCGGTTACCAGGACACCCGGGCGACCATGATCCTGACGCTGTTCGCCTATTGGGGGATCGGCCTGCCGGTGGGGTACGTGCTGGGGTTGACCGACTGGTTCGGCCCGGCCAGCGGCCCGAGCGGGCTGTGGGAAGGCCTGATTGCGGGTTTGAGCTGCGCGGCGCTGATGCTGTCGATCCGCCTGGCGCGCAGTGCACGCAAGCGGATTCGCATCAGCCGTTCGGCGGGTGGTTAAGCGAGTTTCTTGCGGATCCAGTAGAGGTAGGTGCCTGCCTCTTCATGCTGTCCAACCAGTTCATGGTCCAGAAACACGCAAAACTTGGGAATGTCGCGACGGGTCGACGGGTCGGTGGCAATCACCTTGAGCAGGCCACCGGGCACCAGGTCACGAATATGCTGGTGCAGCATCATCACCGGCTCCGGGCAATTGAGGCCGGTGGCGTCGAGGGTGCCGTCTACCGGCGTATTGATCATTTCACTCATGACTCACTCCTGAAACTGACCGGCATTGTCGCGCAATGTCGGGGCCAACGTCACCACCGGCTTACACCGCACCTACGGTGATCGACGTGCATCCATAATCCCGGGGGTACACGGCCGGCGTAGGAGCTGGCGAAGCCTGCGATCTTTTGGCGGTGCTGAAAAATGCCGCGGAGCAAGATCAAAAGATCGCAGCCTGCGGCAGCTCCTACGTTTATCCGATGAATCAGCGGGCTTTCGGTTTCTTTACGTCATGCCGGCGCAAATGGCAGGTCACTTCTTCGCGGTCGTGGTACAGCTGTTTGCAGCCGATGTCGACCCGAATACCACGCGCTTTGAAGCCTTCTGCGATGCGCTCCAGCAAGCGCTTCACTTCGGCATAACGCTGCTTCATCGGCAACTTCAGGTTGACCACCGCCTCGCGGCAATGCCCCTCGCCAACCCATTCCTCCAGCATTGCAGCATTGCGCGCCGGTTTCTCGACGATGTCACACACCATCCAGTCCACCGGTTGCTTGGGCTTGAAGGTGAAACCGTCGGCCATCAAGTGCTGCACCAGCCCGGTGTCCATCAGGCTTTCAGCCATCGGGCCGTTATCGATCGCCGTCACCAGCATGCCGCGATTGACCAGTTGCCAGGTCCAGCCGCCAGGCGCAGCGCCAAGGTCGACACCGGTCATGTCGCTGTGCAGGCGCTCGTCCCACTGATCACGCGGGATGAAGTGGTGCCACGCCTCTTCCAGCTTCAGGGTCGAACGGCTGGGGGCTTCACGCGGGAACTTCAAACGCGGAATGCCCATCGGCCACATCGCCGAATTGTTGGCCTCGGCCAGGCCGACGAACACTTCACGACCGCTTTTGAAGGTCAGCAGCAACCGTGGCTTGTTGGCGTCGTCCACCAGCTTGCCGGCGCCGGTCAGTGCCTTGCGCAGCGGGCCTCCGATTTTTTTGCAGAAGTTCGACAGCTCTTTGCCGTCGTTGGTGTCGACCACTTCCAGCCACAGACTGCCGCACGTCGGGAAGCTGTCCAGATGGGCGAGGATCACGCTGATGCGGTCGGTCTCCGGCAGGTCGATAAAGAGGCCGCGAGCCCATTGGCGCGGAAAAATCAGCTCGGCGAAACGCTGGCCGTGCATCAGGCGCTCGGCGCCATCTTCTTCGGTGCAGACAAACTCGGCGCAGGCGGCGTTCGGTTTGGCCTTGGCATAACCGGCCACGTTCAGCCGCGCGGCGTGCTCGGAAATCTCGGAACAGACTTCGCCTTCGAAGCCCGGCCGGCAATGCATAAAGAGGGTGTTCATTCTTACTCCTGGGCAGATGGCGAGACATTCAACCACTGCGCGATGCCCAGACTTGCGTTGAAGCAAAGCCTGTCACGAAAACCGGCGCATGATAGCCGAGTTCGCAACGCCGGACTTGTCCATAGCGTCCGGTTATTAGCCTTAATGTCCAAACAGGGCTAGGTTAAGAACTCTGTCTGTCCCGCCAGTCCGTAGCCGTGCGGACCTGAAGGAGTCATTTCAATGCCGTCCCTCGATAGTCTGAAGACCCTTAAAACGCTGAAAATCGACGACAAGACCTACCATTACTTCAGCTTGCCGGAAGCCGCCAGGACCTTGGGCGATCTCGACAAACTGCCGATGTCGCTGAAAGTCCTGCTGGAAAACCTGCTGCGCTGGGAGGACGAGAAAACCGTCACCGGCGCCGACCTCAAGGCCCTCGCCGCCTGGCTCAAGGCGCGGCGCAGCGACCGGGAAATCCAGTACCGCCCCGCACGCGTATTAATGCAGGATTTCACCGGGGTGCCGGCGGTGGTCGACCTCGCCGCCATGCGCGCCGCCATGGCCAAGGCCGGTGGCGATCCGCAGCGCATCAATCCACTGTCACCGGTGGACCTGGTGATCGACCACTCGGTGATGGTCGACAAATTCGCCAGCAGCACCGCCTTCACCCAGAACGTCGACATCGAAATGCAGCGCAATGGCGAGCGTTACGCCTTTCTGCGCTGGGGCCAGAGCGCCTTCGACAACTTCAGCGTCGTGCCGCCGGGCACTGGCATCTGTCACCAGGTCAACCTCGAATACCTCGGCCGCACCGTATGGACCAGGGAAGAGGACGGCCGCACCTATGCCTTCCCGGATACGCTGGTGGGCACCGACTCCCACACCACCATGATCAACGGTCTGGGCGTACTCGGCTGGGGGGTGGGCGGCATCGAAGCGGAAGCGGCGATGCTCGGCCAACCGGTGTCGATGCTGATTCCGGAAGTGATCGGCTTCAAACTCACCGGCAAACTCAAGGAAGGCATTACCGCCACCGACCTGGTGTTGACCGTCACCCAGATGCTGCGCAAGAAAGGCGTGGTCGGCAAATTCGTCGAGTTCTATGGTGACGGCCTCGCCGAATTGCCATTGGCGGATCGCGCGACCATCGCCAACATGGCCCCGGAATACGGCGCGACCTGCGGCTTTTTCCCGGTGGACGACGTGACACTGGAGTACCTGCGTTTGTCCGGTCGCCCCGCCGCCGCGGTGAAACTGGTCGAGGCCTACTGCAAAACCCAGGGCCTGTGGCGCCTGCCCGGTCAGGAACCGGTGTTCACCGACAGCCTGGCGCTGGACATGGGCAGCGTCGAAGCCAGCCTCGCCGGCC
>CAYNGZ010000173.1:0-11341 GCA_964396695.1 uncultured Pseudomonas sp.
CAAGTCGGGGCATTTGCTTTAAACCGCAGCAGACTGCGTTTTCACACAGCCTGTTTCGCGGGTTTTTGTGTGAGCCTTGAGATTGATCTGATCTAAAGCTCGAAATTGGTGCCCAGAAGAAGACTCGAACTTCCACGACCTTGCGGTCACCAGCACCTGAAGCTGGCGTGTCTACCAATTTCACCATCTGGGCAGTATCGGCAACGTTGTCCGTCGTCGATGGCGCGCACTATACGGAGCGTCCTTTTAACTGTAAACCCCTGATATCAAAAAAACCTGGAAAATTTTACGAGCGGTGCTCAATGATGTCTTTCAAGGTTGAGGAGGGGGCACTTAAGGCCTCAAAGAGTCTGAAATTTCCCGTTTCATTACGCCTATGCCAAACTAACCCGCATATAGACAAGGTGAAAACTCTCTAATGGCCGATTGGCAGTCCCTCGATCCCGAGGCCGCTCGTGAAGCGGAAAAATATGAAAACCCTATTCCTAGCCGCGAACTGATCCTTCAGCACCTTGCTGATCGGGGTTCGCCTGCTAACCGCGAGCAGCTGGTCGAAGAGTTTGGTCTGACCACAGAAGACCAGATCGAAGCCCTGCGTCGCCGCCTGCGCGCCATGGAGCGCGATGCTCAACTCATCTATACCCGTCGCGGCACTTACGCGCCGGTAGACAAACTTGACCTGATTCTGGGCCGCATCAGCGGTCACCGTGACGGTTTCGGCTTCCTGGTTCCGGACGACGGCACTGACGACCTGTTCATGAGCCCGGCGCAAATGCGCCTGGTGTTCGACGGTGACCGTGCGCTGGCACGGGTTTCCGGCCTGGACCGTCGTGGTCGCCGTGAAGGCGTGATCGTCGAAGTGGTCTCCCGCGCTCACGAAAGCATCGTCGGTCGTTACTTCGAAGAAGGCGGCATCGGCTTCGTGGTGGCCGACAACCCGAAGATTCAGCAGGAAGTGCTGGTCACACCGGGTCGTAACGCCAACGCCAATATCGGCCAATTCGTTGAAGTGAAGATCACGCACTGGCCGACCCCGCGCTTCCAGCCGCAAGGCGATGTGGTGGAAGTGGTCGGTAACTACATGGCGCCGGGCATGGAAATCGATATTGCCCTGCGCACCTACGACATTCCTCACGTCTGGCCGGAAGCGGTGCTCAAGGAAGCCGCCAAGCTCAAGCCTGAAGTCGAAGAGAAAGACAAAGAGAAGCGCATCGACCTGCGTCATCTGCCGTTCGTCACCATCGACGGCGAAGATGCCCGCGACTTCGACGATGCGGTCTATTGCGAAGCGAAGCCAGGCAAGCTGCGCCTGTTCTCCGGTGGCTGGAAGTTGTACGTGGCGATTGCCGACGTTTCCAGCTACGTGAAGATCGGTTCGGCGCTGGATGCCGAGTCTCAGGTTCGCGGCAACTCGGTGTACTTCCCCGAGCGCGTCGTGCCGATGCTGCCGGAGCAGCTGTCCAACGGCCTGTGCTCGCTGACCCCGAACGTCGATCGTCGGGCCATGGTGTGCGAGATGACCATCTCCAAACCCGGCGAGATGACCGACTACTGCTTCTACGAAGCGGTGATCCACTCCCATGCCCGCCTGACCTACAACAAGGTCAGCGCCATGCTCGAAACGCCGAAAGCGACCGAAGCCCGCAAGCTTCGTGGCGAGTACACCGATATCGTGCCGCACCTCAAACAGCTCTACTCGCTGTACAAGGTATTGCTGGCGGCCCGTCACGTGCGTGGCGCGATCGATTTCGAAACGCAGGAAACCCGAATTATCTTCGGTTCCGAGCGCAAGATTGCCGAAATCCGTCCGACCGTGCGCAACGACGCGCACAAACTGATCGAGGAATGCATGCTGGCGGCCAACGTGGCTACTGCTGAGTTCCTGAAAAAACACGAAATCCCTGCGCTGTACCGGGTTCACGACGGTCCGCCGCCGGAGCGCCTGGAAAAACTCCGCGCCTTCCTCGGCGAGCTCGGCCTGTCCCTGCACAAAGGCAAGGACGGCCCGTCGCCGAAGGACTATCAAGCGCTGCTGGCCGGGATCAAGGATCGTCCGGATTTCCACCTGATCCAGACCGTCATGCTGCGTTCGTTGAGTCAAGCGGTGTACAGCGCGGATAACCAGGGTCACTTCGGTCTGAATTACGAAGCCTATACCCACTTCACCTCGCCGATTCGCCGCTACCCGGACCTGCTTACGCACCGGGCGATTCGCAGCGTCATCCACTCCAGGCAAGACACGCCACACGTGCGTCGTGCCGGTGGGATGACCATTCCGAAGGCGCGGATCTATCCGTACGACGAGGCCGCGCTGGAGCAACTCGGCGAGCAGTGCTCGATGAGCGAGCGCCGTGCCGATGAAGCGACCCGCGACGTGGTGAACTGGCTCAAGTGCGAGTTCATGAAAGATCGCGTGGGCGAGTCGTTCCCGGGTGTGATCACTGCCGTAACCGGTTTTGGTCTGTTCGTCGAGCTGACCGATATCTACGTCGAAGGTCTGGTCCACGTGACCGCTTTGCCGGGCGACTACTACCACTTCGACCCTGTGCATCACCGCCTGTCCGGTGAGCGCACCGGTCGCAGCTTCCGCCTCGGCGATACGGTCGAAGTGCGTGTGATGCGAGTTGATCTGGACGAGCGCAAGATCGACTTCGAGATGGCCGAAAAAACCATCAGCGCGCCGATTGGTCGCAAGAAGCGTGGTGCAGAAACTGCGGCGCCTGCTGGCAAGACCGTTGCTGAACCTGCACCGGCAAAAACCGGTCGTCGTGGTTCGGTGAAGGAAAAGGCAGTCGAAGCCTATCGCCCGAGCGATGCTGCGGCGAAAAACGCCGAAGTACGCAAAAGCCGTGAAATGAAGAAAGCGTTGCTGGCCGAAGCGAAGAGCGGCGGTAAAGCGGCGTCTGGGGGAAAGGCCGGACGATCGGCGCCTGAAAAGGCTTCCGGCGGCAAACCAGCCAAACCGAGTAAACATCGTAAGGGGCCGCCAAAGGCGGGCTCGGCTCCAGCCAAAAGCGGCGGGGCGCGTAAACCTAAGGCCAAGTCATGAGTCAGTTGGAAAAAATCTACGGCGTGCATGCCGTAGAAGCGTTGCTGCGTCATCACCCGAAACGCGTCAAACAGATCTGGCTGGCCGAAGGCCGCAGTGATCCACGCGTTCAGACGCTGATCGAACTGGCCAATGAAAACCGTGTTGCGGTCGGTCAGGCCGAGCGTCGCGAGCTGGATGCCTGGGTTGAAGGCGTGCACCAGGGTGTGGTGGCGGACGTGAGTCCGAGCCAGGTCTGGGGCGAGGCCATGCTCGACGAGCTGCTCGATCGTACCGAAGGTGCGCCACTGCTGTTGGTGCTCGACGGCGTGACCGATCCGCACAACCTCGGCGCCTGCCTGCGCTCTGCCGATGCGGCCGGTGCGTTGGCGGTGATCGTTCCGAAGGACAAGTCAGCCACCCTGACCCCGACTGTACGAAAAGTCGCCTGTGGCGCCGCGGAAGTGATTCCGTTGGTAGCCGTGACCAACCTGGCGCGCACCCTGGAAAAGCTCAAGCAACGTGGCTTGTGGGTCGTCGGCACGGCGGGGGAGGCCGAGCAGGATCTGTATCAGCAGGACCTGACCGGCCCGACCATCCTGATCATGGGCGCGGAAGGCAGCGGGATGCGCCGCCTGACGCGTGATCTTTGCGATTATCTGGTGCGTTTGCCGATGGCCGGCAGCGTCAGCAGCCTCAACGTGTCCGTGGCTACTGGCGTGTGCCTGTTCGAGGCCTTGCGCCAGCGCGGCGTCAAAGCCGCTGCAACCGCCAAGAAGTCTTAAGCCGGACGCGATCCAAATGTGGGCGAGCTTGCTCGCGATAGCGGCGTATCATTCAGCGTCAATGTTGAATATTGCGCCCCCATCGCGAGCAAGCTCGCTCACAGTGCTTTGTGGCGAAGCAAAAATGGCTGGTGTGAACGAACTGTTCAAATAATCACCAATTGCCTTGCACCTCTTCTGTCCCTTCTCTACAATTGCGCCCCTTGCTGTGACGGCAGGCACGCATGTGTCCATCGCCGGCAAGTCCATAAGTGTCATTCACTCCTTGTCTGACCGCTTTTGAGCGGCAGGCTACAACCCGTAAGGAGCATTCATGCGTCATTACGAAATCATCTTTTTGGTCCACCCGGATCAAAGCGAGCAAGTCGGCGGCATGGTTGAGCGTTACACCAAGCTGATCGAAGAAGACGGCGGCAAAATCCACCGTCTGGAAGATTGGGGCCGTCGTCAACTGGCCTACGCAATCAACAATGTTCACAAGGCTCACTACGTGATGCTGAACGTTGAGTGCACTGGCAAGGCCCTGGCCGAGCTGGAAGACAACTTCCGCTACAACGATGCTGTGATCCGTAACCTGGTCATCCGTCGCGACGAAGCCGTTACCGGCCAATCCGAGATGCTCAAGGCTGAAGAAAACCGCAGTGAGCGCCGTGAGCGTCGCGACCGTCCTGAGCACTCCGACGTCGAAGGCGTTGAGGGTGATGACAGCGACAACAGCGATAACGCTGACGAGTAATCCACGGACCTTTTGAGGAGCCAATTACATGGCACGTTTCTTCCGTCGTCGTAAATTCTGCCGCTTCACCGCTGAAGACGTGAAAGAGATCGATTACAAAGATCTCAACACTCTGAAAGCTTACGTATCCGAGACCGGCAAAATCGTTCCAAGCCGCATCACCGGTACCAAAGCTCGTTATCAGCGTCAGCTGGCCACCGCTATCAAGCGCGCCCGCTTCCTGGCCCTGCTGGCCTACACCGACAGCCACGGCCGCTGAGACCGGGCAGTCGACACGTAGCAAAGGATTGAATGCATGCGCGCCATAGCTGAGTTCATCATGCGCGGTCGTATGCAGGCCACTCTCGCAGTGGCTGGATGCGCGGCATTGCCGTTGTTGTATTGGTTGGGTGCTGCCGCTGCAAGCCTTGTGCTGCTGCGGCGCGGATTGAAGGACGCCCTTGGCGTTCTTGCTCTGGGAATACTGCCGGCATTGATCTGGTGGCTGTATTCCGATGATCCACGCGCACTCATGGTGCTGCTGGGGTCTTCGGGCCTTGCGCTGGTTTTGCGCGCAAGTGAGTCCTGGAACCGCGTGCTGCTGGTCAGCATAGCGATGGGATGGGTGTTTTCGGTGGTGCTGGGTGCGGTTTACCGCCCTCACATCGAGATTCTGGCGCAGGAACTGGTAAAGATCCTGCCGCTGGCCCTCGGTGACCTCTACCAGCAATTGTCGGTAGAGGAGCGAGCGCGTCTCGCCGCCCTGATTGCTCCGGTCCTGACCGGCCTGATTGCGGCCTTGTTGCAAATCGTCAGTGTGCTGAGCCTGATTGTCGGGCGCTACTGGCAGGCGATGTTGTACAACCCCGGTGGTTTTGGTCGCGAGTTCCGCGCCATCCGAATCCCGCTGGGGCCGGCGATGTTGCTGCTGGCGTGCATGCTTCTGGGGCCGAACTTCGGTACCCAGCTGGCCATGTTGACGCCGTTGTGCAGCGTACCGCTGGTGTTCGCCGGGCTGGCCCTGATTCATGGGCTGGTGGCTGAAAAGCGACTGGCCACATTCTGGCTGGTGGGGTTGTACGTAACGCTGTTGCTGTTCATGCAGCTGATCTATCCGTTGCTGGTGGTCCTGGCCATTGTCGACAGCCTGATTGATTTTCGCGGTCGTTTGGCGCCGAAAGACGCCGATAACGCGAACGGTGAAGGTTAAAAGTTAAGAGGATTTTCACATGCAACTGATCCTTCTGGAAAAAGTCACCAACCTGGGCAACCTGGGTGACAAAGTGAACGTTAAGGCTGGTTACGGTCGTAACTACCTGCTGCCTTACGGCAAAGCTACCGCTGCGACCCCAGCCAACCTGGCTGCGTTCGAAGAGCGTCGCGCTGAGCTGGAAAAAGCTGCAGCAGACCGTAAATCGTCGGCTGAAAGCCGCGCTGCCCAACTGGCTGAGCTGGAAGTGACCATCACTGCCACCGCCGGTGACGAAGGCAAGCTGTTCGGTTCGATCGGTACTCACGACATCGCTGATGCACTGACCGCCTCTGGCGTTGAAGTTGCAAAAAGCGAAGTTCGTCTGCCGAACGGCACCATCCGCAACGTAGGTGAATTCGACGTAGCCGTGCACCTGCACGCTGAAGTTGAAGCCACCGTACGCGTTGTCGTGGTAGCAGCTTAAGCAATACTTGTCGGCTGGCACCCTTGGGTGCTTGCCGGTAACATCGGGCACGATCCTGTTTACAGGTCGTGCCCTTTGTCTTTCTGCGGTTCCTGATTTTCTACAAACCCCTGCTTTTCCTGATGAACCCAAGTGGCCATGAACGATATCTCCGCTCCTGAGCAATACGATCTGCAAACCGCCGCGCTGAAGGTGCCGCCGCATTCCATCGAGGCCGAACAGGCTGTGCTCGGTGGTCTGATGCTGGACAACAACGCCTGGGAGCGTGTGCTCGATCAGGTCTCGGACGGTGATTTCTATCGACATGACCACCGCCTGATCTTCCGTGCGATCGCCAAGCTGGCCGATCAGAACATGCCGATCGACGTCGTGACCCTGTCCGAGCAGTTGGACAAGGAAGGGCAGACCTCACAAGTCGGCGGCCTCGGTTACCTGGGTGAACTGGCGAAAAACACGCCGTCCGTCGCCAACATCAAGGCCTATGCGCAGATCGTTCGTCAGCGTGCGACGTTGCGTCAGTTGATCGGCATCAGCACCGAAATTGCTGACAGCGCCTTCAACCCGGAAGGCCGCACGGCCGAAGAAATCCTCGATGAAGCCGAGCGGCAGATCTTTCAGATCGCCGAGGCCCGGCCAAAAACCGGCGGCCCGGTGGGTGTGAACGAGCTGCTGACCAAAGCCATCGACCGTATCGACACCCTGTTCAACACCGACAACGCCATTACCGGCCTGTCCACCGGTTACACCGACCTCGACGAGAAAACCAGCGGCCTGCAACCGGCCGACCTGATCATCGTCGCCGGCCGTCCCTCCATGGGTAAAACCACCTTCGCGATGAACCTGGTGGAAAACGCCGTGTTGCGCAGTGAGAAGGCAGTACTGGTTTACTCGCTGGAGATGCCAGGCGAATCGCTGGTCATGCGTATGTTGTCGTCCCTGGGGCGCATCGACCAGACCAAGGTCCGATCCGGTCAACTGGAAGATGACGACTGGCCGCGCCTGACCTCGGCGGTCAATCTGCTCAACGATCGCAAGTTGTTCATCGACGATACCGCCGGCATCAGCCCCTCGGAAATGCGTGCGCGGACCCGTCGTCTGGTGCGCGAACACGGTGAGATCGGTCTGATCATGATCGACTACCTGCAACTGATGCAGATCCCGGGTTCCAGTGGTGACAACCGGACCAACGAGATTTCCGAAATCTCCCGATCCCTGAAAGCCCTGGCCAAGGAATTCAATTGCCCGGTGGTGGCGCTGTCCCAGCTCAACCGTTCCCTTGAGCAGCGGCCGAACAAGCGTCCAGTGAACTCCGACTTGCGTGAATCCGGAGCCATCGAGCAGGACGCCGACGTCATCATGTTCGTGTACCGGGACGAGGTGTATCACCCGGAAACCGAGCACAAAGGCATCGCCGAGATCATCATCGGCAAGCAGCGGAACGGCCCGATCGGCTTTATCCGCCTGGCCTTCATCGGTAAATACACCCGATTCGAAAACCTCGCGCCGGGCAGCTATAACTTCGACGACGACGAGTAACCTGTGGGGGCAAGCCCGCTCCCACATGGGGGCGCGCAATTTCCGACCATGGCCGTCGGAATTGGTTATTTTTTGTGCTATATTCCGCGCCCGCGAAATTCAATGAAAGCCAACACCGGTTATCGACATGCAAGCAGCCAAGCCGTTATTTGACTATCCAAAGTACTGGGCCGAATGTTTCGGGCCAGCGCCATTCCTGCCGATGAGCAGGGAGGAGATGGATCAGCTCGGCTGGGACTCCTGCGACATCATCATCGTCACCGGTGATGCGTACGTCGACCACCCGTCGTTTGGCATGGCAATCATCGGCCGGCTGCTGGAGTCCCAGGGCTTTCGCGTCGGGATCATTGCCCAGCCGAACTGGCAGTCCAAAGACGATTTCATGAAGCTCGGCGAGCCGAACCTGTTCTTCGGTGTCGCGGCCGGCAACATGGACTCGATGATCAACCGCTACACCGCCGACAAGAAAATCCGTTCCGATGACGCCTACACCCCCGGTGGCCTGGCGGGCAAACGTCCGGACCGCGCGAGCCTGGTGTACAGCCAGCGCTGCAAGGAAGCCTACAAGCATGTGCCGATTGTCCTCGGTGGCATCGAAGCGTCCCTGCGCCGCATCGCCCATTACGATTACTGGCAGGACCGGGTGCGCAACTCGATCCTGATCGACGCCAGCGCCGACATTCTGCTGTACGGCAACGCCGAGCGGGCGATCGTCGAAGTCGCCCAGCGTCTGTCCTACGGTCACAAGATCGAAGACATCACCGACGTGCGCGGCACCGCGTTCATTCGTCGTGACACGCCGCAAGGCTGGTACGAAGTCGATTCCACACGCATCGACCGTCCGGGCAAGATCGACAAGATCATCAACCCGTACGTCAATACCCAGGACACCGCTGCCTGTGCCATCGAGCAGGAAAAGGGGCCGGTTGAGGATCCGAGCGAAGCCAAGGTCGTACAGATCCTGGCCAGCCCGAAAATGACCCGCGACAAGACCGTGATCCGCCTGCCATCGGTGGAAAAGGTCCGCAATGACGCGGTGCTCTACGCCCACGCCAACCGCGTGCTGCACCTGGAAACCAACCCGGGCAACGCTCGTGCGCTGGTGCAAAAGCATGGCGAAGTGGACGTCTGGTTCAATCCGCCACCGATTCCGATGACCACCGAAGAGATGGACTACGTGTTCGGCATGCCTTATCAGCGCATTCCGCACCCGGCGTATGGCAAGGAAAAGATCCCGGCCTACGAGATGATCCGTTTCTCGGTGAACATCATGCGCGGCTGCTTCGGTGGCTGCACCTTCTGCTCGATTACCGAGCACGAAGGCCGGATCATCCAGAACCGTTCCGAAGAGTCGATCATTCGCGAGATCGAAGAGATCCGCGACAAGGTCCCAGGCTTTACCGGCGTCATTTCCGACCTCGGCGGCCCGACCGCGAACATGTACCGCATCGCCTGCAAGAGCCCGGAAATCGAATCCGCGTGCCGCAAGCCATCCTGCGTGTTCCCGGGTATTTGCCCGAACCTGAATACCGATCACTCGTCGCTGATCCAGCTGTATCGCAGCGCCCGTGCGTTGCCGGGTGTGAAGAAGATCCTGATCGCCTCCGGCCTGCGTTACGACCTGGCGGTCGAGTCGCCGGAATACGTCAAAGAGCTGGTGACCCACCACGTCGGCGGTTACCTGAAGATCGCCCCGGAACACACCGAGGAAGGTCCGCTCAACCAGATGATGAAGCCGGGCATCGGCAGCTATGACAAGTTCAAGCGGATGTTCGAGAAGTACTCCAGGGAAGCCGGGAAAGAGCAGTACCTGATTCCGTACTTCATCGCTGCCCACCCGGGCACCACTGACGAAGACATGATGAACCTGGCCCTGTGGCTCAAGGGCAACGGTTTCCGTGCGGACCAGGTGCAGGCGTTCTACCCGTCGCCGATGGCCACCGCCACCGCCATGTACCACTCGGGCAAGAACCCGCTGCGCAAGGTCACCTACAAGAGCGACTCCGTGACCATCGTCAAGAGCGAAGAGCAGCGTCGCCTGCACAAGGCGTTCTTGCGTTACCACGATCCGAAAGGCTGGCCGATGCTGCGTGAAGCGTTGACCCGCATGGGCCGTGCTGACCTGATCGGGCCGGGCAAGAACCAGTTGATCCCGCTGCACCAGCCGGCCACCGACAGTTACTAGAGCGCCCGTCGCAAGAACTCGACGCCAGCCGGTAGCCATAAAGTGGCTGGGGAAAAGACCACCAAGATCCTCACGCAGCACACCGGCTTGCCGCCGCGTGCCAGCGATGGTGGTAACCCGTGGGACAAGCGTGAACAGGCCAAGGCCGCGGCATTCGCCCGCAACCAGCAGGCCGCCAAAGAGCGCAAGGACGCTGCCAAAGGCAAAGGGCCCAAGCCTGCACGTAAACCGGTGGTGCCGCGCTAAACGGTGTTTGCCGGTTAACAAAACGCCAGCCTTCGGGCTGGCGTTTTGCGTTGTGGGTTCTTGGTCTTGTAGTGTCAGAAAGAACCACCCCTCACCCCAGAGGGGAGAGGGGGGCAGATCTCGGTGGCTTTCAAAACCTGAGTTCGACTCAATATCTCAGGTCGCTGTATGGCAGACCAAACACCTCGGTCAGTCCCCTCTCCCTTCGGGAGAGGGTTAGGGTGAGGGCTGGATTCCCAGTCGAGCCACATTTACGTGCAACTCTGCCAAGCCAATTTCCCGCATTGCGCGGTTTTGGTGCTGTACTGCGCTAAGCAAACGGAGAAAGCGCCGGGTATGCCGGCTGGCATAAGTCTTGCGCGCTTTCAGTTACGCTTAAGGCTCGCAGGAGGCACGCCGTGTCGATCCATGTCGCATTGCACCATGTCACGCATTACCGCTACGACCGCGCCGTCGAACTCGGCCCGCAGATCGTCCGCCTGCGCCCGGCAGGCCACAGCCGTACGCGGATTCTTTCCTATGCGTTGAAAGTCTTGCCTGAGCAGCACTTCATCAATTGGCAACAAGACCCTCAGGGCAATTACCTGGCGCGGTTGGTGTTCCCTGAGAAAACCGCGGAACTGCGGATCGAAGTCGATCTGTTGGCCGAGATGGCGGTGTTCAACCCGTTCGATTTCTTCCTTGAGCCCTACGCGGAAAAAATCCCTTTCGCCTATGCCGCCGACGAACAGCGTGAGCTGGCGCCGTATCTGGAAACCCTGCCGCTGACACCGACGTTCAAGGCTTACCTGGACGGCATCGACCGCACGCCGCTGCCGACCGTGGATTTTCTGGTGGCCCTCAACCAGCGCCTGAGCGAAGACATCGGCTACCTGATTCGCATGGAACCGGGCGTGCAAACCCCGGAATACACGCTGGAACACGCCTCGGGCTCCTGCCGCGATTCCGCCTGGTTGCTGGTGCAACTGCTGCGCAACCTCGGGTTGGCGGCGCGATTTGTCTCCGGTTATCTGATTCAACTGACCGCTGACGTCAAAAGCCTCGATGGTCCTTCCGGCACCGAAGTGGATTTCACCGACCTGCATGCCTGGTGCGAGGTCTACCTGCCCGGCGCCGGCTGGATCGGCCTGGATGCCACCTCCGGGCTGTTGGCTGGTGAAGGGCATATTC
>CAYNGZ010000174.1:0-11262 GCA_964396695.1 uncultured Pseudomonas sp.
GCGCTGGCCGACGGTGCCGACCACTTCCAGGTCGGTGGCCTTGAAGCCGTCGGCGAAGGTCATCTGGTATTCGTTGCCGTCACGCTTGACGCGCACCCGCACCTGGGTCGACAGGGCGTTGACCACGGAAATACCCACCCCGTGCAGACCGCCGGAGAACTGGTAGTTCTTGTTGGAGAACTTGCCGCCCGCATGGAGCTTGGTGAGGATCAACTCGAAGCCGGACACACCCTCTTCCGGGTGAATGTCCACGGGCATGCCGCGGCCGTCGTCACAGACTTCCAGTGAGTGATCGGCATGCAGGATGACCTGCACCGATTTCGCGTGCCCGGCCAGGGCCTCGTCGACGCTGTTGTCGATGACTTCCTGGGCAAGGTGGTTCGGCCGACTGGTGTCGGTGTACATGCCGGGGCGTTTGCGCACCGGGTCGAGGCCCGAGAGGACTTCGATGGCGTCTGCGTTATAAGAGCTAGCGCTGGGAGTGGCCATGGGGTCTCGTCGTCAGTCGTTCAATGAAAATAGGGGCGAGGGTTCACAGTGCTGTGAAATCGATCGCCTGGTACACATCTGCGCCGATGCCGGCAAGACTCAACAGGGCCGGCAATTGCCCGGCGAACCCCTGGAAACTATGGTCGCCACCGGCCTGGATGCGCAACGCGCAAGCTCGGTAATACTGCTGGGCGAGGCGATAGTCCAGCGTTTCGTCCCCGGTTTGCAACCACACCTGAAACCGCTGCGGGTCCTGGGGCGCCGGCACTTCCAGCTCGGCCAGGGCCGTCACATGGTCGCGGGTCAATTCCCAGGTCTCTTCGGTATACAGGTTCTTCTGCGTGCCCAGGTGTCCGTCGAACATCCGGTGCGGGCTGACGGCAGGGTTGATCAACAGGGCCTTGAGGCCATGGCGCTCGGCAAGGTGAGTGGCATAGTAGCCGCCGAGGGAGCTGCCGACCAGCAGTGGCCGCCCCAGCCTGGCAATCGCCTGTTCCAGCTGACCGATGGCCTCGCGCGGATGGTGATGCAAGGCCGGCACCTGCAACTGGTTGCTCAGACCCAGACGATCCATCACGCCGATCAGCTGACAGGCCTTTTTCGACGCGGGTGCGCTGTTGAAACCGTGGATATAGAGGATCGAACCAGACATGCGGGCTCCCTGTGCGACGGGCAAAGATGCCGCAGTTTACAGGGACTTTGGCAGGCTTGGGGGAGCATCAAAAAGATATCAACGACACACTCACCGTAGGAGCTGCCGCAGGCTGCGATCTTTTGATCTTTAAAAGATCGCAGCCTGCGGCAGCTCCTACGCGGGAGTTTCAGTAGCCGTTCGAGCTGTAATCGACCTGAAACTCGAACCCTGTCACGCGCTCGACCCCGGTTTCCAGCCGTCCGTCCGGCAGCAGCCGCAGCCAACGATAGCCCGGCGCCAGGGTATCGACCTTGAAGTCCTCACTGTGCGGCTCGAACTGAATGCAGGTCGACGGCGAAGCGATCAGCCGCACGCCGTTGCGTACCTGATCGATTTCCTGATGCACATGACCCCAGAGCACTGCACGAACCTGTGGGAAACGCTCGAGCACGGCAAACAAGGCGTCCGGATTGCGCAGGCCGATCGGCTCCATCCAGGCACAACCGATGGACACCGGATGATGATGCAAGCACACCAGATGATGGCGCTCCGGCGCTTCGCTCAGGGCGCGGACCAGCAATTGCAGCTGGTCATCCTGCAAATACCCTGGCACCGAGCCCGGTACCGCCGAATCCAGCAACGTGATCCGCCAGTTACCAATGTCCACCACAGGCTCCAGCAACTGACTCTGGACCGCCGCCCGAGCCATGATGTGTGGCTCGTCGTGGTTGCCTGGAATCCAGCGAGCGGGGGCATCGATCTGCCGGGTCATCTCGCGAAACTGCTGGTACGACTCAAGCGTGCCGTCCTGGGACAGGTCGCCGCTGGCAATCATCAGGTCGATGTGCGGCTGCTGCGCCAGCACCAACCCGATCACCTTTTGCAGGCTGTCGCGGGTATTCATGCCCAGCAACGTCCCATCCGCCTCGGCGAACAGATGACTGTCTGAGAGCTGTACCAGCAGAACGGGGTCATTGACGGTCAGAGTGGATACGCTCGGCAAGGCGTTCTCCCAAGGCGTGATCACGGCGGTGGATGAGTGACGCAATTATGCTGGGGGAAGAGGAAAAGAGGAAACCCGTGAACCTGACGCAGTTCACAACTCACGCACCGCTAACGTACCGCTTCGAACTCATGCCCGCAGGCCAGGCAATGACTCAGCCATTCACCGAGGAACACATTGAGCTGGGCCTTTTCGTCTGGCTGGTGCATCAACGCATTCGGATAAGGATAGATGCCGCGAAAGCGCCGCGCATGTTCGGCGCTGATGACTTCGGCCATGCGCGCGTCGTGGTACACCTGAACTTCCAGCTGCGGCACCGGTAGCCACGGCAGGCTGTGTTCCTGACGCACGCGCAGGGTCGTGGTGTACGGACACGCTTGCAGCACTTCCAGCATCAGCACACCCAGCATCTGCTCGCCCTGGGTCATGGCAATACGCCGGGCAGTCGGCTGGTTGCGCATCTCCGGCAACAGGCGCATCAGTCGGGCGTAATTGGCCTCGCACGAGCTTTGCAGCCCCACGAGGTCGACCCGATAACGATCGCGCTGCTTGTTTACGACCATAGCCCCCTCACTTCAACGCGGTTCAAAGCCAGCCATTGCAAAGCAATGATGCTTGCCGCGTTGGAAATCCGTCCATCACGCACGGCCTGCAGGGCATCTTCAAAGTCCCAGACCGTCACGCGAATATCTTCTGCTTCCTCCACCAGCCCATGCAGGCCGCCGTCCCCGGCACTGTTACACCGCCCCAGATACAAGTGCACATATTCGGTACTGCCACCGGGCGACGGAAAATAATTGAGCATCGGCCACAGCGCAGTGAATACAAGTCCAGCTTCCTCCTGCGCTTCGCGGTGAGCAACTTCTTCCGGTATTTCGTCCCGATCGATCAGACCAGCGACCAGTTCGATCAGCCACGGGTTATCGACCTTGCCCAATGCACCGGCGCGAAATTGCTCGATCAACACCACTTCGTCCCGCTGCGGATCGTAAGGCAGGACACACACCGCATCATGACGAACAAACAACTCGCGGCTGATCTCGCGACTCATGCCACCGGCAAACAGCTCATGGCGCAGGTGCACGCGATCCAGCTTGTAGAAACCCTTGAAGCAGTTTTCGCTGCGTACGATCTCTACGATGGTCGGGGTGGCATTGGCAAAATCAGTCATAACAATCCTCGTTTACTGTCAATCCGTCCGAGGTTCCCCCTCAGGTTTCGCGCCATCCTAACGCGCCCGCGCCGTTTGATGCAGCCTCTTTACAGTCAGCGGGATAGACGGCCAAGGGTGAAAACAACTCTAATTGGCTCTATTGAGCTTAGTGGCGAACCGACCGCACCGCTGGCAGTCGAAGCCGGTAACTTTTGCCTTTCACTGATTCATGAAGGACGCCCATGTCGCTGTTAAAAATCGCCTCCGTGGCCTGTATCGCCCTCACGCTCGGCGCATGCCAAAGCCTGTTCCAACCCAGCTATCGGGCACAGGTGGCATCCACTCGCGACGCGTCCGAGCAGGTCAAACCGGGTTGCGACGGCCCCGACTGTCCACTGGTGAATATCGACACGGTGCATTTCCCGACCGACCCGAAACTGGACCGAATCGTCGAACAGCGCCTGCTGCAAATGACCCGCACCTCACCGGGCGCGGCACTGCCGGCCTCCCTCAACGCTTACCGCGAGCAGTTCCTGCGTGAATCGGGCGAGCGCAACAGCATCTACTTGCAAGCCAAGGTACGTGAGCAGCATGACGGACTGGTGATCATTGAAGTGTCCAGCTATCTGGACACGGGCGCGGCCAATGGCACGCCGGGGCGGGGTTTTATCAACTACTCGCGCCAGCTGCAAAAGGAGCTGAGCCTGAGCGACATGCTGTTGCCAGACCAGGAAGGGGCATTCTGGAAGACCGCGCAAGTCGCGCACAACAGCTGGCTGATCAATTCGCAGCTGGATCGGGACCCGGACTTCGTGAAGAACTGGCCTTTCCAGAAAACCCCGAACGTGGCCTTGACCAGCGTCGGGGTGGTGCTCAAGTACAACGTCGCGACCATCGCGCCCTATTCGAGTGGCCTCATCGAGATGACCATCCCCTACGCTCGTCTCAAGGGTCAGATCAAGCCTGAGCTGGTGCCCGAGCGTAGCTGAAGACCCGACCCAGCAGCAGTTGCAGCAGCCCTGCCAGTATCAACGACGGCAGGGTTGCGCCGACTTGCGGATACAAATTGGCGAGCACGTGATAGGTACTCACCCCTCCCAGCCAGGCGAGCAGCGCTGGCCAGCGCAAGGCGGCTGACACCACCTCTGCACTGCGTGCGCGCAGGATGAAGTGATCTACCAGCACCACGCCGAACAGCGGCGCGAATACCGAGCCGATCAACAGCAGGAAGTTCTGGTATTGGGCCAATGGCGCCAGGCAGGCGATCAAGGTGCATATCACACCAATGGCCAAGGCCAGGTGTTCGACTTTCATCCGCAACAGAATCCCGCTGGACACCGCCGCCGAGTGAATATCGGCGAACGCGTTTTCCGACTCGTCGAGCAGAATCAACAACAGCGGAATACCCAAACCTGCACCGGCCAACGCCAACAGCAAGGCATTGACTTCACCACTCGGGGCGAACGCCAAGGTGTAGGCAACGCCCAGGCTCATCAGCCAGAAATTACCAATGAAGAAGCCCAGCGCCGTGCCGCCGAAGACGCTTTTTGCACGCTTGCCGAAACGCGAGTAGTCGGCAATCAGTGGCAGCCACGACAGCGGCATCGCGATGGCAATGTCAAAACCCACGGCGAACGGCATCGAACCGTCACCGGCCTGCACCCACAGTGCGGCCAGGTCGGCTTTGGCGAAGAGATTCCAGGTCAGCCAGGTGCACGCCGCGAGCAACAACCAGATGCCCCACTTGCGCAGGATCTGACGGACGAACGTCAACGGACCGCTGACCGCAAGCAAAGTAGCCAGGGCACCGAACACCAGCGTCCAGAGCAACGGATTGGCCATCAGGCTACCGTCGCTGAACGCACGGGCGCCGAGCAGACTGGCCGCATCGCGCATGACGATGATTTCGAACGAGCCCCAGCCGATCAGTTGCAACAGGTTCAACAGCGCCGGCAGGCTCGCGCCGCGACTACCGAGGCTGAGTTTGAGTGCGGCCATGGCCGACAGGCCGGTATCGCTGCCGATCACCCCGACACACGCCAGCAGCAGAACGCCGACCAGCGTGCCCAGAAAAATCGCCAGCAACGAGCCCGACAGACCGAGACCTGGCGCAAGCAAGGCGCCCGTCTGCAAGACCATCAGGCCAATGCCGAGGGAGAACCACAGGGAGAACAGATCGCGGGCACCGAATACGCGCTGGGCCAGAGGCACGGCGTGGTCGGGGGAATAGGTACTGGGTTGAATGCTCAAGGGGTCATCTCAGAGGAACATGTGTTGTTGTGTGATCGTTCCCACGCTCTGAACTGACACCCCCAAAGGTTGTGTCCAACGTTTGGGGGTCAGTTCACTCTGCGTGGGAACGATCAATCGATCAGTGCAGGATCAAACCTTCTTGTACAGCTGACTACCTTCCTGCTTGAAGCGCTCAGCCTGTTCGGCCAGACCTTGGGCGACTTCGGCATCGACAGTTTCGATTCGCTGGTTGGCCGCATATTCGCGGACTTCCTGGGTGATTTTCATCGAGCAGAATTTCGGCCCGCACATCGAACAGAAATGCGCGACCTTGGCCGAGTCCTTCGGCAGGGTTTCATCGTGGTACGAACGCGCGGTGTCCGGGTCCAGGCCCAGGTTGAACTGGTCTTCCCAGCGGAACTCGAAACGCGCCTTGCTCAAGGCGTTGTCGCGAATCTGTGCACCCGGATGACCCTTGGCCAAATCCGCCGCGTGGGCAGCGATCTTGTAGGTGATGATCCCGGTCTTCACATCATCCTTGTTCGGCAGCCCCAAGTGCTCCTTCGGCGTGACGTAGCAGAGCATGGCGCAGCCGAACCAGCCGATCATCGCCGCACCGATGCCCGAGGTGATGTGGTCGTAACCCGGCGCAATGTCGGTGGTCAGTGGGCCGAGGGTGTAGAACGGCGCCTCGTCGCAGCACTCCAGCTGCTTGTCCATGTTCTCTTTGATCAACTGCATTGGCACGTGGCCCGGACCCTCGATCATGCACTGCACATCGTGCTTCCAGGCGATCTTGGTCAGCTCGCCGAGGGTTTCCAGCTCACCGAATTGCGCTTCGTCGTTGGCGTCGGCAATCGAGCCGGGACGCAGGCCATCGCCCAGCGAGAAGCTGACGTCGTAGGCCTTCATGATTTCGCAGATGTCTTCGAAGTGCGTGTAGAGGAAGTTTTCCTTGTGGTGCGCCAGGCACCACTTGGCCATGATCGAGCCGCCGCGCGAGACGATGCCCGTGACGCGGTCGGCCGTCATCGGCACATAGCGCAGCAGCACGCCGGCGTGGATGGTGAAGTAGTCCACGCCCTGCTCGGCCTGCTCGATCAGCGTGTCGCGGAACATTTCCCAGGTCAGGTCCTCGGCGATGCCGCCGGTCTTGTCCAGCGCCTGGTAGATGGGCACCGTGCCGATGGGCACCGGCGAGTTGCGCAGGATCCATTCACGGGTTTCGTGGATGTGCTTGCCGGTGGACAGGTCCATGATGGTGTCGGCGCCCCAGCGGATGCCCCAGGTCATCTTGTCCACTTCTTCGCTGATCGACGACGTTACCGCGCTGTTGCCGATGTTGCCGTTGATCTTCACCAGGAAGTTGCGGCCGATGATCATCGGTTCCAGTTCGGTGTGGTTGATGTTCGCGGGAATGATCGCGCGACCACGAGCGATCTCGTCACGGACGAATTCCGGGGTGATGACTTTCGGAACGCTGGCGCCGAAGCTGTGGCCAGCGTGCTGCTGATCCAGCAGGCCTGCGGCGCGGGCGACTTCGAGCTTCATGTTTTCGCGGATGGCGACGTATTCCATCTCGGCGGTGATGATGCCTTTGCGGGCATAGTGCATCTGGCTGACGTTGGCACCCGGCTTGGCGCGGCGCGGGTTGTTCACGTGGGCGAAACGCAGTTTGGTCAGCTCCGGGTCGGCGAGGCGTTCCTGGCCGAAGTTCGAGCTCAGACCGGCCAGACGCTCGGTATCACCGCGCGCTTCGATCCACGGCGAACGCACGTCGCCCAGGCCTTTGCGCACATCGATGACGACGTTCGGATCGGTGTAGGGACCCGAGGTGTCGTAGACCACGACCGGCGCGTTGATCTCGCCGCCGAAATCGGTTGGCGTCACGTCGAGGCTGATTTCGCGCATCGGCACCAGGATGTCCGGACGAGTGCCCTGAACATAAATTTTTTGCGAGCGGGTAAAGGGCTGAACCGATTGCTGATCGACCTTGGCCGAGTCACTCAGATTGATCGCATTTTTTGATTTTGTAGTCATCACGGGCTCTCCAGACATCATCCAGGCAGTGGAATTTTGTCGGAGCGAACCTGTAACGAATGGACGCAGCCCACCAGTGAAAACTCCAGCTGGATGAGTGCTGTGCTGAGTGCACGAGGGCTGTTCGATTGTCGAACAACATCCCGGACGAAGCACAAGAGGACTCGCCGGGTGACGAGAAATCTTGTTCCCTACGCAGGCTTAAACCTGATCAGGTTCAACGGGATCCGAAATTATTCGATCTCAGCCTCATAGCAAGGCACCCCGACAAGAACCCGGCCAGTCTAGACACAACTGGCAAAGAACGCCAACACCGGTGCAAACAGCGTGATGAATGGCGTAATACAGGATTGTTGCCGCAGGTTGGCGCAACTACACTCGCTACGCCATGCTGTGTCTTGACGCTGCAAAGCACGCGCCGTAGCCTTGGCGTTCAAATTATCGACGTAATAAAAATTGAAGGATCGCCTCATGCTGCGCAAACTCTCACTGGCCCTCGCCGTGTCTTGTGCGTCCAATGGAATGGCCTGGGCAGCAGAAGCGCCATTGTCGACCAATACCGATCTGGTCAGCGTCTACCAGGAAGCCGTCGACAACAACGCCGACCTGGCCGCAGCCCGCGCCCAATATGGCGCGCAAAAGGAAGTCGTGCCCCAGGCCCGAGCCGGTCTGCTGCCGAACCTCTCGGGTGGTGCCGAAGTCGCCGATGTACGGACCAAAATCGACCAGCCATCGGCTATCGCCAATCGCAGTGCCCACTTCTACCAGGCAACGCTGGCCCAACCGTTGTTCCGCGCCGATCGCTGGTTCCAGTTCCAAGCGGCCAAGGATGTCAACGAGCAGGCAGCGCTGCAACTCTCGGCAACCGAACAGAACCTGATCCTGCAAAGTGCCGAAAGCTACTTCAACGTACTGCGCAGCCAGGACAACCTGGCCTCGACCAAGGCCGAGGAAGCCGCGTTCAAGCGCCAGCTCGACCAGTCCAATGAGCGTTTCGATGTCGGCCTCTCGGACAAGACCGACGTGCTGCAATCGCAAGCCAGTTACGACACTGCTCGCGCCAACCGGATCCTCGCCCAGCGCCAGGTGGATGATGCGTTCGAAGCGCTGATCACCCTGACCAACCGTCAGTACAACTCGATTCAGGGCATCGTCCACACCTTGCCGGTCCTGCCGCCAGCGCCGAACGACGCCAAGGCCTGGGTCGACACCGCCGCCAAGCAGAACCTCAACCTGCTGGCCAGCAACTATGCGGTCAGCGCCGCCGAAGAAACCCTCAAGCAGCGCAAGGCCGGCCACGCGCCGACCCTCGACGCCGTGGCGCAGTACAAGACCGGTGACAACGATGCGCTGGGCTTCAGCAACCCGAGCCCCTTTGGTCAATCGTACGGTGGCACCGTCTCGCAAAGCACGGTCGGTCTGCAACTGAACATTCCGATCTACAGTGGCGGGCTGACCAGCTCGCAGGTTCGCGAGTCGTACTCGCGTCTGGACCAGAGCGAACAGCAACGCGAAGCGCTGCGCCGGCAAGTGGTGGAAAACACCCGCAACCTGCACCGTGCGGTGAACAGCGATGTCGAGCAGGTGCAGGCTCGCCGCCAGTCGATCATCTCGAACCAGAGCGCGGTGGAAGCCACGGAAATCGGTTATCAGGTGGGTACGCGCAATATCGTCGACGTGCTCGACGCCCAGCGTCAGCTGTACACCTCGGTGCGCAACTACAACAACAGCCGCTACGACTACATCCTCGACAACCTGCGCCTGAAGCAGGCGGCCGGCACCCTGAGCCCGGGCGACTTGCAGGACCTGAAGCGGTATCTCAAGGCAGACTACAACCCGGACAAGGATTTCCTGCCACCGGATCTGGCCAAGGCCGCGGCAGAACAGCTGAAGGCTAATCCCGGTCAGTAAATAGCAAAGATCGCAGTCAGCGGAGGAATACAGATCCCGCGTAGGAGCTGCCGCAGGCTGCGATCTTTTTATTTAGGGCACCGCGATCTAACGATCGATCAAGCGCCCCAAGCCATCCAGCAATCTCTGCAACGCGCCCTGATTGGCGCGCATCACGCTCAGCCCCGCCTCTGCCATCCGCTGCGCATCGCGTGGCAGTTCGAACAGCCGCTGCACCGCCAGCGCCAGCCCTTGGGCGTCGTCCACTTCCTGCAACGCCTTGGCACTGCGCATCAGCGCGGCGATCTCAAGGAAGTTGAACAGGTGCGGCCCGCTCAGCACCGGTTTGGCCAGCGCTGCCGGCTCCAGCAAGTTATGCCCGCCATTGGGCACCAGACTGCCGCCGACAAACGCACTGTCGGCCAAGGCATAGAGAAACAGCAATTCGCCCATGGTGTCGCCAAGCAGTACTGAAGTGCTGGCACTCACGGCTTCACCGGTCGAACGACGGATCGTGTTGAAGCCTTGCTGCTGGCAGAGCTCGAACACCGGACTGAAACGCTCGGGGTGACGCGGCACCAGAATCAGCAGAGCATCGGGATGGCTGGCGAGCAATTGTCGATGAGCGGCCAGCACGACCTCGTCTTCACCCTCATGGGTGCTCGCGGCAATCCACACCGGGCGCTCGACCGCTTGCCATTGCTGACGCAACTCGGCGGCACGCTGCAGCAGCTGTGGGTCAATGCTCAAATCGAACTTGATCGAGCCGGTCACTTCGACCGTTTCCGCACGCGCGCCCAGTTGCCGAAACCGCTCGGCTTCGGCCTCGGTCTGCACCGCGAACAGGCTCATCTCGGCGAGCATCGGCCCGGTCAGCTTGCCGAAACGACCGTAGCCCTTGGCCGAGCGCTCCGAGAGCCGCGCATTGGCCAGCGCCACCGGAATCCCGCGCTTGGCGCACTGATGAATGTGATTGGGCCACAACTCGGTTTCCATGATCACCGCCAGTTTCGGCTGAACCCTGTCGAGGAACCGCGCCGCCGCACACGGCAAATCGTAAGGCAGGTAGCAATGCTGGATGCGCGGCTCATGGGCGAACATCGCGTGAATGCGCTCGGAGCCGGTCGGCGTCATGCAGGTCACGGTGATCGGCAGCTGTGGATAACGCTCGAGCAAGGCGCGAATCATCGGCGCCGCAGCAATGCTTTCGCCGACCGACACCGCGTGCACCCAGATGCCGCCAGGCTTCATCACCGGCAAACCGATGGAGAAGCGCTCGCCAATACGCCGGGCGTACGCCGGCGCCTTGCGCGAGCGCAGCCACAGCCGAATCGCTACCAGTGGCAGCCCCAGGTAAAACAGCGCGGTGTAGAGAGTTCTATTCATGGCGGCGGAGTTTATCGGCTTTTTTAGCCGATCGCCTGCAAGTGCACGGCAAAACGTTCCGCCAACCAACGCGCGGCCGGCCCCAGCGGCTCATCGCGCCGCCAGACCAGCTCCACCACCAGGGCTGGCGGGGTCCATTCGCTGACCAGCTCGACCATCTGCCCGTGATACGCCGGGTACTGCACCACATGCCGCGGCAACCAGCCCCAGCCCAGACCACGCATCACCCACTCGGCCAACACGTAGAAACTGTCGGCACGCCAGACTTGCGGGCTGGCTTGTTCACTGCCGGGGTAGACGCTGGAGTGCGTGGCCATCAGCAGTTGTCGATGCTGCGCCATCTGCTGGCAATTGACCTTCCCGTCCACCGCCAGTGGATGCCCGACCCCGCCCACCGTGACCATTCCGACCCCGCCCCGCCCCCGCCACCCCACG
>CAYNGZ010000175.1:0-11249 GCA_964396695.1 uncultured Pseudomonas sp.
ACCCTGATCAACAGCATTCCCGCCGCCCGCGCTGCCGGGGCGATCCCGTCCCATGTCGCGCCGGCCGGTACCGAGCTGGAGGCACCCGAGCCCGAAGCCGAGCCCAGCTATCTGGACATGGCCGAGAGCTTCTTCTCCCAGATGTGGCGCCCCACTGTCGCCACCCCGGCGCCCGGCGCCGTACCCAAGCCGCTGGACCTGGTCACCTGCATGAAGCATCCGCCGATGCCGCCGCAGTTTCTGGCCGAGGGCTCGGACAAAGTCACCATCAACGGCCAACCGGCCGTGCGCAGCGGCGACCGCACCACCTGCGACGCCAAGGTCGTATCGTCCGGGCTGATCTCATCGAACGTCACTATCGGTGGCGGCTCGGTGGTGGTGCGCGAGATCCGCAGCGGCAAGACCCCGGGCGTAGGGCTGGCGGTCACCGCGTTGCTGATGCTCAAGGGCGGCAAAGGCAAGTTCTTCAGCAAACTGCCGTGCATGCTGATCGGCGGCGCGGCGTCGATGGCCGTCAGCAGCGCCATGAGCGCCATGGCCAACGCCGCCATGGGCTCGTCGAATCCGGTGCACGCCGCCACCGGGGCCAAGGTGCTGGGGGGCGACGATGAGCTGGACTTCGTGCTGCCGGGCGTCTTGCCGATCGAATGGCAGCGCTTCTACAACAGCCGCGACGAGCGCCGCGACGGGGTGTTCGGCGCGGGCTGGAGCGTGTCCTACGAAGTGTGCGTGGAAATCCTGCCTCACCCGGAGGGCGGGGAAACGCTGGTCTACACCGATGAACAGGGCCGGCGCATCGACATGGGTTCGATCCCCTTGGGCGGCGCGGTGTTCAGTGCCGGTGAAGGGCTGAGCGTTCGACGGCACGTTAATGGGCAGTTGTTGATTGAAAGCGATGACGGCGTATACCGTTTGTTCAATCCAACGCCGGGCAATACAGCGCTGCTGCGCCTTGATCAATTGGGCGACCGCAATGACAACCGCATCTACCTCGACTATGACGACGGCGGGAAGCTTGTTCGGCTGCGAGACACCTTCGATCTGGTGCAGGTCGAGCTGATTCATGAAGGCGGTCGCGTGGCTCGGGTGGAACGCCTGTACCCCGACCAACACCGCGAAGTGCTCGTCAGCTACGGCTACGACGCAATGAGCAATCTGGCCGAGGTGCGCGACGCCACCGGCCAGGTGCAACGGCGTTTCGCCTACGACGCCGGGCGGCGGATGGTCGAGCATCAGTTGCCCACGGGGCTGCGATGCTTCTATGAATGGGCGTTGGTTGATGACCTTGAATGGCGCGTGGTCCGCCACTGGACCGACGAGGGCGATGCCTACCAGTTCGACTATGACCTCGTCGCCGGTGTCACGCGCATCACCGATGGCTCGCAGCGCGTCAGTACACGGCGCTGGAACACCCAGCACCAGATCACCGAGTACACCGACAACCTCGGCCAGACCTGGCAGTTCGAGTGGAACGACGAACGCCAATTGCTCAACGCCACCGACCCACTGGGCGGGCGCTACGAATACCGCTACGACGACGCCGGCAACCTGATCGGCGAAACCGACCCGCTGGGCCGCAGTGAATCGACCTTATGGCTGGAACACTGGGCCTTGCCGCTGGTAGAAACCGATGCCGCCGGCAACAGCTGGCAATATCGCTACGATCAGCGCGGCAACTGCATCGCCGAAACCGATCCGCTGGGCCACATCACCCGCTACCGCTACGACACCCACGGCCAGGTCGTCGAGATCATCGACGCCACCGGCAAAAGCAAAAAGCTGCGCTGGAACCCGTTCGGCCAACTGATCGAACACATCGACTGTTCGGGTTACCCGACGCGGTTCAGCTATGACAACCGAGGCTATCTGCAAACCATCACCGACGCCCTCGGCGAACGCACCCAGTTCAGCTACGACGCCCAGGGGCGATTGCTCAGCAGCCAGTTGCCGGACGGCCGCACCGAGCAGTATCAGCGCGACATCGCCGGCCAGTTGATCGGCTACACCGACCCGGCCGGGCATACCCCGCTCTACCAGGACAACCGCGGCGGCTAGGTGCGTCGACGCACCGAGGCCCATTGCCGGCAGGTGCAGGTCGGGTATGACCGCTACGGGCGCCTGCAAGCGCTGACCAATGAGCACGGCGAAAGTTATCGGTTCGCCTGGGATGCTCGAGACCGGCTGACCGAACAACAAGACCTCGACGGCAGCGCCAAGCGCTACATCTATGATCTGCTGGATAACGTCGCAGCGGTCACGGCGATTCCGGCGCCTTACGGTAACGGCCTGGCCGTCGTCCCCGAAGCACCGCCGGCCCCCATCGTTCATCGGCTGGAACGCGACGCCGTTGGCCGGCTGATCGCCAAAGTTACCGACGATGGCCGCATCGACTACAGCTACGACCCGCTGGACCGGCTCACCGCCGTCACCTTCACCGACCACCAGGGCAACGTCCAAGCCCTGAGCTTCACCTACGACGCCCTCGGCCGGTTGCTCAAAGAACAAAGCGCGGCCGGCAGCCTGCACCACCACTACGACGAACTCGGCAACCTGATCCAGACCCAACTGCCCGACGGCCGCTGGCTCAATCGTCTGTACTACGGCAGCGGCCACCTGCACCAGATCAACCTCGACGGCCAGGTCATCAGCGACTTCGAACGCGACCGCCTGCACCGCGAAGTGCTGCGCACCCAAGGCCAGATCAGCACCCGCAGCGAATACGACCGTAGCGGCCGCTTGCGCTCACGCCAACGCCGCCACAGCAGCCAGCCATCGCTGCTGCCGGCAGCGGTGCAAAAGCACTTCGAGTACGACCCCGCCGACAACCTGATCGGCAAACTCGACCAGCAACCCGCCGCGCAACACCGCCAACTGCTGCACTACGACGCCACCGGCCGCATCATCGCCAGCCAGGACAGCCTGCACGGCCAGCGCGAAACCTTCGCCTACGACGCCGCCGCCAACCTGCTGGACGCCCCCCAACCCGGTGCCGGGCTGGTGGTGCACAACAAACTGCTGACCTATCAGGACAAGCGTTATCGCTACGACGCGTTTGGCCGGCTGATCGAAAAACGCAGCGCCAAACGGGGCCTGCAACGCTTTGCCTACGACGCCGAGAGTCGGTTGATTGAAGTGCGCAACGAAAACGGCAGCGTGGTCAGGATGACCTACGACCCGCTGGGCCGACGCATCGCCAAGACCGAACACGACAGCAAAGGTTATCCACTGGGAGAAACCCGCTTCACCTGGGATGGCCTGCGCCTGTTGCAGGAACATCGCCATCAGCAGACCAGCCTCTACCTCTACGAAGACGAAGGTTACGAACCCCTGGCCCGCGTCGACGGCACCGGCCCGCTGCAAAAAATCCGCTACTACCACAACGACCTCAACGGCCTGCCGGAACAGCTCACCGAAGCGGACGGCCACAACGTCTGGAAGGCGAGTTATCGGGTGTGGGGCAACACGCTAGAAGAGGTGCGCGAGCCGTACTACATCGAAGAGCAGAACCTGCGGTTTCAGGGGCAGTACCTGGATCGGGAGACGGGGCTGCACTTCAATACGTTCAGGTTCTATGATCCGGATGTGGGGCGGTTTACGACGCCGGATCCGATTGGGTTGGATGGGGAACTCAACCTATACCAATACGCGCCGAATCCTATTGCCTGGGTGGATCCATGGGGATGGAAAACCTGTGGGGCAGCAAACGGAAACTCTAGGCAAAATAACAAAGCGAACCATGTCTATGTCATCCGGAACAAAAAAACTGGTCAGATTTACAAGTACGGCATCAGCGGTGGGAAAATTTCTAAAAATGGGAAGTCCTACCGAGCTGAATCTCAGGTACGTAAACTTAACAAGCGACCCGGCTCTGATAAATACGAGTCCGCCATCATCAGAAAAAATGTAACGAGATCCAAGGCACTGAAGATTGAGCAAGGTAGAGTCAATGGTTACTCGGTAGCAGCTCAAAGAGCCGGTCAAACACCTTCGTTTCCAAAGATTGGTATTAATCCAGTGGGCAACTCACTGCCAAACGCGACGAGATAGAAATCCTGATGAGCAAATATTTATCGACACTTGAAATCGACTCCCCTACGGAGCGCCTCCAGACTCACAGCATTCGAGAGGCAGCCGTACTCTACGTTTATCTCCTTGCTACTAAGTGCAGGCTACCTGCTGATGACATTTCCAAAATAATTCTTCAGCAAGCTCCAGTCGAAGCAGAGAAAACGCTTCTGGATGTTTGCACCTACTCTCATCCATTCAAACACCTCGACAAGCTACCTGCGGACGCTACGGACAGCGCCATTCGCCAGTCGTTAATCGAGGACATTGACGAAGCGCTTTTGTCACTGGCGGCGCTCAAAGGGTGGGATACCGACCCGATACATAAGCTCCAAGCTGAAATCATCAAACGTGACTATCGGTTCTCAGGCACCTCGGGACGCTCACTAAAAAACCCGTCCAAAACGCTTACTGCAACGGCAGCTTGGCGCACGGATCAATACATCAACATCGGCGTCCTGGTGCAGGGTTCAAAAAACACGCCTGAAGCATTTTTCACAGCCACGCGAATCAGCGTCGCGCTGGGTCTTTTTGAGTCGTTGCTAGGGCCTGTTGAATGGGTGAACGATCAAACTGTTCGGCTATTCCAGGTAAACAAACGCGATTATTGGGAGATTGATACCACATCCCAAACGGTGGAATTTCACTTTCCCCGAGCCGAATCCGGTGATGCCCACGGTCAATATGACTTGGCGAAAATGTATCTTGATGGATGGATAGTCGAGCAGGACTTTGAACGAGCCAGGCAGTGGCTGGAACGTTCAGCCGCTCAAGGTTTTTCCCGCGCAGTAAAGCTTTTGCAGCGAATGAATGATGGCGATGAAAACCTTGCCGATCCGGTGATGAACAGCAAGAAATAAACCAGAGGGCAATACTTCAAATCCCCTCTGCCGCTCCTGATCGGTTTGAAGTGCACAACGCAAACGGCAGCGTGGTCAGGATGACCTACGACCCGCTGGGCCGACGCATCGCCAAGACCGAACACGACAGCAAAGGTTATCCACTGGGAGAAACCCGCTTCACCGGGGACGGCCTGCGCCTGTGGCTGGAACATCGCCATCAGAAGAGCAGCCTCTACGAAGACGAAGGCTACGACCCCCTGCCCCGTGTTGACGGCACCGGCACGCTGCAAAAATCCGCTACTACCACAACGACCTCAACGGTCTACCGGAACAGCCAGGCATCTACACCGTTAACCACTCATTCTCCCCCTATAAAAACCAAGCGTGATCTACCAGTTGAAGGCATTCGTTAAAATGCGCCAATCAGCGCTCACAAAAAATGGGCACCCGATTCAATCGGCGTGCCCATTTTTTTCATAACCGCTTTTCCCTCAGTGTTCGAGGTACTTGCAGCAATTACGGATTGACGCTGTCTTTCAACGATTTGCCCGGTTTGAACGCAACGGTGTTGCTGGCCTTGATTTTCACTGGCTCACCGGTTTGCGGGTTCTTGCCGGTGCGCGCGCCGCGGTGGCGTTGCAGGAAAGTACCGAAGCCGACCAGGGTGACGCTGTCTTTACGGTGCAGGGCGCCGGTGATTTCTTCGAGAACGGCGTTGAGGACGCGGTTTGCCTGCTCTTTGGTGAGGTCAGCCTTTTCAGCGATGGCTGCGGCGAGTTCTGGTTTACGCATGAGTGAAGCCTCTTTGACGGTTTTTTGTTGTTATGTCCGTGCTGTTCTTCCGGAACAGCGCCCAAGGCGCCGCAGGCTCTACTCTGCGGCAGACGGAGTGAGGATGGCATGCGGTTACGAGCGGCGCCAGTCTCGGGGCGACCTTTGTAGAGGCAAAAGCGGGGTGATTCCGACAGAACGACCGGTATTTATGCCAGAAGGGCCGGAAGCTCCTTGTTTAGAGCCAGTTTATCCATCACCGATGCCCCGGTGAGCGCGTAACCGAGCAGTTTGCCGCTGGCATCACGGCACAGCGCCTTGATGTCGGCACCCTGCCCTTCGACGGTCCAGACACCTTCAAAACCCCGTGGCGGTGGGGACACCACCAATGGGCAGACCGGTGTTTTCACGGTAATCGGCATCGCACCATAACTGACCGCAGTCGGGTTGCCGGCCAGGGTCTGAGCCAGCGCACGCGCACAGCTCATCAGAGGCATTACGTACAGAAGATTCAGCCCATCGACCTCGGCGCAGTCACCCAAGGCGTAGATATTGGCGTGGGACGTCTTGAGGTAACGGTCAACGACCACACCGCGATTGATCTGCAAGCCGGCAGCGGCCGCCAGATCGATGCGCGGGCGCAGGCCAATGGCGGAAACCACGACATCGCAGGGGATCACCTGGCCATCGGACAAATGCCCTTCGAGCCCGTCATCGGTGCGCTGCAAGCGGTTGAGCACCGGGCCGAGGTGGAACTGCGCGCCCAGGCTTTCCAGCCCGGCCTGCACGGCTGCGGCTGCTGCCGGGTGAAGCAGCGTCGGCATGACTTGCTCGCACGGCGCGACCAGTTGCACCTCGTAACCACCGAGGATCAGGTCGTTGGCGAACTCACAGCCAATCAGGCCGGCACCGAGCAGCAGCACCCGACGCTTGCCGGCTGCCGCCGCCCGAAAGCGCGCGTAGTCTTCGAGGTCGTTGATCGGGAAGATCGCCTCGGGCGCATCGCCCTGCACCGGCACGCGCACGGTTTCCGCGCCCCAGGCGAGGATCAGGTCGCGATAGGCCACGGCTTCTTCGCCGATCCACAGGCGCTTGTGGCCCGGGTCGATGCCGCTGATGCGCGTGTGGGTACGCACTTGCGCGTTGAGCTGTTCGGCCATGGCGCCGGGCTCGGCCATGCTCAGGCCATCGGCGTCCTTGTTCTTGCCGAAACCGGTGGAGAGCATCGGTTTGGAGTAAGAGCGTCCGTCATCTGCGGTAATCAGCAGCAGCGGCGTTTCGCCATCGAGTTTGCGAAACTCCCGGGCCAGGTTGTAGCCAGCCAGCCCTGTGCCGACGATTACGACAGGTGCATTCATCCCTTTGTCCTCTTCAATTGATGAAAATCTGTGATCAGGCAGCGATTTCGATCATCTCGAAATCCATTTTGCCGACACCGCAGTCCGGGCACAGCCAGTCTTCCGGTACGTCCTGCCATAAGGTCCCGGCAGCGATGCCATCATCCGGCCAGCCTTCGGCTTCGTTGTAGATCAGCCCGCAGACCACGCATTGCCACTTTTTCATTACTTGCTTCCTCAGGTTCTCAGGCTTTTGCTGGCGCGAACGGTCGTCCGATAAAGGTCTGCCGTCCGGCTCAAGGCGTTTTGTACTGATCGGGCGGGGCAGATGCAAGCCTGTTCGCTGCCATTACCCCGTCTGATCAGCCAATATCACCAACCGACATGGTAAGCTCGCCGCCTCATTTGCTGCCAATACTGACTCACTGTGCCGCACTCAAAACCCCTCGCTCCTGCCCTGTTCTGGCTGCCACAAAGCCAGTTGACGCCGCTTCCCGACGCGCAAACCCTCGACTGGCTGTTCGATGAAGGCTCGCTCACCTGCCGCCTGACCCGTTTGTCGGATAACGGTTTCAGCGTTACCCCGTTATTCGAAGGCTGGCAGCCTCTGCGTGCAGACGAATGCGCCGCGCTGGCGCTGCCCGAAGGCAGTGAAGGCTGGGTTCGTGAGGTGTACTTGCGCGGTCACGGTGAAGCCTGGGTGTTTGCCCGCAGTGTGGCGGCGCGCAGCTCGTTGCAGGATGGCGGGTTGAACATGGATGAGTTGGGCAGCCGCTCCCTGGGCGAGCTGCTGTTTTGCGACGAGGCGTTCCAGCGCGGCGCCATCGAGGTTTGTCACTATCCCGTCGAGTGGTTGCCGAGTGAGTCCCGGGCACCGGAGCTGTGGGGCCGGCGCTCGCGTTTCGATCGGGGGAACCTGAGCGTGCTGGTCGCGGAAATATTCTTGCCGACCCTGTGGCGCGCGGCCCGCGTCGATGCGGAGAACTGCTGATGTACCAAAGCCTGCTCAAATCCCTGAATCGCTTGAACCCACGCGCCTGGGACTTCATTCAGCTGACCCGCATGGACAAGCCGATCGGCATTTATCTGCTGCTGTGGCCGACCTTGTGGGCGCTGTGGATTGCCGGCAAAGGTTCGCCGTCATTGGCCAATATTGTGATTTTCGTGCTGGGCGTGGTACTGACTCGCGCCGGCGGCTGCGTGATCAATGACTGGGCCGATCGCAAGGTCGACGGCCACGTGAAACGTACCGAACAACGACCTTTGGTCAGCGGCAAGATCAGTTCGAAAGAAGCGCTGGTGTTCTTCGCGCTACTGATGGGCGTGAGTTTCCTGTTGGTGCTGTGCACTAACGCGGCCACGGTCTGGCTGTCGTTCGGTGGCCTGGCGCTGGCCGCCACTTACCCGTTCATGAAGCGCTATACCTATTACCCGCAAGTGGTGCTGGGCGCGGCGTTCTCCTGGGGCATGCCGATGGCCTTCACCGCCGAAACCGGTGAACTGCCGGCCATTGCCTGGTTGCTGTGGATCGCCAATCTGCTGTGGACCGTGGGTTACGACACCTATTACGCCATGACCGACCGCGACGACGACTTGAAGATCGGCGTGAAGTCCACGGCGATCCTGTTTGGCGATGCCGATCGGGTGATCATTCTCATGCTGCAAGGGCTGGCTCTGGGGTGCCTGCTGCTGGCCGGATCAAAATTCGAGCTGGGTGGCTGGTTCCACCTGGGGTTGCTGGCTGCAGCCGCCTGCTTTGCCTGGGAATTCTGGTACACCCGAGACAGGGACCGACTGAAGTGCTTCAAGGCCTTCCTGCATAACCATTGGGCCGGGCTGGCGATTTTCATCGGGATCGTGCTGGATTACGCGTTGCGTTGAATTCTTGAAAAGATCGCAGCCCACAGTAGGAGCTGCCGAAGGCTGCGATCTTTTAGCCGTTCAAATCATTTTGTGGTTCAGTGCTTCGCCATATGCCACAGATCTTTGAAACCATCACCGTTCTTGTCGCCAGGCTTCATGTCCATTTTGTAGGTGTACATCGGCTTGCCGTCGTAAGCCCATTGCATCATGCCGTCATCACGTTTGATGACCGTCCATTCACCTTCGGCCTTGGCGCCTGCCGGGGCCATCATCGGCGGCCAGGTCTTGGCACAATCAGCGTTACACATCGACTTGCCGCCTGTGTCCTTGTCGAACGTGTACAAGGTCATGCCCTTGTGATCGACCATCATGCCGTCCTTCATCATTGCCGGCTCGGCAGCGAGCGTGAGTGTCGGTAATGCCAAGGCAGCGGCCAACACCAGAGCTTTGAACGATTGAGCGTAGTGAGTCATAGAAACCTTCCTTTGTGGTTGTCAGGATCCGGACTTAAAGCGTAGTTCAGGATTGCACTGACCGCCGCACGGCTAAAATACTGTCACACGACTGCAATAATTCCGTTATCTAATGCGGCGCAAGACAGTTAAATGACAAGAGGGTCAAGGCATGGTTGGCAGGAATATTCTGATCGTCGACGACGAAGCGCCCATTCGCGAAATGATCGCCGTTGCGTTGGAAATGGCCGGCTATGACTGCCTGGAGGCCGAGAACTCCCAACAGGCCCATGCCATTATTGTCGACCGCAAACCCGACCTGATTCTGCTCGACTGGATGCTGCCCGGCACCTCGGGCATCGAGTTGGCCCGACGTCTCAAGCGCGATGAGCTGACCGGGGACATCCCGATCATCATGCTGACCGCCAAGGGCGAAGAGGACAACAAGATCCAGGGACTGGAAGTCGGTGCCGATGACTACATCACCAAACCGTTTTCCCCCCGTGAGCTGGTTGCACGCCTGAAGGCCGTGCTGCGTCGCGCCGGCCCTACCGACGGCGAAGCACCGATCGAAGTCGGCGGCCTGCTGCTGGACCCGATCAGCCATCGCGTGACCATTGACGGCAAACCCGCCGAGATGGGTCCGACCGAATACCGCTTGCTGCAATTTTTCATGACCCACCAGGAACGCGCTTACACTCGCGGGCAATTGCTCGATCAGGTCTGGGGCGGCAATGTGTATGTCGAAGAGCGCACCGTCGACGTGCATATCCGTCGTCTGCGCAAAGCCCTCGGCGATGCCTACGAAAATCTGGTACAAACCGTGCGCGGCACGGGCTATCGCTTTTCCACCAAGGCCTGAGGCCCTACTGGCTCGACAAGCTGACAAGGACGCGTGTTCAAGTGAACCAAAACTGGCATGGCACTCTGATCCGCCACATGCTGTTACTGGTCACCGGCTGTCTGGTGATCGGCCTGATTACCGGCTACTACGGCTGGAGCCTGGCCGCAGGCCTGGGAATCTACCTGGCCTGGACCCTCAAACAACTGCTGCGCCTGCACGAGTGGCTGCGCCTGCACAAACCCGACGAAGCACCACCCGATGGCTACGGCCTGTGGGGCGAAGTGTTCGACAACATCTACCACCTGCAACGTCGCGATCAGCGCGTGCGCGGACGCCTGCAAGCGGTGATCGACCGGGTTCAGGAGTCCACCGCGGCGTTGAAAGACGCCGTGATCATGCTCGACAGCGACGGCAACCTGGAATGGTGGAACCGCGCCGCCGAAACCCTGCTGGGCCTCAAGACCCCGCAGGACAGCGGCCAGCCGGTGACCAACCTGGTGCGTCACCCGCGCTTCAAGGAATACTTCGAGCAGGAAAACTACGCCGAGCCGCTGGAAATCCCCTCGCCGACCAACGACCGGATGCGGATTCAGCTGTACATCACCCGTTACGGCAACAACGAGCACTTGATGCTGGTGCGCGACGTCACCCGTATTCATCAGCTTGAGCAAATGCGTAAAGACTTCATCGCCAACGTCTCCCACGAACTGCGCACGCCGTTGACGGTGATCTGCGGCTACCTGGAAACCCTGCTCGACAACGTCGAGGAGGTGAACCCGCGCTGGAGCCGTGCATTGCAACAAATGCAGCAACAAGGCGGACGCATGCAAACGTTGCTCAACGACTTGCTGCTATTGGCCAAACTTGAAGCCACCGATTACCCGTCGGACAACCAGCCAGTGCCGATCGACAGCCTGCTGCAATCGATCAAAAGCGACGCCCAGGCGCTGTCCGGGCAGCGCAACCAGCACATCACCCTGGAAGCCGATTCGTCAATTATGCTCAAGGGCAGTGAAGCGGAGCTTCGCAGTGCGTTCTCGAACCTGGTGTTCAACGCCGTCAAATACACCCCGGA
>CAYNGZ010000176.1:0-11078 GCA_964396695.1 uncultured Pseudomonas sp.
AGTCGGGGCATTTGCTTTAAACCGCAGCAGACTGCGTTTTCACACAGCCTGCTTGCGGCCCTTTCAAGTCAGTACCACTCAATCATTACTGGGTTTGTTCACTGCTTGCAGTACGTACTGCGGAAGAGCGAATGCACCTATGTGGATTTCCGGGTTGTAGTAGCGCGTAATGATGCCGCTGCCCGCAAAACGCTGACTCAGGGTTTCGCGCGACAGTTTGCGATAAGCCGTGTTGGTCGCGCCCCAGGCAAACGTCATGGCACCGCCGATATAGGTCGGCACCGCGGCCTGATAGAAGTGCCAGTCCGGGAAAAGACTGCGCAAGCGACCGGCAGTGGTTTTCACTTCGTCGATCTGCATGAACGGTGTACCGTTCTGGGTCACCAGAATGCCGCCTTCGTTCAGGCAACGGCGGCAGGCCTGGTAGAAGTTCTCCGAGAACAGCACTTCACCCGGACCGATCGGGTCGGTGGAGTCGGAGATGATCACGTCGAATTTCTCCTGGGTGGTGGCGACGAAACGCATGCCGTCGTCGATCACCAGGTTCAGGCGTGGGTCATCGAACGCACCTTTGGAGTGGTTCGGCAGGAACTCCTTGCACATGTCGACCACAGTGCCGTCGATTTCGACCATGGTGATGTGTTCGACGCTGCGGTGCTTGGCCACTTCACGCAGCATGCCGCCGTCGCCACCGCCGATGATCAGTACGCGCTTGGCGGTGCCGTGAGCCAGGATCGGCACGTGGGTGAGCATCTCGTGATAGATGAACTCGTCGGCTTCGGTCGTCTGGATCACGCCGTCCAGCGCCATGACCCGGCCCATGCGCGGATTCTCGAAAATCACCAGATGCTGATGTTCGGTGCGCACTTCGTGCAGCAGCTTTTCCATGCGAAAGCGCTGGCCGTAGCCTTCGTAGAGGGTTTCCAGGTATTCGCTGGTCTTGGTGGTGCTCATGGGAAGTCCCCCGGTGAATGCTGGTGACAACGGACGGTTACCCGACCGTGATGGACAATCGCAAACGCAGCTCAGGCGATTGACCAAGGAAAGACGCGCATTCTACGTCGCCGAACATGACAGGTCGAACCTTCTGGTGCGGACTTTATGCCAAACCCGCATCCGGTAATGCTCCACCCGTCCAGCGTAGGAGCTGCCGCAGGCTGCGATCTTTTCTTCGGTCGATGCAATGCTCCGGCTCAGGATCAAAAGATCGCAGGCTTCGCCAGCGCCTACAGAAGCCATTCAGCGTCGCACGATGGATTCAGAACCGCACATTGCCCCGCGGCCCGGCAATCGCCCAAATAACCAGGCCCAGTACCGGCAGCAGCAGGATCAGCAGCACCCAGATGATTTTTATCCCGGTTTCTGCGCCGCTCTTGAGCACGTTGATGATCGCCCAGATATCCAGCGCGAGGATGATCAGGCCAACCAGGCCATTGAAGGTGGAACCCATGGTGTCGCTCCCAGGAGAAGAATTTCCCCCTTAGGATAGCCGGGCCTGACAAGGGCTCCGTTTTATTGCGTTTGGCGCCCTTAAACGTGAATCGCCACTTTCAGCGCTTCCAGCGAAGGCGCTGCGGCAATCCCGACTTGCGCGCACAACTCCAGCACCCGCGCAACGTCGTTGCCATAGACCAGCACGGTCTGAATCTCGTCATCGAGCAGTTGGCTGAAGTTCATCAGCGTATAACCACCGTTTTCAGGGTTCATGCTGCCCATCTGAATCTGAATGCGGTTCAGCGCGGTCAACGCTTCGGTCTTGGACAGTTGCTTGGGTTTGATGTTGAACGTCACATCCGGGCCGAAAGACGCGACGATCTGCGCAAACAGGTCCATGTAGGTATCGGCCTGGAACAGTACGGTGTCCGGCAGGCTGCCGACCACCACCCACTCCCCCAGCGGGATCGGGAACGTGTCGTCGTAGTTGATGTCCGGGTTGGCCGCCAGGAACGCCTCGGGATCGGCATAGGCCTGGGCGGCTTCGTCGGCGACCTGCACAATTTCCGCCTCGCTCATGCAGCCGGAGCTGATTTTGCTGATGAGTTCGATGAGTGCGGCTTTCATGGGCGGATCCTGTGGCGAGGGAGTTTTGAGGGCGCGAAGGATAGCTCAAAGGTTTGCTTCCAGGTATCTGGAACTACAAAAGATCGCAGCCTGCGGCAGCTCCTACGGTCTGTACCGGTCCCGTAGGAGGGGCCGCCCCCTCTTCGAGGCCGCGCTGTCGCGTAAGGAACATGGGCCAGGGCTGGCAAGCCAGCCCTTAAAAATAATATATAAATCAATAAGTTATTTTTTGTTCCATAAGAGCTGGCGAAGCCTGCGATCTTTTTGAGGGATCAGCCGAGCAGCTTCTGCAACTGCGCCGTGGTATCTGCCGCGCCCATGGTCCTGGCCGCGTCCAGCGCGCTGATGCCGTTGGCATCCTTGGCCTTGGGATCGGCGCCCTTGCTGATCAGGTAGTCGACGATTGCGGTGCGGTTGAACATCGCGGCCATCATCAACGCCGTGCGACCGTCAAAGGACGATCCTTCAACCTCGGCACCACCTTCGACCAATGCAGTGACCACTGCCAGGTCACCTTTAAAGGCTGCACCGGCAATCGGGCTTTGGCCGTTGTCATTGCGGATTTCTGGATCGGCCTTGTGCTCAAGCAACACTTTCACCGCATCGACGTGGCCGTGATACGCCGCAAGCATCAGCATGGTGTCGCCCTTGTGGTTGCGCAGGTTTGGCGGCAGGCCTTTGCTCAGCAGTGCAGCGAGCATCGCCGCGTCGCCATCGCGGGCCTTGTTGAACACCTGCTCGGCAAACTCCGCGGCTTCTTCCGGGGTCATCTGGCGGGATTTGTCTGACATTGGGGACTCCACATTCGGTCAATCGTAAGGCGCTAGTTTCCTTAAGCAGCCTTACCCCTGTCATCCCTTTTTTCTCTCGTCCGGCCATAGCCAGAATCAATAACGGAACTTGCCTGCGTGGATATCCGCCAGCACCTGTTCGGTGATCTGCACGTAAGTGTCCGAGCCCGGCAACCAGGCGTAGATCGGATCGTCACCGGTTTTGCGCGGATCGAAGGCCTCATCCTTGAGGCGGATCTTCTGGTATTTGAAGGTCCCGGTGGTCTCCATTTTCACTTTCACCCGCAAAAACAGCGGCACCGCATAGGCCGGCAACTGCTGGCGAGCGAAACTCAGCAACTCACTGAAATCCATGGTCGCCAGGGATTCCGCCGGGGTAATCGCCGCCATGCCGGCGCGGCCATCGGTATTGCTGATCTCCACGCCATAGGCCACCGCTTCGGCGATCAGCGGGTGCTGCAAAAGGATGTTCTCGACCTCGGTGGTCGAGACGTTCTCGCCTTTCCAGCGGTAGGTATCGCCGAGTCGATCGACGAACTGCGCGTGACCGAAACCGATGCTGCGCAGCAAATCACCGGTATTGAAGTAGCGATCGCCCTTCTTGAAGACATCGTGGAGTACGACTTTCTCGGTCTTCTGCGGGTCGGTGTAACCATCCAGCGGCGCCTTGTCATCGATCTTCGCGAGCAACAGACCGCGCTGGCCTTTGCCGACTTTCTGCATGAACCCCTTGCTGTTGCGGATCGGCACACCGCTGTCGTGGGCGTATTCGACCAACGCCCAGGACATCAGCGAGAAGCCGACGGTGTTGTCGAAGTTGAGGATATTGCTGAAACCGATATTGCCGTCGCTGGCGGCGTACAACTCGCAGATGTGATTGACCCCGAAGCGCCGCTTGAACTCGCTCCAGACACCGGGACGCAAGCCGTTGCCAATCATCTTCACCACCGCGTTATCACGGTCGTTGGCGCTCGGCGGTTGATCGATCAGGTAGCGGCACAACTCGCCGACATAACCGATGGTGGTGGCCTGGTACGTGCGCACGTCGTTCCAGAACTGGCTGGCGCTGAATTTGCGCCGAATGGCAAAGCCCGACGCCCCGTAAATTGCCGAGCCCCAGCACACGCACAACCCCGTGGCGTGGTACAGCGGCAAGGTGCAATAAACGATATCGTCGGGGCCCATATCCAGGGCGACCAGGCCGAAAACAGTGGATGTCTTCACCCAGCGACCATGCTTGAACACCCCGGCCTTGGGTAACCCGGTCGTACCGGAGGTGTAGAGATAGAAGCAAGGATCGTCGACATACACCTGCTGGCTGCTGGCCGGGTTGTCGCTCGGATAATCGGTGCTGACGCGCATCAGGTTGATAAAGCCAGCCGGGGCTTCGCCGGGATCGCGCAAGGTGTCCTGATCGGCCACCCACCAGGTTCTCGCGGCATCGATTGCAACCTGTTCGCGGATCGCCGAAAACGCCTCGACCAACTCCCCGCCCACCACGATTGCCGCAGGCGCGACCAGATTCACGCTGTGCACCAGCGCCTGTCGGGTTTGCGAGGTATTGAGCATGGCGCTGATCGCGCCGAGCTTGGCCACCGCCAGCACCGTGACCAGCAGTTCCGGACGGTTTTCGATGAAGATCCCGACCCCATCACCTTTGCCAATACCCTGGGCACTCAAATGGTGAGCGATGCGGTTGGCCCACTGGTTGACCTGTGCATAACTGAGTTTCACCCCACCGTGCAGCAGCGCCGGACCATTGGGATTACGTTGTGTGGCTTGCTCGAAGGTCAGCGCCAGACCGCAGGGCTGATCCGGCTGTTTGACATTGGCGACGTTGAGACCCTTGACCACCCGTGGCAGGGCCTTGGCAATCGACGGCAACTTTCGGAGCATCATGCCCCAGGTGATCATGTCGTTTGACGCACGGCTCATGGTTGCTCCCGTTCGGCCCATGATTTCGAGCCTGTTTTGTTATTGTCGGGCGAACATGTCGGGGTGTTCAGGCAACGACATCCCTGTATGAGAGACGACCGTTAAAGATTCAATCAAGGACGTGAAAGAGTGGGTTCAGGGCAAAAAGTACGCTCGCACGTGTGTCGATGTACACGCGGTTTTTGAAATGTTTTGTATCCGGGTCGATACGGCGGCGAGCGCGCAAAATGCAGGATGCACGATGGCCATTCATGCAGAATGCACGAAGCCGAAAAAACACCAGCCATACAAGTCATTGATTTATAAATACTTTATAAAATCGCCGTACTGGCACAATCAGTGCACCTATTACTCCATGCTGCTATTCACGTGCAAACGGAGCTGATCGACATGAGCCTGATCCAGGAAAAATTTTCGTCCCTATTCTCCAACTTCGACGTCACCACGCAGGCGCGCCCTGACGGCGGTATTCTGCTGACGCTGAGTAACAGCGAGGGCCGCGTGTTCAAACGCTCGATTTCCTACGCCCAATTACATGCCGGTGATCAATTGTCCTGGGCAATCAGCGCCATTCGCCGCGACCTGGCCGAACAAGCCAGTGAGTTGCCGCAGATTTCCATGCTGCAAAGCCAGCAACGTTTTGCCCTGCCGACCTATCACTCGCACTAAACACCGCCATCAAAACCTTTCAGGTCGTGCAAGCCGTGCGCTGCACGGCCTGAATGCGTTGCGCGCTCAGCTCAACAAACCCCGCTTGACCGCCTCGCCAACCGCTTGAGCGCGGTTGGAAACGTCGAGTTTGGAGTAGATATTGCCCAGGTGAAACTTCACCGTTGCCTCGGAAATGTCCCGAATCCTGCTGATTTCCCACACCGTTTTCCCGGCCTTGGCCCAGCGCAGGATTTCCAGCTCCTTGTCGCTCAATGGCTTGCCCGCCGGAGCCGGACGCTGTCGCTCAGGTATCTTCAACACGGGAGTGCCGGCCCGGTTTGGTGTTTTCATTCCTACCCCTCTCGCCAGGAGTCCGCACCATTGCCAGGCGCACCTGGATAAGCGAACAAACTTCAGGACCGAAGAGTTACACAGGGACGAGATTAAACAAGTCAGTAAAACCACAAACAGGCATGGCCGACTGATCAACAGGCAACTTCCTACACGTCCTACAGACGTGCATTGGCCGTGATGTGAGTCCTGATGAAAGACGGCTGATCGCACTTGTTGCAATCAGCCATGGCTACTCAGAAAGTGGCTGGATCAATCTGCGAGAAGCTGCTGACGTTCAGATGCCCGGCAAGCTCACCGCCTTCGCGCACCAGTCCGCAGGTGGCCATGCCGGCCTCACGGGCGGCATCCAGCTCCTGAACGATGTCGGACAGAAACAGGATCTGCGAAGACTCGCAGCCAATAGCCTGAGTAATGCGCTGATAGGACGGCGCCTCACGCTTGGGCCCTGACGTGGTGTCGAAGTAGCCGCTGAACAATGGCGTCAGGTCACCGGCCTCGGAGCACCCGAAGATCAGCTTCTGGGCCTGAATCGAACCGGACGAGTAAACAAACAGTTGATAACCGGCCTGATGCCAACGTTTCAGCGCATCGACCGCGTCCGGGTAAACATGGCCCTTCAACTGCCCGGCCTGATAGCCCTGCTCCCAGACCATCCCTTGCAACGCCTTGAGTGGCGTGGCCTTGCGGTCTTCGGCAATCCAGCCCAGCAGAATGTCGATCACCCGTTCAACATCGGCGCCAGGCTCGGCGCTGTCCTGGCGAACCGCATCGATCTGCCGGGCCACGTCGGCCCGTTGGGCGTGCTGGCGGACAAAGTCCGGCAAATGCCTGGCGGCGTAGGGAAACAGCACGTCGAACACAAAACTCACCGCGCTGGTGGTGCCTTCGATGTCGGTGAGAATGGCTTTGATGGTCATGCCTTCAGTCCTCAAGGCGCGGGAAGCGACTGGCGATGTCTTCGCCGGTGAAGTTGGCGACCCAGCCTTCGGGATTGTTGAACAGGCGAATCGCCACGAAGTACGGATTCTCGCCCATGTCGAACCAGTGTGCCGTACCCGCCGGCACCGAAATCAGGTCGTTTTTCTCGCAGAGCACGGCGTACACGTATTCGTCGATGTGCAAGGTAAACAGGCCACGCCCTGCAACGAAAAATCGCACTTCGTCTTCAGCATGACGATGCTCATCCAGGAACTTGGCGCGCAATTCGGCTTTTTGCGGGTGATCGCTGTTAAGGCTGACCACGTCGACGGTGATGTAACCGCGCTCGGTCATCAACTGGTCGATCTGCACCTGATAAGCGGCAATCACTTCTTCCTGGCTGGCGCCCGGCTGGATCTTCGCCGCGGCTTGCCAACGGTCGAACCGCACACCTTTTTCGGCCAGGGTCGAGGCGATATCGTCGAAGTGGGTCAGGACCTTGTTCGGCAGGTCCGGGCTTGAAACGTGGTAAACGGACAGACTGCTCATGGGTGGCAATTCCTCGTTAGCGGCGCTGCCGTCCGGCTTTTACAGGCCGGTCAGGCAACGCGTTTCATCAGGCGGTTGGCTTTAACGGTTAATCAACGCGCGCATTTTCAGCTCGCATTCGAACAGGAACTCAAACGCTTCGATCTGCCGCAGCGCATCGCTCATCTTCGGCCCCCAGGTGTAGAGGCCATGACCGCGAATCAGATAACCGACACAGTCAGGATGGTCGTCGAGCCATGGCTGAACTTTGGACGCCAGACGCTCGATGTCCTGATCGTTGTCAAAGATCGGTACCCGCACCTTGGACTCATGGGTCGAGATTCCGCTGAAGGCCTTTTGCAGTTCGTAGTCTTCAAACGTAATGACCGGACTCTGCAGCAGTCGCGACAACACCGTGGCATTGACCGAATGGGTGTGCAGCACCGCGCCGATATCGGCCCGCCAATTATATAACTGGGTGTGCAACAGGGTTTCGGCGGACGGCTTCTTGCCCGGCTCCAGGCTATTGCCCGACAAATCCGTGGCCAGCACATCATCAATCCCCAACTGACCTTTATGTTTACCGGAAACGGTCAACAGGGCTTCGGTGGCCGACAATCGCGTCGAATAGTTGCTGCTGGTGGCGGGCGACCAGCCACGGCCATACAAAAAACGCCCGGCGTCGATGATTTCCTGGGCGAGCTGTTCACGGGTAAGGCTCATGGCCTGTCCTCTTGCATACGTGTGGCAATGATAACGGCTGCAGCGAAAGCTGCGAGGCTGGCAATACTAAAGGTCAATGTAGCGCCCAGCGCATTCCAGCTGTAGCCGGAATACAACGCGCCCAACGCGCCGCCGGTGCCGGCCAGTGCTGCGTACAACGCCTGGCCCTGCCCTTGCTGGCGTGCGCCGAAGCTACGTTGCACGAAATGGATGGCAGCGGCGTGAAAGCTGCCGAAGGTCGCCGCGTGCAGAATCTGCGCGAACAGCAGCACCCACAAGAATTCAGCAAACGAGCCGAGCAACAACCAGCGCAACGCCGCCAGCAGGAAACTCGCCATCAACACCTGGCGCACCGAGAAGCGCGTAAGGATTTTGCTCATGAACAAAAACATCAGCACTTCGGCGACGACCCCCAACGCCCAGAGCATGCCGATCACGCCGCGGCTATAACCCAGGCGTTCAAGGTGCAGAGTCAGAAAGGTGTAATACGGCCCATGGCTCATCTGCATCAACGCCACGCAACCGTAAAACGCCAATACGCCGGGGCTGCGCAGTTGCTTGAGAAACCCCTCGCCCGCCAGCCGATTGCCTTGCGCCGGCTGGGCGTTCGGCACCCAGAGGCTGCTGATGACGATCCCGCCCATGATCACCACCAGCGTCACCGGGTAGATGTCCAGGCTCAAGCCTTCGAACAACCGCCCCAAGGCGACCACGGTGATAATGAAGCCGATCGACCCCCACAGGCGGATCTGGCTGTAGCGGGCAGTCTGGCCCTGCAAATGCGCCAGGGTGATGACTTCGAACTGTGGCAACACCGCGTGCCAGAAGAACGCATGCAGCGCCATGACCATCGCCAGCCAGGCGTAGCTTTTGCTGACGAATATCAGCGAAAACGCCAGCAGCGTACAGATCGCGCCGAACCGCACGATGGCCAGGCGCCGGCCGGTGTAGTCGCCGAGCCAGCCCCAGATATTCGGTGCGACGCAGCGCATCAGCATCGGGATCGCCACCAGCTCGCCAATGCGCGCACTGGAAAAACCCAGGTGATCGAAATACAACGCCAGGAACGGCGCGGTCGACCCGAGCAAGGCGAAATAGAACAGATAGAAGCTGGATAACCGCCAGTACGCAAGCGCAGCCACGGCCGTCAGATCGCAGCGACGTCAGGGCATGGCTTCACAGCTGGCCCAGCACCGGAGTGCTTGAGCGCACGTCGGCGTTTTGCCCGCGATTGCGCAGCAGATGATCCATCAACACGATGGCCATCATCGCTTCGGCAATCGGCGTGGCACGGATGCCGACGCAAGGGTCGTGACGGCCCTTGGTGATGACGTCCACCGGGTTGCCATGAATGTCGATCGAACGGCCCGGCGTGGTGATGCTCGACGTCGGCTTGAGTGCCAGGTGCGCGACAATCGGCTGACCCGAGGAAATACCGCCCAGAATGCCGCCGGCGTTGTTGCTGAGGAAGCCTTCCGGGGTCATTTCGTCACGGTGCTCGGTGCCGCGCTGAGCGACACTGGCGAAACCGGCGCCGATTTCCACGCCCTTCACCGCGTTGATGCTCATCAGCGCATGGGCCAGTTCGGCGTCGAGGCGGTCGAAGATCGGCTCGCCCAGCCCAGGCTTCACCCCTTCGGCAACCACGGTGATCTTCGCGCCGACCGAATCCTGGTCACGACGCAGCTGATCCATGTAGGCCTCAAGTTCTGGCACTTTGTCCGGATCCGGGCTGAAGAAGGCGTTTTGCTCGACCGAATCCCAGGTCTTGAACGGGATTTCGATCGGGCCGAGCTGGCTCATGTAACCGCGAATGACGATCCCCTGAGTGGCCAGGTACTTTTTCGCAATCGCCCCGGCCGCCACGCGCATGGCCGTTTCCCGCGCCGAGCTGCGACCGCCGCCGCGGTAATCGCGCTCGCCGTATTTGTGGTGATAGGTGTAGTCGGCGTGGGCCGGGCGGAACAGGTCCTTGATCGCCGAGTAGTCCTTGGACTTCTGGTCGGTATTGCGGATCAGCAGCCCGATCGCGCAACCGGTGGTACGCCCTTCGAACACGCCCGACAGGATTTCGACTTCGTCGGCTTCCTGACGCTGGGTGGTGTGGCGGCTGGTGCCGGGCTTGCGGCGGTCCAGATCACGCTGCAAGTCTTGCAGAGACAGCTCAAGACCCGGCGGGCAGCCGTCGACAATGGCGACCAACGCCGGACCATGGCTTTCGCCCGCGGTGGTGACAGTGAACAGCTTGCCGTAGGTATTGCCGGACATGCAGGGCGCTCCGTGAATTCGCTGAGTGACTCAACCTGAAAATGTAATGCGGGCGAGTATACGCAGGCTATCCAACTAGTTCATCCTCGAACCTTATCGGTGCCTGCAAGTCCAACCGACACTTTGCGAATGATGGCGTGATGATGCTGCGAGTTATTGCCTTGAGCCTTACCCTGTTTACCGGCCTGCTTGCCAATGTGGTCCAGGCTTCCGTTCTACAACGTCCGGTCAGTCTGGATACCGGTAGCGGCGAGCTTTTCGGCTCGATGTTGCTGCCAAGGTCCGACAGCCCGGTGCCGGTTGTGCTGATCATTTCTGGCTCGGGTCCTACGGATCGTAACGGCAATAACCCGGACGGCGGCAACAATGACAGCCTCAAGCGCCTGGCCTGGGTGCTGGCCAAACACAACATCGCCAGCGTGCGTTACGACAAGCGCGGCGTGGCGGCCAGCCTCGCGGCGACCCCGGATGAACGTAATCTGACGCTTGAGGCCTATGTTGCCGATGCGGTGGCCTGGGGCCAGAAGCTCAAGACCGACTCGCGCCTGGGGCCGTTGATTTTGCTTGGCCATAGCGAAGGTGCGCTGGTGGCTACGCTCGCCGCCCCACAAGTTGATGCCGCCGCGGTAATTTCCCTGTCCGGCACCGCCCGCCCGGTGGATCAGGTTTTGCGCCAACAGTTGAGTTATCGCTTGCCACCCCCTCTGATGCTGCGCAGCAATGAAATTCTGGACAGCCTCAAGGCCGGGCATGTCGATGAAAACGTCCCGCCAGCGTTGCAAGCACTCTTTCGCCCCAGCGTGCAGCCGTACCTGATTACCCTGTTTCGCCAGGACCCGGCGGCGGCTT
>CAYNGZ010000177.1:0-11061 GCA_964396695.1 uncultured Pseudomonas sp.
CGCCGGAAGTGGGGCGAATTATAGGCCTCCAGAATCTGCCGTCAACACTTAATTTGGTTTTTCTATAATGGAAAGCGAAAACGACAGATCAGGTACTGCAATCCGCCTGATCCCACTACGCTTAGAGAGTCTGCCCACTGAGCAACCCCGCCATGAACATCTCCCCGAAACTGGCCGTGTTCAGCATTGCAGCAACCTTGCTCTATCTCGGACTCGCCATTCTGGGACTGGGTGGTTTTGCTACGTTTTTCTCTCATCCAGCCCTGACGGTCATTGCCCTTGCGACGCTGGTGATGGCTGGACTTTCGCTGTTCACTGAAGCCAACTTGAGTTCAGGAGAGCGTGAAGACCGGACCAACCGTTGGGTACTGCCTGTATTTGGTGTGATCGGGCTGCTGTCCGCGTTTGTTCCGGCCTATACCGACCGAGTGGGCTTCTGGACCTTCGGTGGTGAAGGCACGCGCTGGGTTGGCGCAACACTATTCATAGCAGGCGGTGCGCTGCGGATCTGGCCCGTGTTCGTACTTGGCAAGCGCTTCAGTGGCCTGGTCGCTATTCAACCTGGGCATGCGCTGGTAACGGATGGCATCTACCGAACGCTGCGTAACCCGAGTTATCTCGGGCTGCTCATCAACGCGCTGGGCTGGGCGCTGGCTTTTCGTTCCAGCGTCGGAGTCATGCTCACTCTCCTGTTGCTCCCCGCCCTGATTGCCCGCATAAATGCTGAAGAAGCCTTGTTGCGCAGTCAGTTTGGTGCTGAATACGAAGCTTACTGCGCGAAAACCTGGCGACTTATTCCTGGGCTTTACTGAAATCAGAGTTCGGTACTTCCATAGCCAGACGCAACACCTCCGTTGCGCGGGACTCCGACCGAGGGCAACGACATGAACCGCAGCGATGTATTGATCGTTGGCGCCGGCCCCACAGGACTGGTTCTGGCGCTTTGGCTCAGCAAACTGGGAATCCGGGTACGCATCCTCGACAAGACCAGCGCACCCGGCACCACGTCGCGCGCCCTGGCTGTTCAGGCACGCACGCTGGAGTTGTACCGCCAGCTCGACCTCAGCCAGGCCGTGGTGCAGAACGGCCATAAAGTGCCGGCGGTCAATCTGTGGGTCAAAGGCGAACCGGTGGCACGGTTACCCTTCGAGGAGATTGGCAAAGACCTCACCCCTTACTCGTTCCTGGAAATCTACCCGCAGGACCAGCATGAACGGTTATTGATCGAACGCCTGGAGAAATTCGGCGTGGTGGTCGAGCGCGACACCGAACTGACCGGTTTCAGCGAACAGGGCGGAACCATCATCGCGCACTTGCTCATGCCCGACGGGCAGGAACATACCTGTCAGACCTGCTACCTGGCAGGTTGTGACGGCGCTCGCTCTACCGTGCGCAAGACACTCGACATCGGCTTTCCCGGCGGTACCTACCAACAAGTGTTTTATGTCGCCGACGTCGAAGCCTCCGGTCCAGTGTTCAATGGTGAATTACACGCGGATCTTGATGAGGCAGACTTTCTGGCGGTTTTTCCGCTGGCCAACGACGGCCATGCACGACTGATCGGAACCGTGCGCGACGAACGCGCGGAACAGGCCGAAACCCTCAAGTTTGAAGACGTCAGCAGCCGGGCCATCGAACACCTGAAGGTTCAGGTACACAAGGTCAACTGGTTCTCGACCTACCGGGTCCATCACCGGGTAGCGGATACCTTCCGCTTCGGACGCGCATTTTTGCTGGGTGATGCCGCCCATGTGCACAGCCCCGCAGGCGGCCAAGGCATGAACACCGGTATTGGCGATGCGATCAATCTGGCCTGGAAACTCGCCGCGGTACTCAACGGTGCAGCCAATGACAAACTGCTCGACAGCTATGAAGTCGAACGCATGGCCTTTGCCCGGCGACTGGTGGCGACCACCGACCGGGTGTTCAACTTCGTCTCCGCTGAAGGCGCAATGGCCGATCTGATACGCACCCGCGTTGCACCGTTTCTGTTGCCCAAAATGATCTCATTTGAACGGGCACGCGAGTATCTGTTTCGTACGGTGTCGCAAGTCACCCTGAATTATCGCGGGATGCCTCTGAGCGAGGGTCACGCGGGTCATGTCTTCGGCGGTGATCGCCTGCCTTGGGCACATGACAGCGAGACCGATAATTTCAACAGCCTGGCAAGCCTGAACTGGCAGGTTCACGTGTACGGCGACACCAGCGAAGAAATGCTTGCCTGGTGCGCCGAACATCATCTGGCCCTGCACATTTTCGACTGGCATCCGACCCACGAAGCTGCCGGGCTGGCGCGCAATGGTTTCTATCTATTAAGGCCTGACAGTTACGTGGCCGTCGCCGACCTGTCCGCCGACCCGAAAGTCATCGAGCGCTACTTCCGGGATCACGGGATCAAGCCGTTTCTCTGGTAATACGCAAGCACCAGCGACTCAGATTCCACTCAACGCCAGGTCCATCGCAAAGTAGGTGAAGATCAGGTCTGCACCCGCACGCTTGATCGCGCCCAGGCTCTCGCGCACCACGCGGTCCTCATCGATGGCGCCGGCGGCCGCACCGAACTTGATCATCGCGTACTCGCCACTCACCTGATAAGCAGCCAACGGCAAACGCGATGCTTCGCGGATATCGCGGATGATGTCCAGATACGCCCCTGCCGGTTTGACCATCAGCGCATCGGCGCCTTCCTGCTCGTCAAGCAGCGACTCACGGACGGCCTCGCGGCGGTTCATCGGGTTCATCTGATAGCTTTTACGATCACCTTTGAGTGCACTGCCACCGGCTTCGCGGAATGGACCGTAGAGTGACGAGGCGAATTTGGTCGAATAAGCCATGATCGAGGTCTGGCTGAAACCGGCTTCATCGAGAGCTCGGCGAATGGCCTGGACCTGCCCGTCCATCGCGGCTGAAGGCGCAATCACATCCGCCCCGGCGCGTGCAGCGACGACGGCTTGCTTGCCGAGGTTGATCAGGGTCTTGTCGTTATCGACTTCGCCCGCGTGCATCACCCCACAGTGGCCATGATCGGTGTACTCGCAAAAACAGGTGTCGGACATCACGATCATCTCCGGTACCGCGTCCTTGCAGATCCGCGCCATGCGCGACACCAGCCCGTTTTCGTTCCAGGTGTCACTGCCGCTGCCATCCAGGTGATGGGAGACACCGAAGGTCATCACCGACTTGATACCCGCCCGCGCAAACCGCTCGATTTCCCCGGCCAGTTTCGACTCTGGAATCCGTCGCACCCCAGGCATGCTGGTAATCGGCACGAAATCATCGATATCCTCCTCGACAAAGATCGGCAGTACCAGGTCATTGAGGGTGAACTCGGTTTCCTGGAACAGGCTGCGCAACTGTGGATTGCGGCGCAAACGGCGTGGACGAGCTTCGGGGAACTGACTGGACATGGGATTTCCTGGCAGGAGGCCAACGGCCTGGACAAGACAAAAGTCGTAAAGGAAGGGAGCTTATGCCCCTCTCCCCCACGGATACAAACGCAAGTTCAGGAAGAGTTTGTTTCCGATTCGGCAACAATCTGGCGCTTTCAGCAGAAAGCCTCGGGCGCCGCCAGCAGACGCTTGATCGGCGATGTAACACCACTCCAAGGCGCCGTTCTGGTTTGCCGCTACTTGGGAATTTCCAGCCCGCGAATCACCGCAGGACGTGCCAGGAAACGCTCCAGCACGCGCAAGACGTTCGGGAAATTCTTGATCCCGACCAGATCACCCGCCTCATAGAAGCCGATCAGGTTGCGCACCCAGGGGAACGTCGCGATATCGGCAATGGTGTAGCGCTCGCCCATGATCCAGTCGCGGCCTTCCAGACGGCCGTCGAGCACTTTCAGCAAACGCTTGCTCTCGTCGACGTAGCGGTCACGCGGACGCTTGTCCTCGTAGTCCTTGCCGGCAAATCTATTGAAAAAACCCAGTTGGCCAAACATCGGCCCAATGCCGCCCATCTGGAACATCAACCACTGAATCGTCTCGTAACGCGCAGCCGATTCCTGCGCCAGCAGTTGCCCGCTTTTGTCGGCGAGGTAGATCAGAATCGCCCCGGACTCAAACAGCGCCAGTGGCCGATCGTCCGGCCCATGGGGGTCCAGGATCGCCGGAATCTTGTTGTTGGGGTTCAGCGACAAAAACGCTGGAGACAGCTGATCATGGGTATCGAAACCCACCCGGTGCGGCTCGTACGGCAAACCGGTCTCTTCGAGCATGATCGAGACTTTGACACCGTTGGGCGTAGGCAAGGAATAGAGCTGTATCCACTCGGGAAACTGCGCAGGCCATTTTTCAGTGATCGGGAATGCAGACAGATCGGTCATGGTGAACATCCAGTGACAATTGAATGGCGATGATGGGCCTTGGTTGCGGCAGATGCCCGGTCTTTAAGGCGGCTAGATTATAGACACGGCGCTGATTGGGGCAGGCTAAATCAGAAAAATTCTGTCGCTAATCTTCCCGGCAGCCAGCCCGGTCCCGCAGATAAAGTACAGCGCGCCGTCTAGAATCGAACCAAAGGATGCCAACGGACTCTCAAGGCTGCCCTTGCGTTAGACACATCGGCCCCCACGACATGAAAAGCACTTGAAGCCGAGCGCTCTCAGTGTGATGTTTTGTCAGCCTTAATCGAATGCGCTGAAGAATAATAACTCAATGAAAAAGCACCTGGATTTCGTTAAAAACCTGAAACCGCGCACCCTTGTGTTCTTTGCGGCCTTGCTCATGACCTGCGTCCTGTTCCTGTTCCTGTTCCTGTTCCTGTCGCTGGAAGCCAGTGAGAGCCTCGCTCAACCGGCTGACGGCACCCAGACTCTGGTGTTTTTACGTCACGCAGAAAAACCCGCCGGTGGTCTCGGCCAACTGAACTGCCAGGGCCTGAACCGCGCGATCAAACTGACGCAGCTATTGCCTGAGAAGTTCGGCAAAGCCAATTACGTGTTTGCCGCCAATCCGGCACGCCATGTAGAGGAAGGCGAGTTCGACAACTCCTACAGCTACCTTCGACCGCTGCTGACCATCAGTCCCACCGCGATCAAACTCGGGCTGCCGGTGAACATCGAGTTTTCGGCCAACGACATCAGCGAACTGGCCGACGAACTCCTTCACGACAAGTACCACAACTCGATTATCTACACGGCCTGGTCCCACGGCTATCTGCCGGAGTTGATCAACAAGGTGGCTGAAGAAGCCACCGGTGAAACACGCCCCCTTCTCGAGGACTGGCCATCCAACGATTTCGACTCGCTGCACGTACTGACCCTGACCTGGCACAACGGCAAGGTCACCTTGCTCAGCCACCGCTACAAGCAGGAACTGAACAACGGCCCGCAGACATGTCCGACATAGTGGGTCGACGTGTGCCCACCGTTTCCGGCCTCTGGACTAGACTGCATTGAAGTATGATGCCCCACTGTCCCTATTGTCCGGAGCCTCTCCATGTCCAACTCCTTAGCGGTCCCCAACCGGGGCCTGGCGCTCTGGTGGAAACCCGCCCTGTTCCTGCTGGTCGCCTGTATCGGCCTCTACTACGTCAAGTGGTCGCCCTACTACCTCAAGGCTTTCGTGGCTGCCGACAGCCACAGTATCGGCGTCTCGATCCTCAACGATGAACAAACTGCGCCGTTCGCCGCTGCACTGGCGTACGCCAGGGTGTACTTCCTGGCGATCTGGAAAGCGGCCGTCCTGGCGGTGATTCTGGGGTCGCTGTTGCAGGTGTTGATCCCTCGGGACTGGTTGCTGCGGTTGTTCGGTCGCGCCGGTTTTGCTTCGACCTTGCGCGGCGGGTTGTTCGCCCTGCCAGGCATGATGTGCACCTGCTGCGCTGCGCCCGTGGTGTCAGGCATGCGCCGTCAGAACGTCTCGGTAGGTGCGGCGTTGGCATTCTGGATCGCCAACCCGGTACTCAACCCGGCAACGCTGGTGTTCATGGGGTTCGTCCTCGGCTGGGGCTTTACCGCACTGCGGCTGGTGGCGGGGATAGTGCTGGTGCTGGGTGTTTCGTTGGTCGCCCAACGCATTTCGCGCCCCGAGTACATGCCGGAACCGGCGCTGGAAGCGGTGGCCGAAGCGACCCGCACAACCGAGGCCCAACCCTTCCTGAGCCGCTGGGCGCGAACCTTGTGGCAACTGTTCTGGACCACTATTCCAATCTACGTGCTGGCCGTGCTGGTTCTGGGCGCTGCCCGGGTCTGGCTGTTCCCTCACGTCGACGGCGCGATGGCCAACAGCATGCTATGGCTAATACCGCTGGCCATCGTCGGCACGCTGTTCATGATCCCCACCGCCGCGGAAATCCCCATCGTGCAAACCATGATGAGCCTGGGTTTGGGCACCGCCCCGGCCGTGGCGCTACTCATGACCTTGCCAAGCATCAGCCTGCCGTCGCTGCTGATGCTGCGTAAAGACTTCGACACCCGAGTGCTGGTGGCGGTGGCCGGGCTGACCATGCTGATTGGCGTGATTTGCGGGCTGATCGGGGCGTTGGTGCTCTAAGGGGATTGCAGGCTTGCAGGCGCTGGTTAGCCAGCGCCTGCATCTCGGTTCTAACGGTTGCCGCGCTCACGCAAGTACTCAAGCACCGCGGCCTGCTCACCGACGAACTCGATTCGGGCACCTTTCTTCTCACGCTGAAAGGCGTACATCGGGTCGTAGTACTCCGTCAACAATCCTTCGATCCAGCCACGATGCAAGTCCACGGCACCGCTGCGCGCCTGCTCGGCCAATGCGGCCTCCATCAAGTCGAACATGCGCCGGTGGCGCTCACCGCCCAAACGTTTACTGATGTTGTTCAGACTCGCCAGCAAGCGCTCGGAGAACTGAGCGACCCCCTCGTCGCCATACTCGGCAATGAATTCCGCACACAGGTTCACGACGTAATCACGCTGAATCCGTTCGACGCGGTCTTGCAGGCTATCTTCGAGCCAGACCATTGGAAACTGCTGCATGCCCTGATACAGCGGCAGTGGCAAGGCACAACTCCCCACCGTGCGGTTTTCATCTTCAAGCACGAATCGTTCGATTCCGCGGGCGCGCTTCTTCAGCACGTCCACCGCCAGGCGGTTCTCGAAGTCGATGTTGGTGGGCTGCCCGGTCGCACGCTTACCGAAACTGGAACCGCGATGATTGGCGTGACCTTCAAGGTCCAGGCCGTTGCTCAAACGCGTGAGGACATCGGTTTTACCGGTGCCGGTCATGCCACCGAGCAACACAAAGTCGCACTGCTCGACTGCCTGATTGACTGTATCCAGCAGGAACATGCGCATCGCCTTGTAGCCGCCACCGACCCGAGGGTAGTCGATGCCCGCCTCGTCCTTGAGCCATTGCTGAACGATCTGCGAACGTAAACCGCCGCGAAAGCAATACAGGTAACCGTCGGGATTGGCCCGGGCAAAATCAGCCCAGGCCTGGATGCGCGCCGCCTTGATCTCGCCCGACACCAACTGATGCCCGAGCACAATGGCGGCCTGCTGACCGTGCTGTTTGTAGCAGGTGCCGACCCGCTGGCGTTCGTTGTCCGTCATCAGCGGCAGGTTCATCACCCCAGGGAACGAACCCTTGGTGAACTCGACCGGCGCGCGGGTATCCATCATTGGCCGGTCGTTGAGGAAGATGTCGCGGTAATCAGTGAAATCGATGGGCATCAAATCACCTCTACCGCGTTGCTCTGTCGCTCAATCAGTTCACCGATCGGCGCCAGGTTCAGGCCCAGTTCGGTGGCAACGGCGAGAAACTGCTGATTACCCTCGGGCGTCACGGCAATCAGCAGACCACCACTGGTCTGCGGATCGCACAGCACGCGCTTGTGCAGTTCCTGTACACGTCCGACCTTGTTGGAGTAACTGTCGAAGTTACGCAGAGTACCGCCCGGCACACAACCCTGGTCGAGGTAGTACTCGACGCCCGGCAGACGTGGCACGCGATTGTAGTCAATGCGCGCAGTCACGCCGCTGCCATCGGCCATTTCCACCAGATGCCCCAGCAACCCGAAACCGGTGACATCGGTCATCGCGGTCACACCGTCGAGTTTGCCGAAGCGGCTACCGGGTTTGTTCAGGGTGCACATCCAGTCACGGGCCAGGCCCACATCGCTGGCGCGCAGTTTGCCCTTCTTCTCGGCGGTAGTGAGGATGCCGATGCCCAGCGGTTTGGTGAGGTACAGCAAACAACCGGCGGTGGCGGTGTCGTTGCGCTTCATGTGGCGCTTTTGCACCAGCCCGGTGACCGCCAGACCGAAGATCGGCTCCGGCGCATCAATCGAATGCCCGCCGGCCAATGGAATACCCGCCTCATCGCAGATCGAGCGGCCGCCGCGAATCACCTCCCGGGCAATCTCCGGCGCCAGCACGTTGACCGGCCAGCCAAGGATCGCAATCGCCATCAACGGATCACCGCCCATCGCGTAGATATCGCTAATGGCATTGGTGGCCGCGATGCGACCGAAATCGAACGGATCATCGACAATCGGCATAAAAAAGTCGGTGGTCGACACCACACCACGCTCGTCGTCGATGGCATACACCGCCGCGTCGTCGCGCGATGCATTACCCACCCAGAGTTTTGGATCGAGATTCTGCGCACCGCTACCGGCCAGAATCACTTCCAGCACCTGAGGAGAAATCTTGCAGCCACAACCTGCACCGTGGCTGTACTGGGTCAGGCGAATCGGCTCGCTCATGGGGGGCACCTCTGGAGTTCAAGTAAAACGATTCTAACAGAGCACGGTGCAAGCGCTGACAGAGCCTGCCCCGCTTTCGGGCAGCAAGCTCGCCGACAGGGCAGATTACTAACCAAAATGTCAGCTAATTCACAAAATCTCCCTTTATTTCAATCATCTGTTCCAAGTTGGTCTGCAACATGCAAACGTTTGCGTCAGTCACTTGAACGGTTCATCAACGCAGGCACGTTCAAGTTCGGCCAACCACTGCACGAACAGGGATTTTCAATGCACGCTACGTTCAGACGCACGGCGTCCGGCACCACCTTCGCTGTTTCCTTGCTACTAAGCGCCGTTACGGGACTACTCAGCCCGCTTGCCCCGGCCCAGGAACAAACCCTTGATGAGTCCGCGCAAGGCGAAGCCCTCAGCGCTGAAGCCAACCCACCGAAAAAGGGTGCGTATCTGTCGGATTGGTTCAATCAGGACCTGATGCTAATCGGCAGCAAGGACATCAGCTTCGGCCCACGACCGGCCGATGATGTTTACCTGGAATACGAGTACTTCGGGCGCAAGGGGCCATTCGAACTGTATGGCTACATCGACGCCCCGAAAATCCTCGGCATCGGCAACAGCCATGACAAAGGCGTCTGGGATCACGGTTCACCGTTGTTCATGGAGCACGAGCCACGTATTTCCATCGACTACCTGGCCGGTCGCAGCCTGGCGGTCGGGCCGTTCAAGGAATGGTATGTCGCGTTCGACTGGATCTACGACCACGGCAGCAGCACCGCCAATCGCGCCAACACGCTTTACAGTGGCTTGGGCACCGACATCGACACCCATTCGCGGGTCAACCTGTCAGCCAACCTCTACGGGCGCTATCAGTGGGAGAACTACGGCGCCAGCAACGAGTACTCGTGGGACGGCTATCGTGCCCAGTTGAAGTACGTCGTGCCCATCGGCCACTTCAGCAATGGCGCGTCACTGACTTATATCGGTTTCACCAACTTCGACTTTGGCTCGGACCTGCATAAGGACAATCCGGCGCGTACGGCCAACGCCACCGTGGCCACCAATGTGTTGCTCTATTCATTTACGCACCTGCGCTTCACCCTGGTCGGGCGTTATTTTCATAACGGCGGCAACTGGGAGGATGGCAGCGAGTTGAACTTCGGTGATGGCAACTTCCGCGCTCGCTCCGATGGCTGGGGTTACTACGCAGGTGTCGGGTATCAGTTCTGAATGACAAGCTTGTCCGTTATCACATTTCGCCAAGGAGGTTCCATGCACGTAATGACTCGCCTTTCTCTGTCAGCCAGTCTGGCCTGCAGCGCCCTGCTCTCTTCCAGTGTGTGGGCAGCCGAGGCCCCGATCACGCCGAAAGTCATGCTGATCAGCATGTTCGCCCCGGAAGCGCAAACCTGGATTGATCACCTGGATCTCAAGCAGAAGATCCGCGTGCCGGGGCTTTCTGCCGAGTACCCGACCATTCGCTGCAATACACAGCAGGTGTGCCTGATGGTCACCGGCATGGGCCAGACCAACGCCGCGGCATCCACGCTGGCGTTGGCCATGTCACCGAAATTCGACCTGCGTAAAAGCTATTTCCTGATCGCCGGGATTGCCGGCATCAACCCGCATCACGGCACCATCGGTACCGCCGCATGGGCGCACTATCTGGTGGAATTCGGCACGCAATGGGAACTGGACTCGCGAGACGCTCCTTCAGCGTGGCCGACCGGTTACATCGGCATCAACACCAAAGGTCCGAACGAAAAACCGCCGCTGGACTACAAGACCGAAGTCTTCGAGCTCAACCCGAAGCTGCAAGCCAAGGCCTTCGCGCTGAGCCACAGCGTAGCGTTGAGCGAAAGCAAGGAATCCGCCGCGTGGCGGGTGAAATACCCCTACGCCCCGGCCAATCAACCACCGGTGGTCACTCAGTGCGACACCCTGGCGGGCAATACCTGGTTTTCCGGAACACGCCTGAGCGAACGCGCTGAAGTCTGGACCCGTTTGCTGACGGACAACAAAGGCGTTTATTGCACGACTCAGCAGGAAGACAACTCGACATATGAAGCACTGCTGCGCGCCAGCCGTGAAGGTCTGGTGGATATCCAGCGCCTGGCCGTGGTGCGCGCCGGCTCCGACTTCGACCGCCCGTATCCGGGTTACAGCGAAGTCGACAACCTGCTCAAGTACGCCGATCAGGGTGGTTTTGTGCCGGCCCTGGAAAACCTCTTCCGCACCGGCAACCCGCTGGTGCAGGAGATTCTGAAAAACTGGTCGGCGTGGGAGAAGGGTGTGCCTGAAGCGTAAATCTGCGCTGTTGATCGTTCCCATGCTCCGCGCTCATCGTTCTACATAACTCTGCTTTCAAGTTACCTTTAAAACTCATAGAAA
>CAYNGZ010000178.1:0-11009 GCA_964396695.1 uncultured Pseudomonas sp.
GGCCCGGGGATCTCGTGGGCGGCCTTCGACCTGGGGAGGGTGGCGGCGCGGATCAGGGAATATCAGGATGTCGGCATCGATACCTTCATCCTGTCCGGATATCCGCATCTGGAAGAAGCCTATCGCTTCGCTGAGCTGGTGTTCCCGCTGCTGTCGCGGGCCGAGCCCGGCAATGTCACGCCGATCCGCGTCAATACCGGCCCGTTCGGCGAGACCATCGCCAACGAGCATCGTCCCCTCGTGAAAGCGTCTCAATCATGAGCCTCATTGAAAGTCTTCCACGCGTTCAGAAGCTGCGCCTGCCGCGCGCCGATGGACTCATTCCCTGGATCGTGCCGCTCGCCATCGTCCTGATTTGGCAGGCTGCCTCCGTGACCGGCTTTGTTCCGGCGCGGGTGCTGCCGGCGCCGACCGACGTCGCGCTGGCGGGATGGAAGTTGCTGCTATCAGGTGAACTCGTCCGCAACATCTGGGTCAGCTTCTGGCGGGCCAGCATCGGCTTCCTGATCGGCGGTGGCATCGGCTTTGCCTTCGGTCTGGCGAACGGACTGTCGGGGCTCTCGTCAAAACTGACCGACACCACACTGCAGATGGTTCGCAACATCCCGCATCTGGCGTTGATCCCGCTGGTGATCCTGTGGTTCGGCATCGACGAGTCGGCGAAGATTTTTCTGGTGGCGCTGGGCACGTTGTTCCCGATTTATCTCAACACCTACCACGGCATTCGTAACGTCGACCCGGCCTTGGTGGAAATGGCGCGCAGTTACGGCTTGTCCGGTTTCAGCCTGTTCCGTCAGGTGATTCTGCCGGGCGCGCTGCCTTCGATTCTGGTGGGCGTGCGTTTTGCCCTGGGCTTCATGTGGTTGACCCTGATCGTTGCTGAAACCATCTCCGCCAGCTCCGGCATCGGCTACCTGGCGATGAATGCCCGGGAGTTCTTGCAGACCGACGTGGTGGTGCTGGCGATTGTTTTGTACGCGGTGCTCGGCAAATTGGCCGACCTCGCCGCCCGCGGTCTGGAGCGTATCTGGTTGCGCTGGCATCCGGCCTATCAAGTGGCCAAGGGCGGTGCAGCATGACGGCTCAACAACCTCCACGCCTGCTGCGCGGGATTGCGCTGGCGGTGCGCAGACTGCAAAAAAACTTTGGCGCGCGGCAGGTGCTGCGCGAGATCGACCTGCACATTCCGGCGGGCCAGTTCGTCGCCGTGGTCGGTCGCAGCGGCTGCGGCAAAAGTACCTTGCTGCGCTTGCTGGCGGGCCTTGATCAACCCACGGACGGTGAACTGTTGGCCGGTTCCGCGCCGCTTGGCGAGGCGCGTGAAGACACGCGGCTGATGTTCCAGGAAGCGCGTTTGCTGCCGTGGAAGAAAGTCATCGACAACGTCGGTCTCGGGCTCAAGGGAAATTGGCGTCAGCAGGCGTTGGACGCACTGGACGCCGTGGGCCTGGCGGATCGTGCCGATGAATGGCCGGCGGCATTGTCTGGCGGGCAAAAGCAGCGAGTGGCCTTGGCGCGGGCGCTGATCCATCAGCCGCGCTTGCTATTGCTCGATGAGCCGCTGGGCGCACTGGATGCGTTGACCCGAATTGAAATGCAGCAACTGATCGAACGCCTCTGGCAACAGCACGGTTTTACCGTGTTGCTGGTGACCCACGATGTCAGCGAAGCGGTGGCGATTGCCGACCGGGTGTTGCTGATCGAAGAGGGCGAAATCGGCCTCGACCTGCACATCGACTTGCCGCGTCCTCGGGCACGCGGCTCCCATCGGCTGGCGGCGCTGGAAACCGAGGTGCTCAACCGCGTGCAGTCACTGCCGGGCTCGCCACCGGAACCGGAACCTGTTTCACCCTTGCCCACGCAATTGCGCTGGGCTCACTAACTCAATGTTCTCCCAACGACAGGAATCAACACCATGACTATCAAAGCCATCAACGTTCGCAACCAGTTCAAAGGCACCATCAAGGAAATCGTCGAAGGCGATGTGCTCTCGGAAATCGATGTTCAGACAGCGTCCGGCATCGTCACCTCGGTGATCACCACGCGCTCGGTCAAAGAGCTGGAACTGGTGATCGGCAGCGAAGTGATCGCCTTCGTGAAATCCACCGAGGTGTCGATCGCCAAGTTGTAAGCAGACCGTCAAGATCGCAGCCTTCGGCAGCGCCTACAGGTGTACGCGACCCTCTGTAGGAGCTGCCGAAGGCTGCGATCTTTTAGACAAATACGGCGGCAAATACAGCCCCAGATAAGCATCGAACACCCGCATGCCTTCCTCGGCCATGCGCGGGGTGATCTGTCCGTGCTGCTGCACTGAGCGGGCATAGACGCGGTCGCCCAGTTCCATGGCCAGCGCAAACACATCGACATCCTTGGGCAGCACCGGCAGTTCGAAGTGTTGATCGAAGAGTTTGTGCATCAGGTCGCCGAGTTCGATGTCGTGCTGGCGGTCGGCCTGGGTCACTTCGGTCAGGCCGTGTTGAGCGAGGATCAACTGGCGGGCGGCGGCGTCTTCGCTGTAGATGGCGAGCATGCGTTGCTCGACCAGGCGCGACAGATCACGCCAGCCATTGAGCGAGTCGACTTCGATCGGTTCTTGCAGGCAGGCGCGGAAGGCGCTGTGGACGTCGGCGGTCAGGGCTTCGAGCAGGGCCGGGACGCTGGCGAAGAAGTGGTAGACCGATGACGGCGGGATCTCCGCGCGTTCGGCCACGCTGTAGATCGACAGGCTGGCCACGCCCTCGGCGGCCAGCAGCGTGCGGGCGGCATCGAGTATCGAGTCGATCCGGGCCTGGCTGCGTGCGCGGGGTTTGCGAAGGGGGGCGGGGCGCGTCATTGAAGTCTCTTGCAGGGCAGCGGGCATTGTACGAGGCAGGTTGTGTGTTGTCTTCCCGGCCGCCTTCGCGAGCAGGCGAACGTCGCCCGGCTCTTCCCACATTACTGATCGTTCCCACGCTCTGCGCTCATCGAGAGTTGTGTAGAACGATGAGTGCAGCGCGTGGGAACGATCGATAATCCATAAAAAACGCCGCAGGCTGTGGGCCGGCGGCGTTGTTTTTTTGCCACAGCCGCTTACACGGTGTGCAGGTACCAGTTGTACTCAAGGTCGGAGATGGAGTGTTCGAACTCTTCCAGCTCGCTCTCTTTACAGGCGACGAAGATATCGATGTATTTCGGATCGATGTACTTGGCCATGACTTCGCTGTCGTCCAGCTCGCGCAGTGCATCGCGCAGGTTGTTCGGCAGGCTTTGCTCGTTCTGCTCGTAGCTGTTGCCTTCGACTGGCGCGCCCGGTTCGATCTTGTTGACCAGACCGTGGTGCACGCCCGCCAATACCGAAGCCATCAGCAGGTACGGGTTGGCATCGGCGCCGGCAACGCGGTGTTCCAGACGGACCGCGTCAGCGGAGCCGGTGGGCACGCGCAGCGCTACGGTACGGTTATCCAGGCCCCAGCTCGGCGAGTTCGGCACGTAGAACTGGGCGCCGAAACGGCGGTACGAGTTGACGTTCGGGCAGAGGAAGGCCATCTGCGCCGGCAGGGTCTCGAGCACACCGCCGATCGCGTGACGCAGTGCGGCGTTCTGCTCGGGATCCTCGCTGGCAAAGATGTTGTTGCCTTCTTTATCAAGAATCGAAATGTGCACGTGCAGACCGTTGCCCGCCTGGCCCGGATACGGCTTGGCCATGAAGGTGGTGTCCATCTCATGGTCATAGGCGATGTTCTTGATCAGACGTTTGAGCAGTACCGCGTAGTCGCAGGCCTTGATCGGGTCGGCAACGTGGTGCAGGTTCACTTCGAACTGCGCCGGCGCACTTTCCTTGACGATCGCGTCGGCCGGGATGCCTTGCTCTTTCGCACCTTCCAGAATGTCCTGGAGGCAGTCGACGTATTCGTCCAGATCGTCGATCAGGTACACCTGCGTCGACATCGGACGCTTGCCGGACACCGGCGAGCGTGGCGACTGCGGACGACCGTTCACGTTGTCCTGGTCGATCAGATAGAACTCCAGCTCGAATGCGGCGCAGATGGTCAGGCCCATTGCGTCGAACTTGCTGACGATCTGACGCAGCACTTCACGTGGGTCGGCGAAGAACGGTTCACCTTCCAGTTCGTGCATGGTCATTAACAGTTGCGCGGTCGGGCGCTTCTGCCAGGGTTCATTGCACAGGGTATCGGGGATTGGATAGCAGATTCGGTCAGCATCGCCGATGTCCAGGCCCAGGCCGGTGCTTTCCACCGTCGAGCCATTGATATCCAGAGCAAATAGAGAGGCCGGCAGGTTGATGCCTTTCTCGTAAACCTTATGGAGGCTGGTGCGTTCGATGCGCTTGCCGCGCACCACACCATTCATATCCGCAATCAGAAGGTCAACGTACAGAACCTCAGGATGTTCCTTAAGGAACGCGTTCGCTTCGTTAAGCTGAACGGCACGCGGGGGTACCGACATGATGCAACACCTTTATTGTTAAAAATATCAATCATTGATCTTTTCAGATTCCAGTCAACCCGAATGGCATGCCGAAGTCAAGCGAGGCCGTTTTTGCCCTGAAAAAGCGCTCGAAAGGCTTTTTTGAGGCAATTTTGGGCGTCTTTTTGCCCTCGGGGTCCTTGGCAGTCGCAGGCTTGAGCGGGGCGTGTTGTATTTTTTACGGGGGTGTTGTGTAAAAAAATGAACAACGCTAAGCTCGAATCAAACCCATAACAGCAATAATACCGGGGTGCTTCATGTCTCGCCTGCCGTTTACCGGCTCTCCTTCCACTGTAGAACCTTTTCACTATAGCGGTCCTGCCAGCGCGCCGGGAACTGCTCATGATTCTGCACGCGATGCCACCCCCCTTTCGTTGATTCACGTCGGCAAGCGTGCAACACAACGCGACGCGGATGCGTCAAACAACGCCTGACTTGTAAAAATGTCAGGAAACTCAGCCCAGAGGCACTTATGAGTAACAACCTCGACCAGCTCACCGATTGGTTGAAAGACCACAAGATCACAGAAGTCGAATGCATGATTGGCGACCTGACCGGGATCACCCGCGGCAAGATCTCGCCAACCAACAAGTTCATTGCCGAAAAAGGCATGCGCCTGCCCGAGAGTGTGCTGTTGCAAACAGTGACGGGCGATTACGTCGAAGACGACATCTATTACGAGCTGCTCGACCCGGCCGACATCGACATGATCTGCCGCCCGGACTCGAGCGCTGTGTTCCTGGTGCCGTGGGCCATCGAGCCGACCGCACAGGTGATTCACGACACCTACGACAAGCAGGGCAACCCGATCGAGCTGTCGCCGCGCAACGTGCTCAAGAAGGTCCTGAAACTCTATTCCGACAAGGGCTGGCAGCCGATCGTGGCGCCGGAGATGGAGTTCTACCTGACCAAGCGTTGCGAAGACCCGGACTTCCCGTTGCAGCCGCCGATTGGCCGCTCCGGTCGCCCGGAAACCGGTCGTCAGTCGTTCTCCATTGAAGCAGCCAACGAATTCGACCCGCTGTTCGAAGACGTCTACGACTGGTGCGAACTGCAAGAGCTGGATCTGGACACGCTGATCCACGAAGACGGCACGGCGCAGATGGAAATCAACTTCCGTCATGGTGACGCGCTGTCTCTGGCCGACCAGATTCTGGTGTTCAAGCGCACCATGCGCGAAGCGGCGCTCAAGCACGACGTGGCCGCGACCTTCATGGCCAAGCCGATGACCGGCGAGCCGGGCAGTGCGATGCACTTGCACCAGAGCATCATCGACATCTCCACCTCCAAGAACGTTTTCTCGAATGACGACGGCACCATGAGCGAGCTGTTCCTGCACCACATCGGTGGCTTGCAGAAGTTCATCCCCGAGCTGTTGCCGCTGTTCGCACCCAACGTCAACTCGTTCCGTCGCTTCCTGCCGGATACTTCCGCGCCGGTGAACGTGGAGTGGGGCGAAGAGAACCGTACTGTCGGCCTGCGCGTACCCGACGCAGGACCGCAAAACCGTCGGGTGGAAAACCGCCTGCCGGGCGCCGATGCCAACCCTTACCTGGCGATCGCCGCGAGCCTGCTCTGCGGTTACATCGGCATGGTCGAAGGCATCAACCCGAGCGCACCCGTGGTGGGGCGCGGATACGAGCGGCGCAATCTGCGTCTGCCACTGACCATCGAAGACGCACTGGAGCGCATGGAACACAGCGCCACCATCGAGAAATACCTGGGCAAAAAATTCATCACTGGCTACGTCGCGGTCAAGCGGGCCGAGCATGAAAACTTCAAGCGCGTGATCAGTTCGTGGGAGCGGGAGTTCCTGTTGTTCGCCGTCTGATGCGCCGGGTGCGGCCCCGAGAAGCCGCACTCTCACCCCACTAGGAGAGCTTTATGACCAGCAAGAACCCGCAAACCCGCGAATGGCAAACATTGAGCCGCGAACATCACCTGGCGCCTTTCAGCGACTTCAAACAGCTGAAAGAGAAAGGCCCGCGGATCATCACCCACGCCAAGGGCGTTTACCTCTGGGACAGCGAAGGCAACAAGATCCTCGACGGCATGGCCGGCCTGTGGTGCGTGGCGATCGGCTACGGTCGCGATGAGCTGGCCGACGCTGCCAGCAAGCAGATGCGCGAGCTGCCTTACTACAATCTGTTCTTCCAGACCGCCCACCCGCCGGCACTGGAACTGGCCAAATCCATCGCCGACGTTGCGCCAGAAGGCATGAACCACGTGTTCTTCACCGGTTCCGGCTCCGAAGGCAACGACACCATGCTGCGCATGGTTCGCCATTACTGGGCGATCAAGGGCCAGCCGAAGAAGAAAGTCATCATCAGCCGCAAAAACGGCTACCACGGCTCGACTGTGGCCGGCGCCAGCCTGGGCGGCATGACCTACATGCACGAACAGGGTGACTTGCCGATCCCGGGCATCGTTCACATCCCGCAGCCGTACTGGTTCGGTGAAGGTGGCGACATGAGCCCTGAAGAATTCGGCATCTGGGCGGCCAACCAGCTGGAAGAAAAAATCCTCGAACTTGGCGTCGACACGGTCGGGGCCTTTATTGCCGAGCCGATCCAGGGCGCCGGCGGCGTGATCATTCCGCCAGACAGCTACTGGCCGCGCATCAAGGAGATCCTCGCCAAGTACGACATCCTGTTTGTGGCGGACGAGGTGATCTGTGGTTTCGGTCGTACCGGCGAATGGTTCGGCAGCGATTTCTACGGCCTCAAGCCCGACATGATGACCATCGCCAAAGGCCTGACGTCCGGCTACATCCCGATGGGTGGCCTGATCGTGCGCGACGAAGTGGTCGACGTACTGAACGAAGGGGGCGACTTCAACCACGGTTTCACCTATTCCGGGCACCCGGTCGCCGCGGCAGTGGGCCTGGAAAACATCCGTATTCTGCGCGACGAAAGAATTGTCGAGCGCGTGCGTGCAGAAACGGCACCTTATTTGCAAAAGCGTCTACGGGAACTGAACGACCACCCGCTGGTGGGTGAAGTTCGTGGGGTGGGGTTGTTGGGGGCCATCGAGCTGGTTCAGGACAAGGCGACCCGTGTGCGCTATGTCGGCAAGGGTGTTGGCATGATCTGCCGGCAGTTCTGCTTCGACAATGGGCTGATCATGCGCGCCGTCGGCGACACCATGATCATTGCTCCGCCACTGGTGATCACCAAGGCCGAGATCGACGAACTGGTCACCAAGGCACGCAAGTGCCTGGACCTGACCCTGAGTGCGCTGCAAAGCTAAGTGCTAGGCTCTGAGCGAGGTCCGTGGCTGGCGCTTCGCTCAGAGAGCACAAAGGATGGGTCTTTCCTTGAAAGCCTGCCTTGTAACTTGCCAGACTACCCGCTGTTTGAGTTGCCAAGGAATCGGCCGCCGGATCTTGGTTAACAAACACTGTACTTAAAAAGAATAAATGGGAGCGTTACGCATGAAGGCATTCGGTTTGAAGAATACTGGCAAGACCCTGCTCGCCTTGTCCCTGATGGGCGTGATGGCTGGGGCAGCCCAGGCGGACGATAAAGTCCTCCACGTTTACAACTGGTCCGACTACATCGCACCGGACACCATCGCGAACTTTGAAAAAGAGTCCGGGATCAAGGTCGTCTACGATGTGTTCGACAGTAACGAAACCCTCGAGGCCAAGTTGCTGGCCGGTAAGTCCGGTTATGACGTGGTTGTGCCGTCCAACAACTTCCTGGCCAAGCAGATCAAGGCGGGCGTTTACCAGGAACTGGACAAGTCCAAGCTGTCCAACTACGGCAACCTGAACAAATCGCTGCTCAAAGCGGTTTCGGTCAGCGACCCGGACAACAAACATGCCTTCCCCTACATGTGGGGCTCGATCGGTATCGGTTACAACCCGGAGAAGGTCAAGGCCGCGCTGGGCGTCGACAAGATCGACTCCTGGGATGTCGTGCTCAAGCCAGAGAACGTCGCCAAGCTCAAGGGCTGTGGCGTGAGCTTCCTCGATTCGCCGACCGAAATGCTGCCGGTCGCCCTGCATTACCTGGGCCTGCCAACCGACAGCCAGAAGAAGGAAGATCTGAAGAAGGCTGAAGAGCTGTTCCTGAAGATTCGTCCTTCGATCACCTACTTCCACTCGTCCAAGTACATCTCGGACCTGGCCAACGGCAACATCTGCGTAGCCGTCGGCTATTCGGGTGACGTCCAGCAGGCCAAAACCCGTGCCGCCGAAGCCGGTGACAAGGTGAAAGTCAGCTACGCCATTCCAAAAGAAGGCGCCGGCAGCTTCTACGACATGGTCGCTATCCCTAAGGATGCGGAAAACGTCGAGGGTGCCTACAAGTTCATGAACTACCTGTTGCAGCCGAAAGTGATGGCTGAAATCACCGACGCCGTGCGTTTCCCTAACGGGAATGCCGAAGCCACTCAGTACGTGAACAAGGAAATCACCTCGGATCCGAACATCTATCCGCCGGCAGAGGTGCAGTCCAAGCTGTATGCGATCGCCGATTTGCCAGCCACCACTCAGCGTGAGCTGACCCGCAGCTGGACCAAGATCAAGTCCGGTAAATAAGCCGGTTTGAGGCAGTCACCTGTTGCCGTCGTCGCTCTGGCGACGGCAACAGGAATAATTAAATGACAGAAAGTTTTGCTGGAAAGGTTTATCGAGGGTAAGTTGCGCGCCGGTTTTGTTGCCAGGCAGCCATGGCTGTCACGTAACGCTGGGCAACTTGGGCCCAACTATTTTAGAGGACCTTCACTTGCCTGTTTCTTTATTTCGCAACGCCATGCTGGTCAGTGTCGGCCTGACGCTTGCCGTCAGCGTTCAAGCTGCGTCCACCGTGCATATTTATAACTGGTCGGATTACATCGGGCAGACCACCCTCGCAGATTTCGAAAAAGCCACTGGCATCACGCCGGTGTACGACGTGTTCGACTCCAACGAAACCCTGGAAGGCAAGTTGCTGGCCGGGCGCACCGGTTATGACGTGGTCGTGCCGTCCAACCACTTCCTGGGCAAGCAGATCAAGGCCGGGGCGTTCCAGAAGCTCGACAGGTCGCAGTTGCCGAACTACTCCAACCTTGACCCGGCGCTGCTCAAGCGCCTGGAAATGAACGACCCTGGCAACCAGTACGCCGTGCCTTACCTGTGGGGCACCAACGGCATCGGTTACAACGTCGACAAGGTCAAGGCGGTGCTCGGCGTCGACAAGATCGATTCCTGGGCCGTGCTGTTCGAGCCCGAAAACATCAAGAAGCTCAACAGCTGTGGCGTGGCCTTCCTCGACTCGGCCGACGAAATGCTGCCGACGGTCCTGAACTATATGGGCCTGAACGCCAACAGCACCAACCCGGACGACTACAAAAAGGCTGAAGCCAAGTTGCTGGCGGTACGGCCTTACGTGACCTACTTCCACTCATCCAAGTACATCTCGGATCTGGCCAACGGCAATATCTGCGTCGCGGTCGGGTTCTCCGGGGACATCTTCCAGGCCAAGGCACGTGCTGTCGAAGCCGGTAAAGGTGTGAAGGTTGCCTACGCGATTCCCAAAGAGGGCGGCGCGTTGTGGTTCGACATGTTGGCGATCCCCAAGGACTCCAGCAACGTCAAGCAAGCTCACGCTTTCATCAATTACGTGCTCAAACCTGAAGTGATTGCTCAGGTCAGTGACGCCGTCGGCTATGCCAACCCCAATCCCGGGTCGGACAAACTGATGGAACAGTCGATTCGTAACGACGCATCGGTGTATCCACCGCAAGCGGTCCTCGACAAGACCTACGTGTCGACCGAGCTGCCGCCAACGATCCAACGGTTGATGACCCGCAGTTGGACCAAGGTCAAGTCGGGTAAATAGTGACAAAGGCTCAAACTATCCAAGGTTCGCCTGTAGTGGGCGAACTGCAAATTTTGTTGGGAGTTTCGTAAATGGCAGTTGCCTCCGGCGCCTATAAGAAAGCCCTCGAGGGCGACCAGACACCGAAACAGGTGCTGGTCAAAATCGACCGGGTCACGAAGAAGTTCGACGAGACGATTGCCGTGGACGATGTGTCCCTGGAAATCAAGAAAGGCGAGATCTTCGCCTTGCTCGGCGGTTCGGGATCGGGCAAGTCGACCTTGCTGCGCATGCTGGCAGGTTTCGAACGGCCCACGGAGGGGCGTATTTTCCTTGACGGCGTAGACATCACCGAGATGCCGCCGTACGAGCGACCGATCAACATGATGTTCCAGTCCTACGCCTTGTTCCCGCACATGACCGTGGCGCAGAACATCGCCTTTGGCCTCAAGCAGGACAAGATTCCGGCGGCTGAAGTCGACGCTCGCGTGGCCGAAATGCTCAAGCTGGTGCAGATGAGCCAGTACGCCAAACGCAAGCCGCACCAGCTCTCTGGCGGTCAGCGTCAGCGTGTGGCGCTGGCCCGCTCGCTGGCCAAGCGGCCGAAGCTGCTGCTGCTCGACGAGCCGATGGGTGCGCTGGATAAAAAACTGCGTTCGCAAATGCAGCTCGAACTGGTGGAAATCATCGAGCGCGTCGGCGTGACCTGCGTCATGGTGACCCACGACCAGGAAGAGG
>CAYNGZ010000179.1:0-11005 GCA_964396695.1 uncultured Pseudomonas sp.
TTCTTAGGCGAGTGTCTGGGCGACGAGCAGTTGGCGGACGTACGGAGTCTGGTCATAGGTGAACAGCATGCGGCGCACGAGGGTGCAGGGTTCGGTCAGTTCATCCGGGAAGGGATGGAACATCAGCACCTGATGGCACAGGCGGTGTGTGCGAACCTCGAAGCCGAGCGAATAATCCGAAAACGCGTCCGCACGGCATGGCCACGGTACGCTTGTATCCCGACCCGGAACAGTGTGTGCATCGAGCGTACGGTGGCCGTAGTCGAATACGAAGGTAAAGAGCCATTCGGGGGCGGCGGCCTGCGGGTCGTCCCAGGCATAGAGGGGGGCGTAGCCCTGTCGGTTGCCGTACCGCACTTCGGTCAGATACCGGTTCGCCGTGTGCAGGCGGCTGGCTTCCGGACCGTTCAGGTCAACGTTGGTGATATCTTCGGCCTCGTACTGATAACAGATATGCTCGTCGGTAGGAGAGACCGATTCCTCCAGTAGCCAGCGGCCAACCCTGCGGTGCGGCGCCGCCGGGTCGGCGATGCACGCAGCCGCGTGTTTACCCAGACAATGCAACTGGCCGTCGATCGTGTGAATCAACCAGAAAGTTTCCCCCGATAACTGCGCCTGCCATTGCTCGATGCGTTCAAACTCCTGCATTACGTTCGGCAGATAGCGGGTTACGATATAGGTTTGATCTAACGTCAGAGCTCCATAGACTGAAACCGATCGACGGACAAGCTGGTTCTTGTCATCCCGTTCGGGGACCATAGCTTCACCGTTGGGGGCGAGAAACACATCCTGTTCGTCGTAGCCAGGCACCCCGTGACGCGTGTCACGGCGGATCGAGAGGAGCGGCACCTGCCACCCAAGACCAAAGGCGCTATTGCCACGGTCGCTGCTGTACGCGAGGGACAGCGACGGCGCATAGCCACGGCCGGCCGACACCGGTAACGGAACCGACAGGCCAGCCTGACCTGTCATCCCGGCCTCGCTGAGCGTTTCGCCTATTCCGCGCAGAGCCCCCCCGCCTTTGGGTAAGGTTGGGGTAGCAACCGTCACGTTCCCTGCCTGCTGAGTCGTGTTCACTTGTGTTCCCCTGATAGTGTCGATTGCGTTGACATCAATGCATTCGTACATCGCGGTCGACTTCAACTCGCCGAACGCCGTACCGCCGAACAGGTCGGCGGCATTAAAAATCACACCCCGTGCGGCAGTTCTGTGCGCTTAGCAATCGATTCCCACCCGGCATCCTGGGCTCTGTACGAAAAGTAATGTCGCAAACACCGCATGGCACAGGCCAATGAGACCATTGCCGCAAAACTTTTCGTAAGCTTGTCGACGCGCGTAACGAAGCGCCGATTCTTCTTCAGCCAGCCGAACATGCGCTCGATGATGTTACGTTGTCGGTGTTTTGGGCGATCGAACACCCTGATAGGATACGAACTCGGGTCATGTTATTTATAAACTTGATGGCGCATATAGAATGTCCACGGTCATCAAAGAACTTTTTACTATAGTCACATAAAGACCTTTTAAAAGCTTGACAGTTAGAAGAGGTGCTGAGCAAGTTGGTGGCTCGCGCCTTGTACCAGCGAGCCAACTAATAATTCTGAAGCGCTGTGTTGAATATTGTAATGTGGAGGCGAATCCAAGCTTACTGCAAGCTATATTGGGTGCCCGAAACTTTAGCGTCTTTGAGTTCATTAAAGCATGTCACGCTGTAGTGTCAAGTCATTCCGGGCGAAAGAATACTCATCCATCTTTGCTCGAACATTACAGAACTAAACTAATTTTTTCTCGGCTGTTGCCCTCGATTTGGGCTCGGCAGCGCGATCCCGATCGGCCCTCAAACATTGTCGGACGGCCTCCCGTATCAGGTGATTGCTCGTATCCGAAGAATAAACGGACTCCGAACGTTCGGACTGACTATTTTTTCGTGTCATTTGGGTTGCGCGCCTCGACAAGCTCGCGAAAAGTAATGTCGTAAACAATGCGTGGTGCAAGCCGAAGAGACCATTGCTCCAAAACTTTTCGCCAGGGGCTCTAGGGCCTGTTGACGTTTGATGGTGGGCCGTCACCAAAGGTCAACAGACCCTAGTCTTCGATGGCGGCGATTTTACCCGTTTCGGTGTTTCAGGGGGTTTCGTACAGAACCTGGTCTGAGTTGCGTGCGGGGTTCGTGCAGTGGGTACGGAAACCAACTTTCACGATTGCGCTGCAGTCTGATTATCTGATCAAGAGTTGCTCAGAACTCTGCTTAAGGAGGCGCTGCAAAAATAGTGGAGCCGTTTGCCTTGGCGCACTGAGTCTTCCGGGCACTGATTCGACACATTGAGAACCCAATGTGCGCTTTCGCCGTTTGCTGGAAACCTATCAGCTAGCGCGGGTGCTGTCTGAAACCATCAATCAGCATCTGGCCAGCTGTGGTCTGCTACTCAAGGAAGGCGCCCTTGTTGATGCCACCCTAATTGCCGCGCCGCCCTTTATCAAAAGCCGCGAAGGCAAGCGTGATCCAGAAATGCACCAAGCTAAAAAAGTAATCAGTGGCACTTCGGCATGAAGGCCTATGTGCGCTTGAAAGTCGATTGAAAGTCGATTGAATTTTTGTTTTGCTTAACGAGCCTGTCAAGGTGCGTTTCAATCATCGCAAAGTTCGTTACCGTGGCCTGAAAAAGAACGCGGCGCAGTTGTTCAGTCTGTTTGGGCTGGCCAATCTGATGTTAGCCAAACGGTATTTGCAGCGTGCGGCGGGGTAAATCCGCCTTGAATATAGGATTGTCTTGCTAATCGGTAATAGCGAGGTCGAAGCCAGCCTGGGAAATGCAAAATAAGGCCAGCGGACTGACGGCATCGGCTTGAATGTAGTGCAAGGCGCGAATCGATAAATTGTTCAGCGCCTTCTTAAGGAAGGATAAATCGCATTATTTAAGATTTATCAGCCAATTTCGAAATAAATAAAATACCTTGATGGGGAGTTTATTGTATTGTGAAAACTTGACGAGTTGTGGCGAGTAAACTAGGTTGATAAGCATGTATTGGAGCGCGGTTTGTTGGGTTTCGTTTGTGGTTATAAAAGAATGCATGTCAGGTTGAAGTTGAGCAATATTGTCAAAGTGATATTTATCTGATCGAGTTGGCGTTTCCTCTAAAGCTGATCAGTCAATTTTAGAGAAGGCGCATTAAAAATATGCGGCCATTTCAGTGCCAGAACTCCTTGCGAGGTGATGTTGTGGATACCCAGACGTTGTCCCGGTTACAATCACTGATCGAACCGAGTGGTATCAATACGCTCATCGAGATTGCATTATTCTCGTATGAAGAGTTCCGTAAAAAAGTCAAAGACGTACTGAGCTGGCACGAAACGCGGGTACTGTATCGGGCGGCGCAGAAATCACTCAACGAGAGCCAGTTGTACGAGGCTCGACTGTTATCGCGGTCAAATCCGCTGTTGATGCACGCAATGCGTTCAGCGATGGCCCGACCGCAGGCACAGTTGTACGACTATCAGAGCGCGTTTGGGCAACGGGCCAGCCAGTTTGTCGCGCCGGGCGCGGTGGCCTCCATGTTCTCGCCGGGCGCCTATCTGACCGAGATGTATAGGGAAGCGCGGGCGCTGCGCGCGCCGGCCTCCCGCTACCATCTGGACGTCCGGCGTCCTGACTTGCCCGCGCTGGTGCTGAGCCAGCGCAACCTGGATGAGACACTGTCGACGCTGGATCTGTCCAACGAGCTGTTGCAGGCGGGCATCCGGGCGCACGACACGAGCCTGGCCGACGACGAGGCAGTCCTGCAACGGCTGGCGACCTGGCGCACGACGGGCGCGACGCCGTTTCACGATGCGTTCGAGCGGGGGCGGCAAGCCTTGTTGACTCGTGACCCCGAGGGCAAACACGTGGAAGCGGCACCGGACGTCGCGGGCCTGATGTCGGCGACATCCCTGCTGGGATACAAGGCGGGGATCGCCCCTGAGCTCCATGCGACTCTGACTGAAGCGGTGACGGATCAGGATGCGGAAACGGTGTTTGAACGCAATTTCGGAAAGAGCTCACCGGCCGAACTGCTGAATGTCCGCGAGCTGGCTCGGTACTACGACGTGCCGGATGAAACCTGTACTGGGTTCATTGAGAATTATGCCCTCCGAGGTTATGTCGACGACCGGTTGGTGTATCCGAGATCAGATATGGCCGGCAACCTGGTCGTATGGGGGATTGTACGCGCATATCAGGACAATCCGGCCGCGCTTCACTCTGCCGGCCTGGTGCCCCGATACAGTGACCTGTACGAGTTGCAATTCCGTTTTGCCGAGGTGTCCGATACGGCGGTCAAGCTGGAGATTCGGGTGAATGGGGCGTTAATGTTTGACGACGACCGCTTCTACCCAAAGGCGGACCAGGACTATCGAGTGCCCATCAGCCTGGAGGGCGTCGATCTTGCGCAGCCGGTGCTGGTGGAACTGGCATGCAGCGATTCCGGCGGGCAGACGACGGATCGTACCTCCACCCAATTTACTTGGCAGATGGTGCTGCCACACCGCTATTTGGTCGAGTTCAACAAGTTGATCCGGGTGCACAAGGCGACCGAGCTGGCACCTGCCGCGGTCGATGCGGCGGCCGCGAGCGTCAACGCCGACTGGACGATGGACGAGACGGCGCTGCGTCGGATGCTCGACCTGCAGTCGTACATGCAACGTTATGCGATCGACCACGATCGGGCGTTATGCCTGTGCAATGGCGACATCTCGCGGCTGAGATTCGGTGACCAGCCAAGTCATTTCGACCGGCTGTTCAATACGCCGCCGCTGAACGGCTACGTGTTCACTATAGGCGGCCCCCGGATCGACCTGAGGCCGGGCAGCCCGGACGATGATCCGCGCAAGACGGTCCTGAAACGTGCGTTTCAGGTCGACGATGTGTCGCTGTACCGGTTGCTGACGATTGCCGATCCCGACAATCAGGACGGCACGATCCCCAACGACATCGCCCATCTGTCGGCCCTGTATCGTGCGCACCTGCTGGCCACCGTGCACCAACTGAGTGTGGACGACCTGGCGTTGCTGCTGACTGGGCTGGACGAGGCGAGTGGGCTGATCGGCCTTGGTGACGAAGCGCTACGCGGGTTATTAGACCGGCTGCAGAGGGCGGTGCGCTGGCTGAACGACCTGAAGTGGAGCACGTACGAGCTATTCGTGATGACCACGACGGACTATGCCGACACGCTGACGCCGGAGATCCAGAACCTGCTGGACGCACTCAACAACGGGCTGCAAGACCCCGACCTGAGCGATGGGGAACTGATCGGGGCGATGGCGCCCTATGTCGCGGCGTCGCTGCGTCTGACCTCGAATGAGGTGGCGTGCTCCGTGCTGCTCTGGGTGGATCAACTGCAACCCAATGGCATGGGTGTTGATGCGTTTTGGGCGGCCGTGGCGAACCACGCGTCACCGCCGGCTGAAGCCATCCAGTTTTGCCACGCGCTGGCGCAACTGGCGATCGTATATCAGGCCACCGGCCTCGATGCGAATTCGTTCCGGCGACTGATCGAGCAGCCGGACAGCCTGGTCACGCTGCCCGAGGGCACAACCGTGGCCGGCCATGACGCGCGCACCCTGATGCAGCTCTCCGCCTATGCCGGCTGGGTGCAGCGTCTGGCGGGCAATGCCGCCACGGTCTTGAGTGCGTTCGAGGCCGACACGCTGACCTCTGAGCGACTGGCCCAGGCCATGGCGCTGGACGAGCAACTGCTGCGACAGGCGAGCGAACAGGCATGGCTGAACCATCAAATCTCAGATCAGGATCTCCTCTATACCTGGCCGGAGATCGACATTGTGCTGCAGTGGGTCAATCTGGCGAACGGGCTGGGCGTGGCGCCGAAGGGCGTGGCCGACTGGCTGACGCTGGATTACCTGCGGCCCGACGCGGCGGAGGTTCCGTATGCGGCATGGGATCGGGTGGCAATGGTATTCGCGGCCGCCTTGCGGGCCGACCAGGCCGACACGGTCGCGGGCTCGCGCGCGGGCTCGCTGAGCGCGGCGCTCGCGGGCTATTACCTCAAGGAAGTGGCGGACCCGATGCTAAACCTGCATAGCCGGGACGAACTGTATGGCTACCTGCTGATCGACAACCAGGTGAGTGCCCAGGTCAAGACCGCCCGGATTGCCGAGGCGACGGCCAGCCTCCAGCTGTACGTCAACCGTGCGCTGAATCGGATCGAACCCGATGTCGATACCGCGGTGGTGACCCGCCGGTTCTTTGCCGAGTGGGAGACGTACAACAAGCGCTACAGCACCTGGGCCGGTGTCTCACAACTGGCGTATTACCCGGAGAATTACATCGATCCGACGCTGCGGATCGGCCAGACAGGAATGATGGACAACTTGCTGCAGTCGATAAGCCAGTCGTACTTGACCTCAGACACGGTGGGCGACGCATTCAACAGCTACCTGACGGCGTTCGAGCAGGTGGCGAATCTGGACGTGATCAGCGCCTATCACGACAACATCAACGTTGAGCAGGGGCTGACGTACTTTGTGAGCTGCAACCGTAACAATGAGGTCGAGTACTACTGGCGCAGCGCTGACCACGATAAGTGCCACGACGGACAGTTTGCGGCCAATGCGTGGAGCGAGTGGCGGGTGATCAACTGTGCGTTGAACCCGTATCAGGGCGTGGTGCGTCCGGTGGTGAGCAACTCGCGCTTGTACCTGGTGTGGCTTGAGCAGATCGAGCAGGCCGAGATGGAGAGCGACAGCGTCCAGGCGACCTTCCGGTATGCGCTGAAACTGGCGTATTTGCGGTACGACGGGACCTGGTCGGCGCCGCTCAGTTACGCGGCGGACGCACTGCTGGCCGGGCTGCAGCTCGCGGAGCACGAGGCGCCCGGGCTGTACTGTGCGGAAAGCCCGGCCGACGAGACCTTGATAGTGATGTGCTACAAGATCCAGGGCTCCGCAGAAACAACGGTCGTGGCAGGCCTGTACCTCTTGCCGGACCTGTCCTCAAAGGATATGGCGACCGAACAGGCCCAGTTTTACCGCGACAATGCGCATGCGCAGTTTGATACGCCTGTTCGCCGGCGAGTCAACAACCGTTACGGGGAAGGATATGAGATTCCGTATTCCGTCGAGAAAAACGTCGGATTTGAATGGAGTGAAATCGGTCTTTCGTGCGTAAACGGAGGGAGGATCGATATTTCTTATGAGTCTTCCTTGACTACTTTAATGTTGTATTTGTGTCCTGTCGCGGATGTCAGATTTGAAACCAGACCTGGTGGATATATGCAACCAAAAAGCCTTGAATTATTGCAGAAGAGTTGTGAGCCAGGGGATGAAGTTATTGTCTATAATACGAAGGCATATGATCGCTGGCAAGGTGAATGTTTTTTTCCTGTAGGTCTGAATGACTCAAAAACTCTCCTTGTCGAGGCCACTGCTAAACCTCTGATTGGTAACTACTTTCTTCTAGTCGAGGCTCGTGGCGAGGAAGCGAGATTGCCATTCCCTAGAGTAGGTATATATAGCTTCAATGACTGGGCTCGACTTGATCTTTCTAGTATAGGTCTGATTGATAATATTGGGTATTGGTATCAGGAATACCATACTTCGGTTTCTAGATCTTTCCTTTTTAAAACAAATATTCCTGCCGAAAATGTCAAGATCTCCGCCAAAATTAATGGGAATACAATTGTCTATGCCGCAGATGAATATGTTTCCCTAATCCCGTTGCCGAATCTTTATAGAATGATTTTTCCATTCGAGACGCTGTCGCTTGATGCAAGTCAGCTTGTTTTTGTCGATAACAAGGCTAGTGTCGATATTACCTGCGAGGCGCGGTTTGGCGATGATCAACTGACGGGGAGGGAGTTCTTCTCGATTCCGGTTACCAAGCAAGTCCAAGGTACTTCGAATGTGCTGACCCTGCAGCGTGAGGACAACGGCGCCCAGTACATGCAATGGGGGCCCTACCGGGTGCGCATGAACACCTTGTTCGCCCGTCAATTGATCGAGCGGGCGGTGCGTGGCGTGGATGCGATCTTGAGCATGGATACCCAGTATCTGCCCGAACCCCCGCTCGGCGACGGTGGCTATGTCCTAGTGACGCTGCCGGCCTATAACCCGACCGTTCATGGCACGACGCATGGCGTTAAGGTCGTTCTGCAAAGCGGCGCCGATGCGGCGGCAACCGAATATGCGTTCATGAACGCCTCGCTGACGGACGTCGAACAGCAGGCGACGCTGTTCGTGCCGGCCTCGCAATTGAGTCAGGGCGATGCGCTCGATTTTCCGGTCGATCTGAACACCGGCCTCGGCGTGGTGCTCGCTTGCCAGATCGGCAAGCTCAAGGCCGGGCAACTCGGATTCGATCCGGTCACCCTCAAGCCCACCGCCTTTATCAAGGACGCTGGCTGGACCGCCGGTCGGGATGTCGACATACAGATTCATCCAACCTTCGTCGAGCCGATGGATTTCAATGGGGCCAATGCGTTGTACTTCTGGGAGCTGTTCTACTACACCCCGATGCTGATCGCGCAGCGGCTGCTGCTGGAGCAGCGCTTCGATGACGCGCAGCTCTGGCTGCAGTACGTCTGGAACCCGTCCGGCTATGTCGTGGGTGGCCAGCAACAGTCCTATCAGTGGAATGTCCGGCCGCTGGAAGAAGACCTCGGCTGGAATGCCGAGTCGCTGGACAGCACGGACCCGGACGCGGTCGCGCAATACGACCCGATGCACTACAAGGTCGCGACCTTCATGCGCTGGCTGGATCTGCTGGTGGCCCGCGGCGATCGCGCCTATCGCAAGCTCGAGCGCGACACATTGAGCGAAGCGAAGATGTGGTACCTGCAGGCCTTGCATCTACTGGGCGAGCAACCGTATCTGCCGCGCACCGCGCAATGGTCCGAGCCACCCCTCGCGGCGGCAGCCGACGAGACAACGCAACGGGCCCATCTACAGGCGCTGGAGGCCTTATCAGCAGGTGGACAACCGATGCCGCTGACCGCCAATTCGCTGACGGCGCTATTCCTGCCGCAAGCCAACGACGTGATGCTTGGCTACTGGCGGACACTGGAACAGCGCCTCTACAACCTGCGGCACAATCTGTCGATCGACGGACGCCCGCTGATGTTGCCACTGTACGCAACACCGGCTAATCCCAAGGACCTGCTCAGTGCCGCCGTGGCGTCGTCCTCCGGTGGGGGCAGGGTGTTCCCGCCCACGGAGCCGTCGCTGTTGCGGTTCCTGCCGATGCAGGAGAACGCGAAGAGCACAGTGTCGCAATTGATGCAGTTTGGCAACAGTCTCCAGGGCATCCTCGAGCGCCAGGACGCAGAGAAGCTCGGCGTGCTGCTGCAAAACCAGGCCAAGGATCTGGTGCTGATCAGTCTGGGCGCGCAAGACAAGACGCTAGCGGAATTGGACAAGGATATCGAAGCGTTGCAGCAGGCGCAGCAGGGGGCGCAGCAGCGGAGGGACCACTACAGCGCGTTATACGAGGAAGACGTCAACAGCGGGGAGAAGAGGTTGATGGATTTACGGATGGCGTCAGCGAGCATCGCCACTGGCGCGACGACCCTGCATATGAGTGCAGCGGCAGTCGAAATGGTTCCGAATATCTATGGCTTCGCGGTTGGGGGCTCGCGATACGGGGCTCTGATGAACGCATCGGCAATCGCCATGCAACTGAGTGCCTCGGGGATGATGATCGAGGCGGACAAGCTGAGCCAGTCGGAGCTGTACCGCCGCCGTCGCGAGGAGTGGGACATTCAGCAGAAGAATGCGCAAGCCGATCTGGAGCAGATCGGTGCGCAACTCGGGGCGCTAGGCCTGCGCAAGGAAGCGGCGAACCTGCAAAAAAATTATCTGACGCTTCAGCAGGAGCAGACGGAGGCTCAACTGACGTTTCTGAAAGGCAAATTCAGCAACGAGGCGTTGTACAGCTGGATGCGCGGTGAGCTGGCGGCTATTTACTACCTGTTTTACGATCTGGCGGTCTCGCGGTGTATGACGGCGGAGCAAGCCTATCAATGGGAGACCCGGAGCGTCGAACGCTTCATTAAGCCGGGGTGGAATAGCACGTACTCCGGGTTGCTGTGCGGCGAGGGGCTCATGCTGAACCTGACGCAGATGGAGGCGGCGTACCTGATCCAGGATGCACGCGCATTGGAAGTGGTGCGTACGGTTTCGCTATCCGACTTCTATGCCGGCTTGCCCGACGACAAGCAATTCGATTTTGCAGAGAAGGTGGTCACCTTCATCGAAGCGGGAGGCGGTCGCGCGGGCAGTGACGCGAACGGTTTGTCACTTGAGAACGGTCGGCTGTCGGCGACGGTGACGCTGCGGGACCTGAAGATCGTGGAAGACTACCCGGCCGACATGCAACTGGGCAACCAGCGCCGCATCAAGCAGATCAGTATCACCTTGCCTGCGCTGATCGGGCCATATCAGGACATCCAGGCCATGCTGTCCTACGGAGGCAGTCTCGTGTTGCCCCGCGGCTGCGAAGCGCTGGCGGTGTCGCGAGGTCTGGATGACAGCGGTCAGTTCGAACTGAACTTCAACGACGGCAGATTCCTGCCCTTCGAGGGTATTCCTGTCGACGATGGCGGTACGCTCACGCTGCGCTTCCCGAACGCGCTCGGCAAGCAAGAGGGGCTGCTGCGGACGTTGAGCGACATCGTGCTGCACATCCGCTATACGATTCGTTAAGTCTCGTCCATCCAGCAGTGGGTTTATCGATCGGTGCCGCGGTGCCAATCTCAAAGGAAATACAGGTCAATGCGATGAACAAGGGGACCGCGCTTACGGGCCCCCAGGACCCGAACCACACGTGCGTGAGGTATGTGCATCATGCCCACCACGACCATTGCCGACGCCGCGACCGCGCAGCGCAGCCGTGACACGCCGACGCTGTCGGTGTTCGACAACCCCAGGCTTCAGGTGCGTACGGTGCGATCTAACCTCACCACAGCCGATGGAGCCCCCGGCGAACTGCATGCAAGCCCACCTTGGTTCCCGCGTGGG
>CAYNGZ010000180.1:0-10936 GCA_964396695.1 uncultured Pseudomonas sp.
GCGCCGATGGTCAAACTGCCAGTGGCGTTGCGACTGACCAGCGTGCAGCGCACGAGGTCACCGCGCTCGGCCCGGATGGGGCCGCGTATCAGTCAGTTGTTGCTGGATATTCTCGATCAGGAGCCGCAGATTCAACGCCTGCTGAACATCGTGCCGGAACGCATAGGCGTGCATTACGCGCCACAGCCGGTCGATGACGAACGCTCCCGGCATGCCGCCGTGCTGTACCGTGACAATCCGCTGACCTTGCTGCAAAAGGGCGAGTTGGCGGTGCCGGTCGGCAGCCTGTTCGCCGTCAACGAATTCGAACAACCGTTGCTGCGCGATTGGATTCGACTGGCTCAGGGCCGTGACGACAGCGAGGCCATGCTGGCGTTTTTCGATGATTACCTGTCGATTGCCGTACCGAGTCTATTGAGCATTTACCTGATGTATGGCGTGGCGTTCGAAGCACACCAGCAAAACAGCTTCATGGTGATGGGCGCTGACGGGCAGTTGAATCGGCTGTTGCTGCGTGACTTCGGTGACATTCGTATCGATCGCAAAACCCTGCACGCCAAAGGTCTGGATATCCAGTTGCACGATCCGAAAATGACCCTGTACGACGAGTCCGGATTTGTCCGCGACAAACTCCTGCACACCACCTTCATGTGCCACTTGGGTGAACTGACGTTGCTTTGCGCCCGCCACTGGAATGTATCGGAAAACATCCTGTGGGAGCGTTTGGCTACGCACGTTGCGCAATGCTTCGAGACCTTGCGCGAGCGCGTCGAACCGGCACGCTGGGAAAGCGAGCGCGAGGCCTTGCTGGAACAGGACTGGCCGGCCAAGTCGTTCATGCGCATGCGCTTGCACGACAGCCACGCCGACATCGTCGGACGCCTGAGCAACCCGCTGCGACCAAGCTCCCATGCTCGCTGACGGTCGCGCATTGCGACTGCTGATCGTCATCCAGTTTGTCTCCATGGGTGCCATGGAAATGAGCGGCCCGTTCTGGCCCTTGCAGATTCAGCACCTGCTCGGGCCAGAGGGCGCCGGCTACACCGCGCTGTTATCGGCGCTGGTCTATGCCGGTCCGATGCTCGCGGCCATGCTCCTGACTCCCGTGTGGGGGCGGTTGGGCGATCGCACCGGGCACAAGACGATGATCGTTCGGGCGTTGCTGGCACTCGCGCTGTGCCAAGGATTGGCGGCCATCACCCTCGACCCGTGGCTTCTGGTGGGCATTCGCGTGATGCAAGGCGCGCTGGCCGGGTTTCTCGCCGCCGCGCAAGCCTATGCCCTGGCCTGCTGCGACAGTTCCCGGCGTGGTCACACCCTGGCACGCCTGCAATCGGCGACCGCCGTCGGCTCGTTGATCGGCCCGGTGTTGGGTGGCTGGTTGATGGACATCTCGGGATTCGCCCTGCTCTGTTATGGCGCAACGGCGATTTGCCTGCTGTGTGCACTGGGGAGTTTTTTCCTGCCGGCCGACAAGGCGCGGGCCTCGAAGAAAAAAACGGTCGCGCCAGTGGCCCTGCCCAAAGGCTGGCTCGGTGGAATCCTGTTGGTGATCGTGTTGATTCAGGCCGCGAAGATGATGCCGCAGCCGTTCTACGCGTTGTACGTCGCCGAGATTCTGCACGCGCCAAGCTGGCTGATCGGCGCCACTTATGCGGCGAGCGCCGCGACCCTGGCCATTTCCGCCCCGCTGTGGGGACGTCTGTTCGACCGCTGGCAACCGGCCTACACCTTGCGCGTCATCGAAGGCGTCGCCTGGCTGTGCGCCCTGACGCTAGCGGCCACGGCGCTGGCCAACGAATGGCTGGGGTTTCTCGTCAGCCGGCTGGTCTGGGGCATCTGGCAAGGCGCCCTGCTGCCCGTCGCATATGCGCTGATCGCCAACACCGTTTCTTCAAGCCAACAGGGTTTTGCCCTCGGCCTCGGCAACAGCGCAGCCAAGGCTGGCGCTTTGCTGGGGGCCGTTCTCGGCGGGATCGGCATGGGGCTGGTCGGTCTGGCCCACAGCTTCTGGCTGGTGGCACTGACTTACGCGCTGGCCGCCATCGGAATTCGCTGGGTGCGGTCATTCACCTCCACGCCCGGCCCAACAACCTTATCTACCCACACTTATCAAAACTAAAAAAAGACCACGCCATGACCCGAACCAAACTCTCTCTATTGATTCCGCTGCTTGGCTCCTTCAGCGCCCCAGCCTGGGCCGAGGAGACCGAGCAGCAACCCGGCACCTTGAACATGCAAGCCACCGTCGTCTCCGCGACTCGCAGTGAAGCGAGCATTGCCTCGATTCCGGGCTCAGTCCAGGTGATCGACGAACAGCAGGTCCGCGAGCAGAGTGGCGCAGGTCGTCGGGTCTCCGACATTCTTGGGCAATTGGTCCCGGGCCTGGCTCCATCCAGCGGCGGGATGAGCAACTTCGGCCAGACCCTGCGCGGGCGCAACATACTGGTGTTGATCGACGGCGTGTCGCAGAACGCTACGCGCGACAACTTCCGCCAGCTCAACAGCATTGCACCGGCCAGCATCGAACGCATCGAAGTGATTTCCGGCGCCAGCAGCATCTACGGTGCCGGCGCGTCGGGCGGCATCATCAACATCATCACCAAGCGCAATCAGGGCCAGGACATTGCCTACAGCAGCAAACTGGGCCTGACCAGCGGCAACAACCTCAACAGCAAAGGTTTCGCCTACGAAGCTTTCCAGAGTGCCACCGGGCGCAAGGACGCGCTGGACTGGTACGTGTCCGCCGACCTGACCCAGCGCAACGATCAGTTCGATGGCAACGGCAATCGCATCCCTCAGGACACATCCCAGGGCAGCAACATGGACACCGAAACCTATGACCTGCAAGGTCGTTTCGGTTACGAACTGGATGCCGACAAAAAACTCAGCCTGTCGCTGCAGGATTACAAGGACCAGCAGGACACTGACTTCACCAAAGACCCGAAAAACCTGCAGCAAGCCGTGGCGGTCAAGGGTCTGAAACTCGACGACCAACCCTACACCCATAACCAGGCGGTCAACCTCAACTACACCGACAAGGACTTCTACGGTCAGGGCCTGCAGCTGGAAAGCTACTGGCGTCGGGCCGACGCGCTGTTTTTCCCGGACCTGTCGCGGGGCAAGGCCGGGATCGCCGACAACAACAGCGTGCAGGATGTCTACGGCCTGCGCGCGGCCATCGACACGCCGTTGCCGGCCATCGGCAGCGCTACAGGCAATCTGGTCTGGGGCGCCGACTACGATCACGAGCGCTCCCGTCAGCGTGGTGACCAGTACACCCTCAAAGGGCTGACTTACACCAAGACCGGCACTACCTACGAGATGGGCCCGGATCTCGAAACCACCACCAAGGCACTGTTCGGGCAAATGTCCTGGGACATTGGCGACTGGACCTTGCGTGGCGGTGTGCGCCGCGAGTGGATCGAAAGCGACGTCTCCGACAGCATCGCCTATGGTCAGATTGTCCAGACCGGTGTACGCGCAACGTTGCCTGGCGACACCCTCAAATACGATGCCACGCTCTATAACCTCGGCGCGGTCTATCACCTGAGTGAACACCAGGACATCTTCGCCAATTACAGCCAGGGTTTTTCGCTGCCGGATATCCAGCGCTTCTTGCGTGACGTGAACAGCACCTTCGACATCCAGAGCCTCAATGCCCAGGCCATCAAAGTCGACAGCTACGAGCTGGGCTGGCGCGGTAACTGGGACCAGTGGCAAGCCGACGTCACCGTGTATGAAAACACCTCGGACGTGACCCAGTTCTACGATGCCAATGACCGCGTATTGCGCCTGATCAACCAGAAGGAACGGGTTCGCGGCATCGAAAACAGCCTGACCTACCGCGCGACCGATCACTGGTCGGTGGGTGGCACTTATGCGTGGGCCAAAGGCGAGACCGAGCAGAACGGTAAATGGATCGACCTGCCGGCGACACGTATCTCACCGGCCAAAACCACGCTGTTCGTCGGCTATACCGAAGATGACTACACCCTGCGCTTGCAAGGCATGCGCCTGGCCAGCTATGACGCCGCCGCCAAGGACAACAACGGGCGCGACATCGAAGGCTATACGCTGGTGGACCTGCTCGGTTCCGTGCGATTACCGGTCGGTCGTCTCGAAGGCGGGGTGTACAACCTGACCAACCGCACGTACGTCAACCTGTTCACCCAGGCCAACGCCAAAGCGCCGTTCGCCAATGCCGAAGGCCGTACGTTGAGCATGAGCTACTCGGTCGATTGGTAAATAAAGAAGGAGCCGGCTTGCCGGCTCCTTCACTGTCGACGGTGTTACAAGCCGCGAAAATCGCGTTCTTCGATCGGCCGGCTCTGGCGCAGGCGCTTGCCGCCCAACACCACCCAGTCGATCAGACGGAACAGGCATTCCAGGCCGAACGACAGCAACATCGCCCCGCTCAGCCCCCAGCCCATGGCCTCAGGCGTCAGCAAAAGCTGGTAGCTGTAGCCATTCCAGGTTTCCTTGCGAATATCCGGGTCAGCCGCCAACACCACCTGCAACACGCGGATGTACCACGGCCCCTGCATCGCCTGGAATTGCTTGTCCAGCGCCAATTGGCGAGTGAGCAAGGTGCTCAGGCTCTCGGCATCACTGCGAAATACCGGGTCTTCACTGGCGCGATAATGAGCAACCAATGCTTGCAGGTCGCCCTTGAAGAACTGCTCGGCAGTCCCCTGAAAACCCCGCAGGCCAGCCTGCGCTTCGATCAGATGGGCCTCGACCCGCTTGGCATAATCGTTGATGAAGCCTGGTACCTGCACGCCCACCAACAGGCCGATTGCAAACAACACCAGCCGCAAATAACTGAGCAACATAGAAAGGTGTTCCTTATTCGGTCTTGCCCTGGCTGACGCATTCACCGCGTCGCCACAGGCTCCATTGGCCCGGTTCGTAACGGGTCCAGGTTTCGTTTTCGGTCAGGGGTTCGGTGGCGATGACCGTCACCACATCGTTGGGCGTGGTTTCGGCCTGGAAGTCGACAATCACGTCCACGTCCTTCAAGCGCGCCGGACCAAACGGTGCGCGACGGGTGATGTGCGCCAGTTTGGTCGAGCAATAGCAGAACAACCAGTCACCGTCGCTCAACAGGCAGTTGAACACGCCTTTGCTGCGATATTCGGCACACGCCGCCACCAGGTCGGGTAGAAACTGCTCGACCTCGACCGGTTCCGGGAAGGCCTCGCGCACGCGATTGAGCACATCACAGAACGCCGCCTCGCTGTCGGTGTCGCCAATCGGCCGGTAAAAACTCGCGGTCAGCTGCAAGTCGGCGAGCTGGCCGTTATGCGCGAAACACCAGTTGCGCCCCCACAACTCACGCACGAACGGGTGAGTGTTGGACAGGCAGACCTGGCCGACGTTGGCCTGGCGGATGTGCCCGATCACCACTTCGCTTTTGATCGGATAGCGCTGCACCAGCAGCGCGACTTCGGAATCGCAACTCGCCGCCGGGTCCTGAAACAAACGCAGGCCACGGCCCTCATAGAACGCGATGCCCCAACCGTCCCGGTGCGGGCCGGTTCGACCGCCACGCTGCATCAGCCCGGTGAAGCTGAACACGATATCGGTCGGGACATTGGCGCTCATGCCCAATAACTCACACATGCCTGGACTCTCGCTTCACTGCCTGGGCAACGTCAAAGACGAGGTTCGACTCGCGAACGCTGAGGGTTGCCGGGAACCGGCGGGCGACCATACCGATCATCGCCAGCACCGCCAAAGGGTTGATCATCATCCGGATCGGCAGCCCTGGCAGCGGCTTTAGCCGCGGCCTCCCGCTCCTTGCGAGCGTTGGACGCGCGTTCGATGGGAAAGCGGATCAACACAAAGATCAGGTAGATACCGAAGGCGATCATGCCGTACATGAACAGGTCGGAGATCGCGCGCCAGGCGTTGTTACCCACCTTGAACAGCAGGTCCAGGGCCGTAATGGCGACGGCCGGGGCGAATTTTTCCTTCACCGGGTCGATGATGGTCGGGCTCAGCAACAGCACGGCCACGAGCAGACGCAGTGGCTCGCGCAGCCAGCGCCACATCCAGCGGGTCAGGCGCATCCACACCAACAGGCAGCCCAAAGCGGCAAAGGCGTAAAGGCCCCAAGCGATCAGATAGTCGTTCTCGGTCATGGTGTCCATGGCAAGGCAGGCAAAGAGGCGCTTATGATAACGGCTTTTCACCGATCAGGCTGCCCCACTGTCTGTGAAGCCCTTTTTGCATAACGCCCGAGAGCCCCTCATGCCCCAATCCGCCCACGTTTGCAGCGCCCCGATTGCCCGCAAGGCCGACGGTGATGACCCGTACGCCTGGCTGCAGGAGCGCGACAGCGCGCAGGTGCTCGACTACCTCAAGGCTGAAAACAGCTATCAGGAAGCACAACTGGCCGACCAGGCCGAATTGCGCGAAACCCTGTTCAACGAAATAAAAAGCCGGATTCTCGAAACCGACCTGTCGCTGCCCTCCCCGTGGGGGCCGTACCTTTATTACACCCGCACCACCGCGGGTGACGAATATGCCCGGCACTACCGCTGCCCGCGCCCGGCCGACGACAGCCTGCTGGTCGACGAAAGTCAGGAACAGCTGCTGCTCGATCCCAACGTGCTGGCCAATGGCGGCTTTTTCTCGCTGGGCGCCTTCAGCATCAGCCCGGACCACCAGCGCCTGGCCTACAGCCTGGATACCAACGGTGAAGAAGTCTTCACGCTGTTCGTCAAGGAACTGTCCAACGGCAAGGTCAGCGAACTGGAGTTCAAGAACTGCGACGGCAGCATGACCTGGGCCAACGACAGCCTGACGCTGTTCTTCGGCGAGCTGGACGACACCCATCGCCCGCACAAGCTGTTTCGTTATCGTCTCGACGGCACCGCCGCCGAAGAAGTCTTCCATGAACCGGACGGGCGGTTTTTCCTGCACTGCTACCGCTCAAGCTCCGAACGCCAGCTACTGCTGTCGCTGGGCAGCAAAACCACCAGCGAGGTCTGGGTGCTCGATGCGTCGCAGCCACAACAGGCCTTCAGTTGCCTGGCACCACGGGTTGAAGATCACGAGTACGACGTCGACCACGGCAAACTCGACGGCCAATGGACCTGGCTGATTCGCAGCAACCGCGACGGCATCAACTTCGCGCTGTATCAGACCGCCGACACCGGCGTCGTGCCGGCCGAAGCCGACTGGCAAAACCTGATTCCTCACAACGACACGGTGATGCTTGACGGCATGAGCCTGAATGCCTCGGCCATGACCCTGAGCCTGCGTGAAGGCGGTTTGCCGATCCTCGAAGTTCACCCGCAAGGTCTGCCCGCCTACCGCGTGCAACTACCGGACGCGGCCTACAGCCTGCATGTGCAAAACAGCCTGGAGTTTGCGAGCGACAAGATCCGCCTGCGTTACGCGTCGCTGAACCGCCCGGCGCAGATTCGTCAGCTCGACCTTCCCAGCGGCGAACAGAAAGTCCTCAAGGAAACCCGGGTACTTGGCCCTTTCGACGCCGATGCCTATGTCAGTCAGCGCCTGTGGGCGACCGCGCCCGATGGCACACAGGTGCCGATCAGCCTGGTGGTCAAGCGCGAGATGCTTGGCAAACCGACGCCGCTTTACCTCTACGGCTATGGTGCCTATGGCGAAAGTCTCGACCCGTGGTTCTCCCATGCGCGCCTGAGCCTGCTCGATCGCGGCATTGCCTTCGCCATCGCCCACGTGCGCGGCGGCGGTGAACTGGGCGAAGCCTGGTATCGCGCCGGCAAGCAGGAACACAAGCAAAACACCTTCAACGACTTTATCGCCTGCGCCGAGCATCTGATCACCAGCGGCTACACGACCTCAACACAACTGGCTATCAGCGGCGGCAGTGCGGGCGGCTTGCTGATCGGTGCGGTACTCAACCAACGGCCGGAACTGTTCGCGGCGGCCATTGCCGAGGTGCCGTTCGTCGATGTGCTCAACACCATGCTCGACCCGGATCTGCCGCTGACCGTCACCGAATACGACGAATGGGGCAATCCTGAAGAGCCAGCGGTTTATGATCGGCTCAAGGCTTACGCGCCGTACGAAAACGTCAGCGCTCATGCCTATCCGGCGACGCTGGTGATCGCCGGCTACAACGACAGCCGCGTGCAATATTGGGAAGCGGCCAAGTGGGTGGCCAAGTTGCGAGCGACCAAATCCGACAACAATCTGCTGCTGCTCAAGACCGAGCTGGGCGCCGGCCATGGCGGGATGAGCGGGCGCTATCAGGGATTACGTGACGTAGCCCTCGAATACGCATTTGTTTTCAAGGTATTGGGCATCGCCTGAGGAACTCCGCCCGCCGGCCCGGTCTTAACACTGGGCCGCCGGCTCGCCCCTGACACAGACACAAGAAAAAGACCGTGACAACATGCCTGAACCGACCCAACTGAACAAAGAAATTCGCGACTGGCTGATGGACTGTGGCCTGTTCGATCAGCTGCAACTGGCCGATTTCGCGGCGGCTGCCGGCTACTTCAGCATCAGCACCATTGCCAAGGACGAAGAGATCTTCCACGAGGGCGATGCCGGCAGCTTCATGTGCATCATTCACTCGGGCCAGGGGTACAGAAAACCAACAGCGAAGGTCAGCGAGTGACGATCGCAACGCTGCGCAGCGGCCGGGCATTCGGCGAAATGGCCGTGCTCGACGGCGAACGGCGCTCGGCCAGTTGTGTCGCGGCGAGCGATTGCCAGTTGCTCAACCTGGGCAAGGACTCGCTGGAAAAGATGCTCAACGACGCCCCGAAAATCGCCGCCAAAATCATCCGCGCCATTGCCGTGTCGCTGTCCAAACGCCTGCGCATGGCCGACGGCCAATTGCTCTCGCAACAGATTTAACCGCCGGGGGATTTGTTTTTTTTCTGGGTCTGCTCAAGCCCCGGCAAAGTCTGATCCTTCGGCGGGCTGGGTAATTCGACGGGTGGCAACAGGGTTGCACCGCCGCTACCGCTGCCGGCCTTGGGCACACTGGTCGGGGTCACTTGCGGGTAGGGCGTGGGGGTTGCGCTACCGGGTGAGCCGGGGGCCGCTGACGGTGTCACGGGGACCGCTTGCAACTCTTGCGCTTGCGCTGCACTTATCGAGAGCGCGGCCAGCACAATGGCCGTTAGAATGGTGCGCTTCATCAATGGCTCCGTTACCCTTGCTTGTTGCCTTAAGGCTACTCCCAACCGCGCAAGATTGCCCTGCTCAATGCCGGTTCCCCTTCCCTGATGTCAGTTTCCCTCCTTGAAGAGAGCCCCATGAAACGTTTCGTTCTGCTCGACACCACCCCGATTCCCGAAAACGGCGGTGCCCTGTGCCTGTTCGAGTACGGCGAAGCACACAATCTGGATTGCCGAGAAGCTCAAGGGCTGAGCTAAACTCACTGCATAACCGTCATTAGTCTTTTACAAAGGTGAACCCATGAGTTCGTCAACGCCTCCTTCCAACACGGCCAAACTGGACCGCATCCTCGCCGACGCCCAGCGCGACCGTGAAATGGGTTACCGCGACAAGGCCCTGAAGATGTACCCGCACGTCTGCGGACGCTGTGCCCGTGAGTTCTCCGGCAAGCGTCTGAGCGAGCTGACCGTGCACCACCGCGATCACAACCACGACAATAACCCGCAGGACGGCTCCAACTGGGAGCTGCTGTGCCTGTACTGCCACGACAACGAGCACTCGCGCTACACCGACCAGCAGTACTTCGGCGACGGCTCGCTGAGCACGCCGAAAATTGCCAAGGCGACGCATAACCCGTTTGCCGCACTGGCCGGGCTGATGAAAAAAGACGAGTAAAAGCGAAAGATCGCAGCCTGCGGCAGCTCCTACGCGGTATTCGCATTTACCAGTAGGAGCTGCCGCAGGCTGCAATCTTTTTGACGCCACCGCGACCTTCACAAACCCGTATAATCGCGGTTTTTCTCGAAGGGCACCCTGCTTGTGGCAAACAAACGGTACAGCTGCATTGGTTTGTATAACCCCAAGTCACCGGAGAACGTCGGTTCGGTGATGCGCGCCGCCGGCTGTTACGGCGTGGCGTCGGTGTTTTACACCGGCAAGCGTTATGAACGCGCCCGTGACTTTGTCACCGACACCAAGAAAATTCATCACGATATCCCGCTGATCGGCATCGACGACCTGAAGAAAATCCTTCCACTGGGCTGCGTCCCGGTGGCGGTCGAGTTGGTCGATGGCGCCCGCTCGCTGCCCGAATACACTCACCCGGACCGTGCGCTGTATATCTTCGGCCCGGAAGACGGTTCGCTCGATAAAGAAATTCGTGAGTGGTGCGAAGACGTGGTCTACATCCCGACCACCGGCTGTATGAATCTGGCCGCCACCGTCAATGTGGTGCTGTACGACCGCATGGCCAAGGGCAATAACACCCGTTCCGGTCCAAAATTCCGCTGACAGGCCGAACACCGGACGGAACGAGTCGGCCGCCAGCGCAGTCAGCCTTATATCCATTGCCCTTCAGGAAACAGATCATGAACGACATCAAACGCATGGAACCCGCGCCGTCCCTGACGCCACCAACGCAAAATGTCCAGGGCTGGGAGCGTATCGGTTCGCTGGCCGGCGGTGTGCTGATGGTCGGCAAAGGCCTGCGCCGCGGCGGTGTATTCGGCCTGATTGAGGTGGCGCTCGGTGGGGCCGCCCTGGCCCGGGGGATTACAGGTCATAGCTCGGCAAAAAGCTTCTTCGAAAAAACTCGTCAGGACATGGCCAACGTCCGTTCGAAAATCGAACGGGCCGGTGAAGAACTGAAAACCCTTAAAGCCGACGCCGATGCGGCGACCCGTACCACGGTGGTGACGGGCAAGGATTGAAGATCGCAGCCTGCGGCAGCTCCTACGAGTTCACATGGACACCCGCGTAGGAGGGGCCGCCCCCTCTTCGAGGCCGCGCTGTCGCGTAAGGAACATGG
>CAYNGZ010000181.1:0-10918 GCA_964396695.1 uncultured Pseudomonas sp.
GAACGCGCATGGAGCCGTCTCAGGGAGTGATCGCCGGCACGGGCGCCGGTGTCGGCCGATGGAACAGCCGTTCAAGCCACAAGTATATGACGGGGGTGGTGAACAGCGTCAGCGCCTGGCTCACCAGCAACCCGCCGACCACGGCGATCCCCAGGGGCTGGCGCAACTCGGCGCCGGTGCCGTGGCCGAGCATCAGCGGCAGGGCACCGAGCAGGGCGGCCAGGGTGGTCATGATGATCGGCCGGAACCGGGTGATACAGGCCTTGTAGATCGCCTCTTCCGGCGACAGGCCGCGCCGCTGCGCCTCCAGGGCGAAGTCGATCATCATGATGCCGTTCTTTTTCACGATGCCGATCAGCAGCACCAGGCCGATCAGCGCCATGATCGAGAAGTCCTGGCCCAGCAGCCACAACATGATCAGCGCGCCGAGACCGGCGGACGGCAGGGTGGAAATGATCGTCAACGGGTGCACGAAACTTTCGTAGAGCACCCCGAGGATGATGTAGACCGCCACCAGCGCCGCGAGGATCAACCATGGCTGGCTGGCCAGGGAGCTCTGGAAGGCCTGGGCCGCGCCCTGGAAATTGCCGCTGATGGAGGCCGGCATGCCGATTTCGTTCTTCGCCTGGTTGAGCGCCAGCACCGCGTCACCCAGGGCCACGCCGGGCGTCAGGTTGAACGACAGGTTGGCGGCCGGGAACATGCCGTCGTGGGCGATGGACAACGGGCCGATGGTCGGCGCATCGAAACGGGCCAGCGCCGACAATGGCACCATCTCGCCACTCAACGGCGAGCGCAGGTAGAAATAGGCGAGGCTTTCGGCCTTGCCGCGCTGGCGGGTGTCGAGTTCGAGAATGACGTTGTACTGGTTGATTTCGGTCTGGAACTCGTTGACCTGCCGTTGGCCGAAGGCGTCATAAAGCGCTTCGTCGACATCGCTGGCAGTCAGGCCGAAGCGCGCCGCAGCGGCACGGTCGATGTGGATGTGGGTGATGCTGCCGCCCAGTTGCAGGTCGTTGGAAATGTCGCGAAACGCCGCCATGCCGCGCAGTTTTTCGGTCAGGCGCTGGGTCCAGAGGTTCAGTGTCGGACCGTCGTTGCTCTTGAGCACGTACTGATATTGGGCGCGGCTGGGGCCGGAGCTCAGGTTGATGTCTTGCCCGGCGCGCAGGTACAGCACAATGCCCGGGACCTTCATCAGTTGCGGACGAATCCGGTCGATGAAGGCGCTGGCGGACACATCGCGGTCGCCGCGTTTTTTCAAGGAGATCCAGAAGCGCCCGTTGGCGATGGTCTGGTTGCTGCCGGAAACGCCTACCGAATGGGAGAAGGTCTGCACCGCGGGATCGGCGGCGACGATGTCGGCCAGGGCCTGGTGCTTTTTCACCATCTGCGGAAATGACACATCGGCCGCGGCTTCCGTGGTGCCAAGGACAAACCCGGTGTCCTGTATCGGAAAGAAACCCTTGGGGATAAACACGTAGCCGGCAATTGCCATGCACAGCGTCAGACTGAAGAGCCCCAACATCAGTTTCTGATGCGCCAGGGCGTGGCGCAGTGCCCGTTCATACAACGAGAGCAGGCGCTCACCGAAACCGGGTTTGGCGTGGGCATCGCGCACCGGCGCTCGCATGAACAGGGCGGCCATCGTCGGTGCCAGGGTCAATGAAACCACCACTGAAATCATGATGGTCGAGGTGGCGGTCAACGCGAATTCCTTGAACAACCGGCCGACCACCCCGCCCATGAACAACAGCGGAATGAACGCCGCGACCAGCGAGAAGCTGATCGAGACCACGGTAAACCCGATCTCGCCAGCGCCCTTGATCGCCGCCTCGCGCATGCCGTCGCCGGCCTCCAGATGGCGGTGAATGTTCTCCACCACCACAATCGCATCGTCGACCACAAAACCCACGGAAATGACGATCGCCACCAGGGTCAGGTTGTTCAGGCTGAAGCCCATGATGTACATCAACGCGATGCTGGCGATCAGCGAGACCCCGAGTACGCTGGTGACGATCAGCGTCGCCGACCACTGACGCAGGAACAGCGCCATCACCGCGACCACCAGCACAATGGCGATCAGCAGGGTGATTTCCACTTCGTGCAGCGAAGCGCGGATGGTCTGGGTCCGGTCGATCAGCACGCTGACCTGTACCGACGCCGGGAGCATTGCTTGAAGGCCCGGCAACGCAGCTTGAATCCGGTCCACGGTGTCGACGATGTTGGCGCCTGGTTGCCGCAGGATCACCAGGTTGACCCCCGGCCGATCGCCGGACCAGGCCTGGACATAGGCGTCTTCCGAGCCGCTGACCACCTTGGCGATATCCTTGAGCTGAACCGGTGCCCCGTTCTTGTAGGAGACGATGAGTTGACCATACTCATCGGGATGGAACAGTTGATCGTTGGTCGATAACGTGGAAATGCTCGACTCTCCGTACAGCGCGCCTTTGGCCAGATTGAGGCTGGTTTTCTGGATCGCCAGGCGCACATCGGCCAGGGTCAGGCCGATGGCGGCGAGTTTGTCGGCCGAGGCCTGGACCCGAATGGCCGGGCGTTGCTGGCCGGTGATGTAGATCTGGCCGACGCCGTCGATCTGGCTCAGTTGCCGCGCCAGCAGGGTTTCGGCGTAGTCGCTGAGTTCGGTGCCGGGCATTTGCGTTGAACTGACACTGAGGATCAGCACCGGGCTGTCGGATGGGTTGACCTTGCGCCAGGTCGGCAGCGTTGGCATGTCCTTGGGCAGTTTGCCGGCCGCGGTGTTGATCGCGGCCTGAACTTCCTGCGCTGCGGTGTCGATGCTTTTATTGAGAGTGAATTGCAGGGTGAGGTTGGTCGACCCCAAGGCACTGGTGGAGGTCAACTGGGTCATGCCAGGAATGGCGCTGAATTGCACCTCCAACGGCGTTGCCACCGACGAAGCCATGGTGTCGGGGCTGGCGCCGGGCAACTGGGCGGCGACCTGAATGGTCGGAAACTCGGCCTCTGGCAAAGGGGCGATGGGCAGGCGCGGGAAGGCGACCAACCCGAGCAGCACCAGTGCGAACGTCAGCAGCGCCGTGGCAACCGGATGGTCGATGCACCAGGCGGAGCAACAGCCATGAACCTTCATGGCTGTTGCTCCGCCGTACGGTCTTGCGTGAGCGCTGACGGCTCGCCGAGAATCTGCACGCTGGCGCCGGGTTTGAGTCGCGACTGACCGTCGCTGACCAGTACATCACCGGCCCGCACCCCCTTGATGATGTTCAGCCCGCTGTCCTGATAGACCATCTGCACCGGGACGGATTCGACCTTGTCAGCGTTGACCCGATAAACGAAATACTGATCCAGACCGCGCTGGACCACGGACGGCGGCACCACCAGGGCATGCTTGTCGAGGGCGGTCTGGATCTTGATGGTCACCAGTTGCCCCGGCCAGAGCTTTTGCCCGGCGTTGTTGAATTCGGCCTTGGCGCGAATGGTTCCGGTGTTGGTGTTGATCTGGTTGTCGATCAACGTCAGGTGGCCTTCGCCGAGCAAGTCGCCGGTCTGGCCGCTGGTGTCGGCGCCAAGGTAGGCATTCACGTCGGCGGGTGGGGTCGCGCTGATCAGCCGTTGCAGCGTTGGCAGCATTTGCTGCGGCAGGGAAAACTCGACGGCAATCGGGTCGATCTGGGTCACCGAGAACAGTCCTTGGGTATCGCTCATGCGCAGGAAGTTGCCTTCATCCACGGTGCGAATACCGACGCGGCCAGTCACCGGGGAGCGAATCTGTGTGTAGGAGAGCTGCACCTGCGCCGCATCGATGGCGGCTTGATTGCCTTGCGCGGTGGCTTTCAACTGATTGACCAGGGCCTGTTGCTGGTCGTAGGTCTGCCTCGAGACGCCGTCATCGACACTGAGCAATTTGTAGCGTTTGAGATTGACCTCGGCGACCTGCAATTGCGCCTGGTTTTCACCCAACTGCGCACGGGCCTGATCGAGGCTGGCGCGGATCGAGCGATCATCGAGGGTCGCCAGCAGGTCACCGGCTTTCACCCACTGGCCTTCCTTGACCAGCAGTCGGGTGAGGATGCCGTCGATCTGCGGACGAATAATCACGCTGTGCAATGACAGCACCGAGCCAATCCCGCTGACGTAGCGCGGTACATCGCGTTCGACGACGCTGACCACTCGTACCGGGATTGCTGCGGTTGCTGCGAGTTTGCTCGTCGCGGGTCTGATCGCAACCCCAATGGCCACGGCAGTGACCGTCACCAGCAGCGCGGCGATCAGCAGTTTTTTTCCTGGAATGGGCATGAGCATCGAACGCCGGGGCAAAAAGACGGAGGGTAATGGCCTATTTTATAGTCCTTCCTGGCGGTCAGCAGGGTGACGGCTAACTGACAGGGCTGTCAGCAAAGGCGACCATTCATGCGCCGGGAGGTTAAAGATCACAGGTGCGCAGGTATACTGCCCGCCTTTCGCGGTCCACCCATCGGGCCCGACTCACTGTAACACCCGGAGCATTCATGACTTCCCCGATACAAGCGCCTGCTGCTGACGAACAGGCTGACCTGCCAGACAGTGTCGACTCCAGCGCCGACAGCGAAACCCGTGCCGTCATTCCGGCCTTCAAATTCCCGTTCAAACCGGGCGATCTGGCGGCTGCGAAAAACGCCCATCAACCGTGGTACAAGAACGGCGCCAAGAACGGTCACACCAAAGTCCCTGGCGCAGCGCCTCCTGGCACCCGTCGCTCGATGGGCAAGCGCTAAGTCTGAAGCCCCGGCTGATCTGGCCCTTGCGGGCCGCTGAAAATCTCAGGCCGCACGCAACGAGATAAACGCATAGTTCAGCGGTTCTGCCGTGACCACGTGCGCTCCAGCGGCCCGGACGTGTTCAGCGATGTCGTTGCCCGACACGTGGAACTGCCATTCACCGGCCGAACCTGGCAACGGCTCTGCCTGAGCCTGATCGATCGCCTGGGCAAACGCCGCCATGTCCGGCAAGTACGCGGCAAACCCGTCACCCTTGAGCGCCGTGGTCCGAATCCCCAGCCGTTCGCAAATGGCTTCCTTGGTCTGAATATCGTCGCGGTCTGCCTGACGCGAGCGCTGGATCAGGTTGGCCAACGCCTGATCAACCAACTGACCGCCGACGATCAACTCAGGGCCTTGTTCCCATGACTCGGGCGGGCAATCCTTGGCGGCCGGTGTCAGCGGGATGTGCGGATTGATTTCCATCGGGTAGATGCGGCACACCAACGGCCGGCGTTCGTAGATGCGGCAGAGGTTGTCTTCGTCAAGATTCCGGCAGCGACCGGCGTTGAACGCGGCGAAGGTGATCGCAACATGGGCGAGGGTCGTGCCGCTGGGCACCACCACCGAACGGCGTTCGGCGTGCTCGCGTTGCAAGGCGGGAAGGCCCAGGCCATTGCCGAGAAAACCTTCCACCAGCACGATCACGGCACCGCCGTCAGCCGCCCACATCCGGGCCTCGGCGAGGGTCAGGGGCACATGGTGGTCAGTGCAGCACTTGCCGCACCCTACGCAGGAAAACGTCGTATTCATTAGGCGACCGGTCACATTCCAGAGGCGTCAGCGATGACGAAAAATCACCGCGAGGACCGCTCCCGAAGCAAGTTGTGCGCCAGTCACTGCCTGTGACAGAGGCGTCAGTCTGGAACAAGCTCCCGACGAACCACACGCATCCCGGCACTTTCATACAGCCGCTGAGCTCGATGGTTGTCTTCCAGTACTTTCAGATCGACAAAGCCTTCGCGTCGCTGTTGAAACACGTTGAAGGCATGCAGCAACAACGCCCGTCCCAAGCCTTGGCCCTGCGCGCGCGGATGCACCACCAGGTTCTTGATGTAGGCGCTGGTCCAGCACTGCGCCACGCCGACAATGCCTTGGGCATCCGAGGCGATGAAACACAGTGCCGGGTCATATTCCGCATCGCTTTCAAAGCGCTCGCGCCAGACCTCTAGCGTCGGTACCCGACCGCCGCCTTGCTGATACCCCAGCTCCATCAATCGATGAACCGCTTCGGCCCGTTCGGGGCGGTATTCGCTCAGCGCAATGCCTGGAGGCCAGGTAAAGGCGGGCAATACCCCGGCCAGGTCGCGCCGCATCAGCAGGCAATACTGGTCAGCCAAGGCTCAATGACCTTGCTGCGCGATGGCTTTTGCGGCGTCGATCAGGCATTTGGTCAGATCGGGTGATGAAAATTTGGTCAGCACCGCGTTCGCCCCGGCCAGACGGGCTTTTTCACTGTTCATCGCGCTGTCCAGCGAGGTGTGCAGCAGGATGTAGAGGTGGGAAAAGTCCGGGGTTTCACGCAGGGTTCGAGTGAAAGCGTAACCATCCATCTCCGACATCTCGATGTCCGAGACAATCAGATTGATCTGCTGCGCAGTGCCTTGCAGGTCCAGCAGACAGTCGATGGCTTCCTTGGCGCTGCGTGCGGTGTGGCATTGCAGGCCGAGGTTGCGCAGGGTGTGTACCGATTGTTGCAGCGCCACCTGGCTGTCATCGACCACCAGAATGCGTGCGTTGCCCAGCGCTTCGGCGTCTTCCATGCTCAGCTCGGTCGGGGCCATTTCGATCTGCGCCGGGGCGATGCCGTGAATCACTTTCTCGATGTCGAGTACTTGCACCAGCGTGCCGTCCACCGAGGTTACGCCGGTGATGTACGCGCGCACGCCGCCGGATCCGTAGGGTGGCGGGCGGATGTCGGTGGTCAGGCAATGGACGATCTTGCTCACCGCTTGAACGTGCAGGCCCTGTTTGGAGCGGCTGACGTCGGTGACGATCAGGCAGCCACCGTCCGGGTCTTCCAATGGTCGCTCGCCAATTGCCCGGCTCAAGTCGATGACCGACAGCGAAGTGCCGCGCAGGGTGGCGATGCCTTTGACGTGCGGGTGCGACTCCGGCAGCCTGGTCAGTGGCGGGCAGGGAATGATTTCACTGACTTTCAGCAGGTTGATCGCCATCAGCTTGCCGCTGCGCAAGGTAAAGAGCAGAAGCGAAAGTGAATCTGCGCGGGCTTTGTTGGAGGACATAAAAACCTTCTGTGGAAAAGGTGACGGGCGATTGCGGGATCGCCAGTAACTGGTGATATCGGGTTATCGACCCGAACGGGGTGGGCTTTAGGGGTGTTGTGGGTCGGTGGTCGGATCCACCCCTCACCTCAACCCTCTCCCCAAGGGGTAGAGGGGGCTGATCGGGGATGATGCAGGATTTGCTGCGACCTGATAAATCACGGTGAATCCAATTCGGAACTTCAGGTCGATGTAATTCCCCCATTCAACTCGGTCTGCTCCCTCTACCCTTTGGGGAGAGGGTTGGGGTGAGGGGTGGATCTTTCGTCCACCACAGATTTCACGCTTTCAATCCCAACCGCTTGGCCAGCCGCCCAAGGTTCGCCCGGTCCAAGCCTAGCTCACGGGCGGCGCTGGCCCAATTGTTTTGATGGCGCTCAAGACACGCGGTGATCAGCTGGCGTTGATAGTTTTCGGTGGCCTGACGCAGGTCGCCGAACACTTCAGTGGTGGGTGCCGGGTCAATGCTCGCAGGTGTAGGAGTGGTTTCGACGGTGTCGTGTGGCAAATCCAGATCCGCCGCGCTCAGGCTGAGAATCCTGGGGCGTTCCCGTGGGTTGCCCAGCGCTTTCAGCGCGCTGCGACCAATCAAGTGTTCCAGTTCGCGGACGTTGCCCGGCCAACTGTAGGCCAGCAGCGACGCTTGGGCGTCGCTGCTCAGGCGCAGGCTGTTGAGGCCCATCCGCGAGCGGTTCTGCTCAAGAAAGTAACCGCTGAGCAACAACACATCCCGCCCGCGATCCCGCAGCGCCGGCACCCGCAACGGATAAACGCTCAGGCGATGGTAGAAGTCGGCGCGGTAGCGACCGCTGCGCACTTCTTCGGCCAGGTCCCGGTTGGTCGCGGCGATCAGGCGCACGTCGACCTGATGCTCCTTGTCCGACCCCAGGCGTTGCAGCTGACCGCTTTGCAGCACGCGCAGCAATTTGGCCTGCACGGTTAGCGACAACTCACCGACTTCATCGAGAAACAGCGTGCCGCCATTGGCCAGTTCGAATTTGCCGCGCCGGTCGTTCAGCGCCCCGGTGAAGGCCCCGCGCACGTGGCCGAACAGCTCGCTTTCTACCAAAGTGTCGGGCAGCGCAGCGCAGTTGAGGCTGATGATCGGTTTGTCGGCACGCGGTGAAGCGGCATGGATCGCCTGGGCCACCAGTTCTTTGCCGACCCCGGTTTCGCCGGTGATCAGCACCGTCAGGTCGCTGCCACCGACCAGGTTGATCTCTTCCACCAAGCGCTTGTGCGCTTTGCTCTGGCCGATCATTTCGCGCTGCTGCTGGCCGCTGGCCTGGCGATAAACCTCGGCGCGCTGGTGCTCGTCTTCCGCCTGATTGGCCAGTCGCTCGATCCGTTCGGCAGCGTTGACCGTGGCCGCAGCGAGGCTGGCAAAGGCTTGCAAGGCGTCCAGTTCGATGGGTTCGAAACGCTCCGGGTCCAGCGCGTCGAGGGTCAGCAAGCCCCACGGCCGCTCATCGATAAACAGCGGGCAGCCCATGCAATCGTGGACTTCCAGATGATCGCCATGGCCGTCGACCAAGCCGTCATAGGGATCGGGCAAGGTGCTGTCGCTGGGGAAACGCGTCGGCTCCGGGCTGCTGAGCAGTGCTGCAAAGCGCGGGTGTTCGCTGACCTTGAAGCGCCGCCCCAGGGTGTCGATGCTCAGGCCATCCACCGCCAGCGGCACCAGCCATTCACCGTCGAGCCGCAGCAGCGCGGCAGCATCACAGGGGAGCAGGGCACGCATGGCTTCGAGCAGACGGCGATAGCGCTCGCCTTCGGGCAGTTCGCGGGAAAGGTCGGAGACCAGCGGAAGCAGGGCGGTGAGCAAGGATTTTGCAGTCATATTGACTCCATGTAGTCGAGGTGACTATAAGTCCGCTTGTGTCGTTATGACTACATGTTTATTAAGTTGTTGATTTATATCGTTTTAATTGTTGGCACAGAAACTGATACGCAATGGGTAGAAAGCTATAAACCCAGTCGTTCAGGAGTCCCTCCCTTATGCTTAGCGCTCAAGAGCGTGCCATCGTCAAATCCACTGTTCCGCTGTTGGAAAGCGGTGGCGAAGCCCTGATCACTCACTTCTATCGCATGATGCTCTCCGAGTACCCGGAGGTTCGTCCGCTGTTCAACCAGGCGCACCAGGCCAGCGGCGACCAGCCTCGGGCCTTGGCGCGCGGGGTGCTGATGTACGCGCGGCACATCGATCAGCTCGACCAGTTGGGCGATCTGGTGGCGAAGATCATCAACAAGCACGTTGCCCTGCAGATCTTGCCGGAGCACTACCCGATTGTCGGCACTTGCCTGCTGCGAGCCATCGGCGAAGTCCTGGGTGACGAGATCGCCACGCCGGAAGTGATAAGCGCCTGGGGCGCGGCCTACAATCAGCTGGCCGACATCCTGATCGGTGCCGAAGCCGCGATCTACGACCAGAAAGCCGCAGCGGTCGGTGGCTGGCGCGGGGCGCGGGAGTTCAAACTGGTCAAACGCGTGGAAGAGAGCGGGGAAATCACCTCGTTTTATTTTGAGCCAGCGGACAAGGGGCCGATTCTCGCGGCGGAACCGGGTCAGTACATCGGCATGAAACTGATCCTCGACGGCGAAGAAATTCGTCGCAACTATTCGCTGTCGTCCCTGAGCGACAACGGTCAGTACCGCATCAGTGTCAAACGTGAAGAGGGCGGTCACGCCTCGAATTACCTGCACGACCAGTTTCCTGTCGGCGCGAGCATCCAGCTGTTCCCACCTGCGGGCGAGTTCACCTTGACCGCCAGTGACAAGCCATTGGTGCTGATCAGCGGCGGCGTCGGCATCACACCGACACTGCCGATGCTTGAAGCGGCGCTGGCCACCGAGCGTCCGGTGCACTTTATCCACTGTGCGCGTAATGGCGGCGTACATGCCTTCCGTGACTGGATCGACGGCCTGGCCGAGCGTCACCCGCAACTCAAGCGCTTCTACTGCTACGCCGAAGATGACGGCGTCAGCCCGCAGGCGGACAAGGTCGGGCTGTTGAGCCAGGAACAGTTGGCGGACTGGTTGCCGCAAGAGCGCGATCTGGACGCTTACTTCCTCGGCCCGAAAGGTTTCATGGCGGCGATCAAGCGCCACCTTAAAGCCCTGGGCGTGCCAGAGAAACAGAGCCGCTACGAGTTCTTCGGCCCGGCTGCTGCGCTGGAGTAAGGCCTTTTGAAAGATCGCAGCCTTCGGGTGTACACAAAGCCCCTGTAGGAGCTGCCGAAGGCTGCGATCTTTTGATCTTCATGACCGATTCGCACATTCTGTTCAAACGTTAATCCCTTCTTAACCGGTTCATCGTCTATTCCCCGCTATCCACCGGTATACGCCAGGCTCTCAATGGTCAGAGCCAGCGTGTAGACTTCCGGGTAATTGATAGTCAGAAGGGAAACGCGATGAGTGAGGAAATGATGCGGTTGGGCCGTGAGCGGCGCTTCCTGGTGTTGCTGGGCATCATCTGCCTGGCGCTGATCGGCGGCGCGCTCTACATGCAAGTGGTGCTGGGCGAGGCGCCATGCCCGCTGTGCATCCTGCAACGGTATGCGCTGTTGCTGATCGCGATCAGTGCCTTTATTGGTGCCGCCATGCGCACTCGCCGCAGCATTACCGTGTTTGAAACACTGGTGGTGATCTTCGCCCTGGCCGGTGCGGCAACCGCCGGGCATCACGTCTATACGCAGTTCTACCCGGCGGTCAGCTGCGGCATCGATGTGCTGCAACCGATTGTCGACGGTTTGCCGCTGGCGAAGATTTTCCCGCTGGGGTTCCAGGTCGACGGCTTCTGCGAGACGCCGTACCCGCCGATCCTTGGCCTGTCGCTGGCACAGTGGGCGCTGGTGG
>CAYNGZ010000182.1:0-2459 GCA_964396695.1 uncultured Pseudomonas sp.
GAAAGGGGGGGACAGCGGGTGGGCGTAACCTCCCCAGTCGTAACGCCCCTCCCGGCCGGGGGATGGCAAAACGCCTTGGCCTTCGGGGCGGTTCGGGAAGGGCCCGGTGACTTGCCAGCCGATGTGGCTGGCGTCGGCGAACACCATGTTCAGTGCGATCGCGCGGATTTCACGGCTGGCGTCCGAGGCTTTCTCTGCGCTCTGCGCGCGGGACAGGTCGAAGAAGGCGTCCAGGCTCTTGTCGTCCGTAAAGTCCGGCATCTGCAACGCCAGACCGAAACCGTTGCCCAGTGCCGTGCCTTGGGCGCTGTTGAGCAGCGGGCCGTGGCGGGTTTCGTACACGGCTTCGCGAATCGGCCGTTGACCTTTGACGAAATAGGTTTCGTTGCGAACCATGACCGGTTGCCATTTGCCAGCGACTTCGTAGGCCAGGCCATTGCCTTGACGCTTGAGCTTTTCAAGGAACAAGTCCTGGTTGTCGCCCATGACCGCGGTCATGCTCCACGCCACTTTGCCGTTGAAACCGGCCAATACCATCGGAATGCCCGCGATGGAAACCCCGGCAGCCTGATACTTCGGCGAACGGATCTGCACGTAGTTCCACAGCGACGGTGCGCCAATCGGGAATTGGCTGTCACTGGCCAGCAGGCTCTTGCCGCTGCGACTGCGCTGCGGGGCAATCGCCCAGTTGTTCGACGCTGTGGCGCCGAGCAGATTGAACGCGGACAACTGGTCGTTGGCTTTGCTGAGTTCGGTCAGGCCCGGGATCGTACCGTTGAGCTTCACGTCTTTGAGCTTTTCAGCTTCGGCCTGCGGCAGCTTTTCATCCGGGTAGGACGGCGACAGCCACGCGAGTTTGTCGGTCGTGACGGTTTGCGCCATCACCAGCGAGGCGATTTCCTGCGGCAGGTTGGCCGACTGGCTGAAGTTCAGCAGGCAGAACATCAGCGCCGAATCTTCCGGTTTCCAGTATTCCGGTTGGTAGCCCGTGGCGGCCAGGTCCGGCGGCAGCTTGTCGCGATAACGGAACAGGTAGGCGTTGACCCCGCGTGCATAGACTTCGAAGAAACGTTTCAGGCGGGGGGAGGAAGCCTTGTAGAGCGCGTCGGCGCTTTTCTTCAGGTTGACCGCGCGCATATAGCGGTCAGCGTCCAGCATCTCTGCACCGGACATCTCCGACAGGCGACCCTGGGCCAGCAGGCGCAGGGTGACCATCTGGCTGATGCGATCACTGGCGTGTACATAACCGAGGGTGAACAGCGCGTCGTGGAACGTGTTGCTTTCGATCAGCGGCATGCCCACGGCATTGCGGCGCACTGAAACATTTTGCGCCAGCCCTTTGAGCGGCTGCACGCCTGCGGTGGGTGGCAGGCTGTCCTGGGCATTCCAGGTCTGGCAACCGGTGAGGCTGAGCACACTGGCCACTGCTGCGGCAACGCCGAACCGGGGAAGAAAAGATGTAAGGGCTGGCGAGGCCATGGTAAAGCTCCTGCGGGGGCTAGCGTCATTAAAGGCGCTACGTTAGTGAGCAGGAGAAGGCCGCGCAAGCGGGGGCCGATCTTATTTCAAGGTTTGTCCGATAAATCACAGGATTTGACGCAGGTGGTTAGTGTTCCATGACTTGCCTATCGGAAGAGGTGATGCTCAAGTGTGGAAAACCCAATGACCTGTACAAGAGAAAAGTCGCCATGGAACTTCAGGCCAACGCAGCGTTGATCCTCATTGATCAGCAAAAAGGCATTCATCATCCCAAGCTCGGACCACGCAATAATCCTGACGCCGAGGAGCGTATGGCCGAGTTGTTGAGCGAGTGGCGGCGTATGGCGCGGCCGGTGATTCATGTGCAGCACTTGTCTCACTCGCCGGAATCAGTGTTCTGGCCGCAGCAGTCGGGCGTCGAGTTTCAGGTACGGTTCGAACCGCTATCGGGCGAGTGCGTGATCCAGAAACGGGTCCCGGATGCATTCTGTGGGACGACGTTGGAGGCTGATTTGCGGCAGGCGGGGATCGAACAACTGATCATCGTGGGCGTGGCGACTCATAATTCGGTCGAGTCCACGGCGCGTACGGCGGGTAATCTGGGGTTTGAAACCTGGGTCGTGGAAGATGCCTGTTACACCTTCGACAAGCTCGACTTCTTTGGCAAGGCGTATTCGGCGCAGGAGGTGCATGCGATGTCGCTGGGCAATCTGCACGGGGAATATGCGACGGTGATCCGTGCTGCACAAATTCTGTAGGCGCGCGGGGCGCCTACAGAGGGATGCGCTTTGTTAACGCATCACGCGCCGTGGCACTTCTTGAACTTCTTGCCGTTGCCGCATGGGCAAGGGTCGTTGCGGCCAACGTCTTTCAACGCGTTGCGCACCGGCTCCTGGTTAGCGTGGCCGCATTTCGGGCCGTGAACATGGCCCTGGTCGTGAGCATGGTGGCCGTGGTCTGGGTTGAAATTAGGGCCGTTG
>CAYNGZ010000182.1:2469-10841 GCA_964396695.1 uncultured Pseudomonas sp.
AACGAGGAGCGATTCCTCCCGCTTTGCCTCGCGGGCGCCGTGAACATGGCCATGGTTGTGATTATGGTGGTCGGGATCGTGTTTGCAGTCAGGGCCGTGGACATGGGGTTGCTGGGTCATCGAGGTTACTCCGGAATTAAATCGCCGGGAATTATCTCGCCATAATGGGCCAGGTGCACGTCATTGCCGATGAATAATCCGGTTTCCAGCGTACCTTCCAGGTGATAGGGGATCGGCTGGTCGGGTTTCTTCAGCAATTTCACCACGTCGCGCAGGTGTTGCCAGAGGTTGGTACGAATCGGCACCTGGAAGTAGCCGCTGCTTTTCGGGTCGACGGTGAACCATTCGCTGGACTCGCCTTCGGCCAGCAGGAACTCGCTTAAATGAATCCGGTACACCAGGCCGCGAACGGTCAGGTTGGAGTCGTTGGGGTTGTCGACGCGAAAATACAGCATGAATCTCTGCTCAAGGAGTTTGGCGCGCACCACTTCAACTTTGAGCAGATGGACTTGCGGGTCCAGGGTGTCGTCAGTGAACCAGGACGCGCAGCCGCCGAGGCTCAGGACCATGAACAGGATGAGGGTTTGTAAGGCGCGCCGCTGATGGGTCATGGTGGTATTTCTCCTTGAACCCCAGTCTAGCCCCAAGGAATCACCTCAAGCTGTGAAATAACTCGCGCAGCACTTCTTGAATTTCTGCCCGCTGGCGCAGGGGCAGGCGTCATTGCGCCCGGCCTTGAGTTGCACGGTCGGGTCGATGAAGTACCAGCGACCGGCGTTTTGCACAAAGGATGAACGTTCGCGGTGGCTGTGCTCGCCGGTGCTGTCGTGCCAGCGCGCGGTAAAGGTGACGAACGCATGCTCGGGCTGGCCGCCGAAGACCTCGCTGCTTTCCACCTCGAGGCCGAGCCAGGTGCTTTGCGCGCTCCAGTCGCTGATCGACTGGCGATCCAGGCCTGCCTGTTGGGCGGGCAGGGTGGTGGCCACCAGATAGTCGATCAGGCCCAGCACATAGGCGCTATAGCGTGAACGCATCAGGGCTTCGGCGCAGGGCGCGGGGTGGCCGGTATGGTAGTGGCCGCAGCAGGCATCCAGCTGGGTGCCACTGCCGCACGGGCAAATGGACGTACTCATCGTGTTACCACCAGTATTTTCCGAAGTTTTCCGGATTGGCCCAGAATCGTGAATTGAGCCAGTCAGGCACTTGTTTGTAGTCAAGCAGATCGTAGGTAAACAGTGTCAGGACCTGTTCCTCACGCTGGAAGCGTTCACTGGCCTGCAGTGCCAGGGAAAAGAAGTCGGTTTCTTGCCAGCCGCAGGCTTTCAGGTCCGCCAGCACCGCAATGCGGCTGGCGTTGAGGTTGCGAATCCCGCCGAGCAGATTCAGGCCGTCGCGCTTGGGCAGATGCTCAAGGCAATCGAGTGCCAGCGCCAGGTCAAACCGCTGGGCCGCGAATTCGGCTGGCAGCGGCCCCGGCGCGACTTGAGCGACGCAGGCATCGGGGTGCGCGAGCTTGAAGGCTTCCAGCGCCGGGAAGTCGCTGGCGCCGATCAGCAACAGACGTTGTGGCGCATAGCGGTCGAGCAAGGCCGCGAGGGCTTGCTGGGGCGTGCGCGAAGAAATACCTGCGGTCATCGAAGATCCTCAATCAGACAGGCGAAGACTAGCCTGCCCGAACGTCCGAGCCTAGAGCCGGTTTGCAGGCGATGGGGGATGTGCCGTAAACAGGGGCATAAAAGTCGTCGGACAGAACGGGGGATTGGCCGCTGGTCGACAGTCGCGGGGGCTCTGGATCGCCCGTTCAGAAGAATTTTCGCTGGCCTCTGGCTTTCCCCTTGCGCAAGTCGGTACTGTGCACGCAAAGAATAATGATCTGCGGGGGCGTACATGAAGGTGCTTTGGGGCTTTGGGAAGGGGTTGACCCTGTTGTTCTGGCTGGTGGTGCTGGTCAATCTGATCAGCCCGTTGATCAGTCCGTTTCATCTGATGGTCAATCTGCTCGGTAGCCTGTTGCTGATGACCCATCTTGTGGAGCTGGTGCTCTATAACCGCAACCTCAACGAGCGGGCTCATCCGTGGCGTGATCGCTTGCAGATCCTCGTCGTCGGCATCTTCCATGTGCACATCCTTGCGATCCCTTCAGCGGCGGGGGGGCGCCATGCGTAAACTTTGCCTGCTGGCCGTCCTGATCAGTCCTTTGGCGATGGCCCAAGTGGTGACGGTCCAAACCAACTCGCTGCTGCGTTTGCCCAATACCGCCAGCACCCTGCAGCTGGAGCGTCTGGAAGTCGCCGACTTCGGCACGCTGCTGGTCCCCTCGAACGTGACCGAATTGACCGTTGGCGAGTTGCATCTTGGCCGCGAGGCACGAATCGCCATCGTCCCCAGCGAGCAAAGCCTGCAATTGAAGATCAGTCGCGCGCAGCTTTCCAGTGGCAGTCAGATCACCTCTCGAGGCGCGCCGGGGACTTACCTCAAGGCTGCCCGTGCCGGACGAAATCTGGACTTGCGGATTGCTTCGCTGAGCGCTCCCGAGTTGTCGGTGGATGCCCGCGGCGGTGCCGGCGCACCCGGTTACGTGGGACTCGACGGGGCTAACGGCGAGGAGCCGGGTTGCACCTGGGGCCAGGCCGGGCAGGGGGCTGATGGCGATAATGGGGGCGATGGTCATGCCGGGGCACCGGGCGCGCAGGTGCGTGTGCAGTTGCCACGCGATTACCCGGCCCAACAGATCAAGGTGCTGGTCGACGGTGGCGCCGGTGGCGTGGCCGGTGCCGGTGGCAAACCGGGCGCGGGCGGCAAGGCCAAAAGTTGCTTCGTCTACCGTACCGACGGCGGCAAGAGCGGTCGTGCGGGGGCGCAGGGGCAACCCGGCCCGGCCGGTGCGGCAGGCACAGTGACGGTGCAGCGGTTGTAAGTAATCGTTCTCACACACTTCGCTGATCGTTCCCACACGTGGGAACGATCAGCGAGGGAATCAGAACATCGGCCGAGCCGAAGCCGCCGCCACCAGCAACAACCCCAGCAACAGATTGATCCCCACCAGGCGCCGAATCTTGCCCAAAGTCGCCGCACCCGCCGGCCAATCCTCGGCCAGCACCGCGTTACGCAACTCCGGCAGTTTCAGCGCCTGAATGCGGATAAACAGCGCGGTCATCACCAGATACAACCCCATCATGATCTGTACGTAACGCGGTGCGGTTTCAAAGCCGCTGAAGCGCAGATGAATCAGCCCGACGCCACTGACCGGCAAGATCACCACGGCGACCCAGACCCAGACAAAAAAACGTTGAAACACTTCTATCCACAGCTTTAACCGCGAAGGCCCTTCAAGTGCCGTCATGGCGGCGGGGCGCAGGACCATCCAGGCGAAAAACATGCCGCCAACCCAGATCAGGGCCGCCAGCACATGCAGGGTATAAATGAGGGCGAAAGGTGTCATTGGGGTACTCCGTTCTGCGCGGGATTCATTAGCGGGGTATGATAGCGGCCATTCGAATCACTGAAAATTTATCCAGCGTTTTTTGCGCCCGACAATCCATGATCAGCACTGAACTCAAAACCACGATCCAGGGCGCCTACTCGCGTTTTCTCGAAGCCAAGAGCCTCAAGCCGCGTTATGGCCAGCGCCTGATGATCGCCGAAGTTGCCAAAGTCCTGGGTGACATCGACACCGACGACGAAGGCCGACGCAGTGGCGACCCCGCGATTGTCGCGGTGGAAGCCGGCACCGGTACCGGGAAAACCGTGGCCTACAGCCTGGCGGCGATCCCCACCGCCAAGGCCGCCGGCAAACGTCTGGTGATCGCCACCGCCACCGTCGCCCTGCAAGAACAGATTGTCTACAAGGACTTGCCGGACCTGATGCGCAACAGCGGGCTGAATTTCAGCTTCGCGCTGGCCAAGGGCCGTGGCCGCTACATGTGCCTGTCCAAGCTCGACATGCTGTTGCAGGAAGGCCACGCACAAACCGCGACCGCGCAACTGTTCGAAGAAGAAGGCTTCAAGATCGAGGTCGATGAAGCCAGTCAGAAGCTGTTCACCAGCATGATCGAAAAACTGGCCGGCAATAAGTGGGACGGCGACCGTGACAGTTGGCCCACCGCTCTCGAGGATGCGGACTGGGCGCGCCTGACCACCGATCACAGCCAGTGCACCAACCGTCATTGCCCGAACTTCGGTCAATGCGCGTTCTATAAGGCCCGCGAAGGCATGGGCAAGGTTGATGTCATCGTCACCAACCACGACATGGTCCTCGCTGATCTGGCCCTGGGCGGCGGAGCAGTTTTGCCCGACCCGCGCGATACGATCTACGTGTTCGACGAAGGTCACCACTTGCCGGACAAGGCGATCGGTCACTTTGCTCATTACACCCGCCTGCGCTCCACTGCCGACTGGCTGGAGACAACCGCAAAGAATCTTACCAAACTGCTGGCCCAGCATCCGCTGCCCGGCGATCTGGGCAAGCTGATCGAGCAAGTGCCGGAGCTGGCGCGCGAGATCAAGACCCAGCAACAGTTCATGTTCACCGCCTGCGAGCAGGTCGCCGACTTCAAGCCCGGCGAAGACGTCGAGGGTCGCGAGCGGCCGCGTCATCGCTTCGTCGGCGGGGTGATTCCCGAGCATATGCGTGAGATGGGCATCGAGCTGAAGAAGGGCTTTGCACGCCTGACCGATGTCTTTACCCGGCTCACCGAGCTGCTCAAGGAAGGCATGGATGGCGAGGTCAACATCGGCATTGCCAGCAATCAGGCCGAAGAATGGTATCCGCTGTTCGGCAGTCTGCTGTCCCGTTCTCAGGGCAACTGGGAGTTGTGGACGGCATTCACCACCGAAGACCCGGAAGACAACCCGCCGATGGCGCGCTGGCTGACCTTGGCCGAAAGCGGCTCGCTGTTCGACATCGAGGTCAACGCCAGTCCGATCCTGGCGGCAGAAATGCTCCGTCGCAACCTGTGGAATGTGGCTTATGGTGCACTGGTGACCTCGGCCACCTTGACCGCACTCGGCACCTTCGACCGTTTCCGCATGCGCGCCGGCCTGCCGAAAAAAGCCGTGACGGCCGTGGTGCCGAGCCCCTTCCTCCATGCCGATGCGGGCGTGTTGCGGGTTCCGGACCTGCGCGCCGACCCGCGGGACGCGGCCGCCCACACCGCAGCGATCATTCGTGATCTGCCGGAACTGGTCGAAGGCTCGCGCGGCACGCTGGTGCTGTTCTCGTCGCGTAAACAGATGCAGGACGTGTTCGATGGCCTGGACCGTGACTGGCGCAAGCAAGTGTTCATTCAAGGCAACCTGTCGAAGCAGGAAACCCTGAACAAGCACAAGGCGCGGGTCGATGGCGGAGACTCCAGTGTGCTGTTCGGTCTGGCGAGTTTCGCCGAGGGGGTCGACTTGCCGGGCGCTTATTGCGAGCACGTGGTGATCGCCAAGATCCCGTTCTCGGTCCCGGACGATCCAGTCGAAGCCGCGCTGGCCGAATGGATCGAAGCCCGAGGCGGCAACCCGTTCATGGAAATCTCCGTGCCGGACGCTTCGCTCAAGCTGGTGCAGGCTTGCGGGCGCCTGCTGCGTACCGAAGAAGACCGGGGTACCATCACCTTGCTTGACCGGCGTCTGGTCACGCAACGCTACGGCAAAGCTATCCTCAACGCACTGCCGCCGTTTCGCCGCGAAATATCTTGAGGCACGGTGGGCGAAATCGCCCACTTCGTTGTCTATCCCCCGTCACCGATTCCACACAGGCCGTTCACTGGTCGTTAGGGAGAACCTGGTTCATATGATTCGCCGTTCGTTACCCGCTGTTTTTGCCCTGATGTTCGCTGCGCCACTGCTGGCGGCTCCGGCCGGACAGCAGACGCTGTTCAACTTTGTCCGGCCTGCCGATGTGGTCCAGGTGGCGACTCAGGACGCCAGCCTGCCACAGTCCAATGCGGAGCAAACGGCTGAAGGTGAAGTGCTGCGCCGGGTGACCTTCAACCCGGCGGCACAACCGAACCTGCGTCTGACTCCGCAAAGCGGCGCCTGGGACTGGTCTCAGTCTGGCGTCATGAGTCTGCGTATCCAGAGCGCGATGAACTGGGCCCTGACGCTCTACGTGAAAATCCAGAGTAACGACGGCAAGACCCTGGTCAGTCGCATCGATCTGCCGGCCGGGCCTGCGCAAACCTTGCTGGTTCCCCTGACACCGAGTTCGCCGTTGAGCCAGGGCATGAAAGCCGGCCCGCCAATGCCAATCACCGTCGACGGCCAGCGTGTCTTGCTGGCCAGCAGCACGGGTGAACTGGATCGCAGCCAGGTGGTGTCGGTGACGCTGTCGATGGACCAGCCAAAAGTCGCTCAAAGCATCATGCTCGAACGCTTTGGTGTGCAGGACGGCGAGGCAGTGGTCAAAGCCGCCTACGGCTCGTTAGTGGACGTTTATGGTCAGTCCACGCGAGCGAAATGGCCGGAAAAAGTGAGCAGCGACGAGCAGCTCAAAGCGGCGGCGAATAAAGAACAACAGCAACTGAAAACCTGGCTGGCCGAACGCGAGCGCTCGTCCCTGGACACGTTCGGTGGCTGGAGCAAAGGCGTGGCGTTCAAGGCCAGCGGCTTCTTTCGCACTGAAAAGCGTGACGGTCGCTGGTATCTGGTGACACCGCAAGGCCACCCGTTCTATTCCCTGGGGGTCAATACGGTCACCGCCGACACCAGCCAGACTTACGTCGCCGGGCGTGAAGCGATGTTCGAGTCGTTGCCCGATAACAATGAGCCATTGGCCAGCCATTACGGTGAAGGCGACAACCGTGGCGGCAATGGGGTCGATCAGGGACGTGGGTTCAATGCCGGTCGCTGGTATGACTTCTACGGTGCCAACCTGCAGCGTACGTATGGCCAACCGTGTGCGATCGCGAGTGAAACCAAGGCTGATGAAGCCAAGGCCGACACCGCCGAAAAACCCTGTGCTTCACCTGCATTCGACGAACAGCGCTGGACCCGCCATACCCTCGACCGCCTGCAAGCCTGGGGTTTCAACACCATCGGTGACTGGAGCGCTCCGGCGCTGGGCCTGAATGACCGAGTGCCGTACACCTTGCCACTGTCCATCGTCGGCGATTACGCCAGTATCAGCACGGGTGGCGACTGGTGGGGCGGCATGCCCGACCCGTTCGACCCGCGTTTCGCCATGGCCACCGAGCGCGCCGTGGCCATTGCCGCGCGCGACCATCGCGACGATCCATGGTTGATCGGTTACTTCGCCGATAACGAACTGGCCTGGGCCGGTCCCGGCGATGACCCGAAGGCCCGTTATGCCCTGGCGTACGGCACCTTGAAAATGACCACTGACGTGCCGGCCAAGCGGGCGTTCCTCAAGCAGTTGCGGGACAAGTACCGTAATCAGGAGGGGCTGTCGAAAGCCTGGGGTATTGATCTGCCCGCCTGGGAGCTGATGGAAGACCCCGGTTTCGTGCCGCCGTTGCCGAGTCCGGAGCACCCGGAAATCGAGGCCGACTTCAAATATTTTCAAAAGGTCTTCGCCGATACCTACTTCAAGACCATTGCCGATTCGCTTAAGTGGCACGCGCCCAACCACCTGCTGCTCGGTGGTCGGTTTGCCATCAGCACTCCGGAGGCTGTCGAGTCTTGCGCGCAGTATTGCGACGTCCTGAGCTTCAACATGTACACGCTCAAACCGCAGGACGGTTATGACTTCACCAGGCTGCAGGCGCTGGACAAACCGGTGCTGATCACCGAGTTCAACTTCGGCTCGCGGGATCGCGGCCCATTCTGGGGCGGTGTGACGGAACTGGCGAAGGAAGAGGACCGTGGGTCGGCCTACACCCATTTCGTCAAGCAAGCCGTAAACGAACCGTCGATTGTCGGAGTGCATTGGTTCCAGTACCTCGATCAGCCGGTGACCGGTCGTCTGCTGGACGGTGAAAATGGCCATTTCGGTCTGGTCGGGATCACTGATCTGCCGTTCCTGGGCTTTGTCGAGAGCGTGCGCAAGGCCAACTTGCAGGTCGTCGATCAGCTCGGCAAAGCCGCCGAGAAGGCCAGGGCTGCGGCCGATAAAGCCGACCGTGCCAGCCATGAAGACGAAGGCGGCAAGCAAGGTGCGGCCGGCAAGGAGGCGGGGCAGGGCGCCGGCCATACGGGCGGGCATTCCGGCAATGGTCATTAAAACTACGCCACCCCTGTAGGAGGGGCCGCCCCCTCTTCGAGGCCGCGCTGTCGCGCAAGGAACATGGGCCAGGGCTGGCAAGCCAGTCCTTAAAAATAATATATAAATCAATAAGTTATTTTTTGTTCCATAAGAGCTGCCGCAGGCTGCGATCTTTTGATCTTTTGATCTTTTGATCTTTTGATCTTTTGATCTTTTGATCTTT